>CAYMRB010000212.1:0-16584 GCA_964392615.1 uncultured Planctomycetia bacterium | reverse complement strand
TCGGACCAATCGTACGGCGCGAACTCGACGTCGCGAATCGCACGCAGCGTGCTGAGCGACGACTCGTAACCGTCGCGAGACACGTAGTCGATGATTCGATCGTACGCCGCGCGACCGCCGATCTGTCCGAGCGCGTCGAGATACGGTCGGCTGTATCCCGGCTCCGACGCACGGTCGAGCGCGTTGGCGAGAGCCGGCACGGCGCGCTGATCCTTCAACGCGCCGAGCGCCTCGGCCGTCTGTCGGCGCATGCGCTCGTTCTCGGTCCGACCGAGCAGATCGCCGAGTGCGCCGACGGTCGCGTCACCGCCGAGATCGACGAGCCGGCGAAACACGTCGTCGGCGTGCTGCGGCTTCTTGGACGACTCGAGGTACGCCATGTAGCCGTCGAGCAGGACCTCCGGCGGCGCGTCGATCCGCTCGAGGTGGGTCAGCGCGAGCTTCTGGAGTCCGAAGTCGTCGCCGACGCCCATCAGCGCGTCGAACAGCGCCGGAACATCTTCGGGCGTGAAGTGGGTGCCGTCCGCCGTGAGCTCGGAGATCAGCAGCCCCTGGAGCGGCCCGATCTCTTCCGATGACAGCAGCTCCGCGAGCGCCTGACTCAGGGCTTCACCTTCGAGGCGCCCGCCCGCGGAGAGGTCGCCGCGATCGCTCGCGCCCTTGTCGCTGCCGTCGCTCGACGACCCGGAGCCGCTGCCGGACGCTTGGCCACCCGCGCCGCCTCCCGCGCCCGGGGATCCCCCGCCTGCTGCGGCGCGCTGCGATCCGCCGCCGCCGGCTGCCGCCATCGAGGCCGCGTCCGAGCTGTCCGCCGAGACGGCCCCCGCTGCGGAGCGGAGTGGCTCGGGCGCCCGACGGCGGGCGACGATACCGCTCGAGGCCGGCGCGCCGGCCTCGCGCGCGCCGGCAGCTCCGACCGCGCGCCCGGTCTGGCCGGAGGACGATTCGACCGCTCCCGGCGCACCGCTCTCGCGGGCGATGAAGAAGGCCGCGACCGCGACGATCGAGACGGCCACGGCGGCGGCGATGGTCAGCTTGCGGTTCACGGGAAGAGTCTCCTGCGTGCAGGAATCACCTGACGGGCCGCTGTGGCCCGGCCAAGGATCCCCCCTAGTTGTCTTGCTGCCTCCAGCCCTGGGGTTATCACGGTGTCCTGCCGAAAACCCGCCACAAGCACCGCGACCCGCCCCGCCCGCCGGGCGCGCGTCACGTCCGCGGCACCAAGAACACCTGCTCGATCAGCCCGACGATGCCGGCCCGCACGGGTGGCCACAGCCGGTCGAACGTGACCCGATCCTCACGCGCGATCTTCGTGACGATCTCGCGCAACGTGCGTCTCCCGTCGGCCATGGCGGTCAGGCGCGCGAGCACGTCGTTGACGCGCCCCGCGAAGCCGAGACCGGCGGTCCGGCAGATCAGCGTCTGCACCGGATGCCACGTGCGATTCTTCTGCTCACAGGTCTGCTCGAGGCGCGCGACCGGCGACAGACGGAAACGCGTCTCGAGGAGATCGTTCTCGCTCGACGCGGCGAGATAGTCGCGCGCTTCGAACGTCATCGCGATGTCCTCGCCGCATGCGCCGATCAGGCGCGGCGCGTTGCCGGCGTGGTAGGTCGGCTCGCCGCTCGTGCGCTTGCGCATCGCGATGCTGCCAGCGCAGACCGCGACGATGCCGGCCTCCGCGTAGTACGCCATCCACTCGTCGTAGCGGCGTGCGAAGAGCTCGGGCGATGGCTCCTCGGTATGACCGATCCACGTACGCGCATAAGTCGACGCGTCGCCTGTCTCGTGACACAACACCCACGCATCGCAGCCCGTGTCGGCGAACCACGAGCGGAGCCGGTCCTGCCACGACGCGCCATCGTGCACGGCCCAATTGCAGAGGATCTGACAGTAGCCACCGTCCTCGAGATACTCCGGCACCTCGCGCACGAGGCGCTGGCAGAACGCGTCGCCCTCCATGCCGCCATCGCGGTAGATGTAGCGCGAGCTCGGAGAGATCACGAACGGCGGATTCGACACGACCAGATCGAACCGCTGGCCGGCGACCGGCGCGAAGAGATCGCCCTGGAGCGCCTCGACGTTGTCCAGTCCGCTGAGAGCAGCGTTCAGGCGCGTGAACTCGACGGCGCGCTCGTTGAAGTCGACCGCGACGACGCGCTCCGCGTGCCGCGACGCGAGGAACGCGTGCGTCCCGCATCCGCACCCCATGTCTAGCATCGAGCGCACGGGGCGTCGGATGGTCAGATCGGCCAGCGACCGCGTGCTCGCGCCGATGCCCATGACAAAGTCCTCGCGCGCGCCGTCTCGCACCTGGCTCGGCTCGTCGCACGCCAAGAGGAACTCATCGAGGGGCGCGAGGGTCACGAGGCCACGAACGGCCCCGCCGTCGATCGACACGAGCCCCGCCTCCGCCCACGCGTCGAGATCGGTCGGCGACACGGCAGCGCGCGCCGCCTCGACCTCGACCGGCGCGCCGATCAGCAAGAGGCGAACGAGCGTCTCGAGCGGCGATCCTCCCGCGGTCTTGCGCAGGAGTCCGGGAACGTCGCGCGCGGCGGGCGCCGCGATGTGCGCTGCGCCGAGAAGCTCCCGCACGCCGTCGTCGCGGTAACCGACCTCCTCGAGCAGCGCGCGAACGTGCGCCGTGTCGTCGGGATGCGCGAAGCCGATCGGTGACATGAGCTGGTCTCCTCCTGGAGGCGCATAGTCGACTGAGCGCAACGAAGCCAGCGGGCGACGGCGCCGGCGGTACGCACATGATTTCTGAAAGGCGGCACCAAGTGCCGGGAGGATAGCAGACTACGGCGTGAACGCGAAGTTCACGAGGAACGAGTTCGCGCCCGGATTGCTTCCGCCGTACAGCCCCGCGTGCGACAGGTGGTAGGCGCCGATCCCGACGCTGACCGACTCGGTGAAGCGGTAGGCCAAGCCGAGGCCCGATCGAAACTCGAGGAGGCCGCCGAGATCCTTGCCGTCACCCTCTTCGTACGCGGCGACCGCGAAGCTCAGGTCGAGGTAGAGGCCGCGCTCGGCAGCCGTCTGCCAGACGGGCACCTCCCAGCGCAGTCCGGCGTATCCGTAGACGCTCCAGTCCGCCGTCCCGGAGAGCCCGACGATCGGCGCGAGGCCCCAACCGAGCCCCGGAAAGCGATACTCGAGCCCGGCCTCGAATGCAGCTGCCTTCGTGCTGAGACTCTGATCGAACGCGTCGAACCCGCCGAGATGCAGCGAAATCGTCCCGTACTCGCCACCGTCATCGGCGGCCAGACGGTCGAGGTAATCTTCGAGCCATCCGGTCGACTCGTCAGCCGCGACGAGATCCGCGGTGACGAGCCCGCCGATCAGGATGAGGATTCGGACGTATCGGCACATCGGCATGTTTTCTCCCCCCCGCCGCGCCGGGCGCGGTACTGTGTCTCTGGCTTCTTCCGTCCCTGACCGCGGCCATGATACGGAAGCCCACGCGTTCGGGAAGGCGGAAAACCGGACTTGCCCCCTCGATGCGGAGCGCGGAGACTCGCGGCCATGAACAACGATGCGCCGAGCTCTGCCGCGGGACCCCGCGTCGGCATCAGCGCCTGCCTCCTCGGCGAAGCCGTTCGCTACGACGGACGACACAAGCACCACGCGAAGCTTCGCGCCGCGCTCGATCGCGTCTTTGCGTGGGTGTCGATCTGTCCCGAAGTCGAAGCCGGACTCGGCGTGCCGCGCGAGCCGATGCATCTCGAGGGCTCGCCCGACGCGCCGCAGCTCATCGTCACCGCGACACGCGAGGATCTCACCGCCGGCGTCCGAAGCCTCGTCGAGCTGCAAGCCCGCAAGCTCGTCGCCGCCGGTATCGATGGCTGCATCCTGAAATCGCGCAGCCCGTCCTGCGGCATCCGCGACGTACCGGTCCTGCCGGCGGCATCCGAAGCAGCGGGAGACGGCGCGACGATCGACGAAGCGACGACCTCCGAACAGCCGAGGCCGGGACGCGGCTTGTTCGCCGACGCGCTCGCACGGATCGAGCCGACCCTGCCGGTCGCCTCCGAGGACGAGCTCGAGAACCCGGTCGTCCGTCGTCGCTTCGTCGAACGCGTCACTTCGCGGTGGAGAGGTCGAGCGGCGCGTTCTGCGGATCGGTGATGCGCAAGCAGAAGCCCCAATCGCCACCACCCTGCTGGATCTTCAGCAAGATGCGATTGGTGCCCTTCTTCAGCTTCGCCTTGACGACGTCCTGATCGACGACGACGCCGCGCGGCGCGAGGTTGTAGTGCACGCGCTCGCCGTTGACCCAAGCGGCGATGCCGTCGTCGCTCCCCATCTTGAGCAGGACATCGCGATCGCGATCGGACTCGATCTCGGTGAACGCGTACGCCAGCACGTTCTGGCTGCGCCGAAAGACCGGCACGAGGTTGACGAGACCATCGAGCGACAAGTCGCGGAACCGCTGCCAGCGATACCGGCGCGGGCCGATGCGCCAGATTTCGTCGAGCACGATCTCCTTCTCCGGTGCGAGCGGCTCGGCCAGCCTCTTGCCGTCGGGATCCTGCACGGGCCCCGTCAGCCACCAGTCGAGCACGAAGCCCTTCGCGCGCGCAGCGCGTTGCGGATCGCGACCGAACTTGCGGAGAGCCTCGGCCGCGCGGCCGATGATGTCGCGCGGAAAGTTGCCGGTCGCGATGCGCAAGAGGTGCGCCTCGGCGGCGTCGATGTTGCCCGCAGCGCCGGCCTTCACCGCAAAGTCGACGTAGCCGTTCGCGGCCCGCACCGCGAGCGCCGAGTCGGCGAGGAACGGCACGAGATCGTCGATCGCCCGCGGATCACCGACCGCGATGATGCCTCCCAGCGCGCGACCGCGCGGCTCGCTGTCCTCCGACAGAGCCAGCGCCTTGCGGAACATCGCGAGCGCCTTCTGCTCGTAGCCCTGGGCACGCTGACTCTCCGCGACGGTCAAGTAGCCGCGCACCGCGGCCGGACGCACGACGTCGCTGCCGGCTTCGGCGACGCGCAGATACGTCGACGCGAGCTCGACCTGATCGCGCTCGCCCGCGAGGTCGCGCGCCGTGATGCCGAGCTCGGCGTCGTCGCTCTCGATCGCACGGCGGATGTGCTCGGCCGCAGCGTCGCGATCGCGCTCGGCGAGAGCTCGCAACAGGATCGGCCGCGTCGCAGCGGGCGCTTCCTCGTAGCCCTTCTCGAGCGCCGCCGACGCCTTCGAGCCGCGCAGCGCGGCGAGGCGCCCGAGCGCCAGACGCCGCACGCGCTCGGCGCTGTCGGTCAGTCCCGTGAAGAGTGCCTCGATGCCGCTGTCGTTCCCTTCGGGACACAATCGGTGGAGTGCGCGCTCGCGTTGGAAGTCGTGCGGCGCGCGCGCCAGCGCGTCGAGGTACATCGCGCGGCCCTGGTCGGCATCGCCGCGCTCCGACAGGAGATCCGCGAGACGCAGATACTCGTTGAAGAGCTTCGCGTGCAGCGGATCGTCGGCGTCTGCGAGCGCCGCAGTGAACGGCGCGACGCCTTCGGGCGCTCCCAGGCGAGCGAGCCCCTCGAACGCCGCGAGACGCACTTGCGGGTGCAGCGCGCCGCTGAGCTTCACGAGCACGGGGACGGCGGACGCGTCGCCCTTCTTGCTCAGCGAGAAGATCAGATCCGAGCGCTTGTCGTCGTTCGCGAGAACGATCGCCGTGCGCAGCGCGCCGACCGCCTCGCCTCCGGGCATACGTTCCAAGACGAGCCGCGCGATCTCGGCGACGTGCTCGTCATCGTCCCACAGCGATCGGTACGCGACTTCGACCGACGGCTTGTCGCCGCCGATGAATCCGATCATCCACAGCGCCTCGCGGCGCAATCCGGCGGCGAGCTCCGGAGCCGTGAGCTTCTCGAGTTCGCGAAGAACCGGCGCGCGTTCGCTCGCTGCGCCGGGGCGACCGGCGTGGTGCACGATGCGCTTGAGCGCGTGCTGTGCGGTGATCTTCGCCTCGCGGTGCCCGCTGCCGATGATCTTTCCGAGCCCCGCGACAGCGCGGGCCCCGTGCTTCTCGCCGCTCAGACGCGCAGCCATTCGCACGCCGTCGTCCTGCGACTCGATCGCGGCGAGCCATGCATCGAGGCCCTGGTTCTGACCCTGCGACCGCGCGGGCGGCCCCGTCACGATGGCGAGAGTGAGCGTCGCGATCGTCAACAGTGAGTGTCGGTTCATGGTGTGATCCTGTCTCGTTCGTCGACCTCGGAAGATCCCCAGACCGTCAGATGCGCCACGGGGCACGGTTCGGACGAGCGAGGAGCCGGTTGGCTTCCTCGTCGCCGATCACGCGCTCGTTGACCGGGTCCCAATTGAGACCGCGTCCGAGGCGGTAGGAGATGTTGCCGAGAATGCACAGAACGCCGACCGCGTGGCCCGCTTCGATCGACATGATCGGTCGCTTGCGCGAGCGCATGCAGTTGACGAAATCCTGCTCGTGGCCGGGGCTCTTGTACGGCTGTGCGCCGTCGGCGGGGGCCTCATACTCGAGGCACTTCGGCTCGGCGAACGTGCCTCCGTCGCCACCGCCGAGCACCATACTCCCCTTGGATCCGACGTACTGCGCGCCGAAGCCGCGGTTCTCGAACGGCGCGAACGGCTTGCCCGGCTGACGCCAGTAGAGCGTCCAGTCCGGATTCTTGAAGACGAACTTGATCTCCATGTCGGTCGGCGTGTCCCAGAGCCCCTTCGGCGGAGCGGAGCCGGTCGCCTCGATGTACGACGGGCCTTGGTCGTCGCGATCGAGCACGAACAGGCAACACGAGAACACGTGAGCGCCGCGGTCGCGAATCTGACCACCGCCGAATTCGAGTAGCCAGCGGAAGTTGAAGTGGACGCGGTCGACGTTGTAGTCGGTGTACCGCATCGGCCCGAGCCACAGGTCCCAGTCGAGGTTGTCCGGCGACTTCGAAGGCTCCTTGTAGCCCCCGACCGGGTTCGGGTAGTGCCAGCAGTTGACCTCGCTGACGGCGCCGATCATGCCGTTCTGCACGTAGGCCGCCGTCTTGTACGCAGCGTGCGTCGAGCGCCCCTGCGACCCGACCTGCATGATCCGCCCGCAGCGCTGCGCAGCGTTGATCATGGCACGCCCCTCTTCGATCGTCACGGACGACGGCTTCTGCACGTAGACGTCTTTGCCCGCCTCGCACGCGAGGACCGCCATGACGCCGTGCCAGTGATCGGGCGTCGCGATCACGACGCCGTCGAGATTCTTCTGGTCGAGCAGCTGGCGGAAGTCGTGATACTTCGGAACGTACCTGCCGATGATCTTCGCCGCGCGATCGAGGTGGGCCCGATCGACGTCACACAAAGCGCCGACGTAGTCCCTGAAGAAGTTCAGATGCCCCGTGCCCATGCCGCCGAGGCCGATGTGCCCGGTGAGGATCTTCTCGTTCGGCGACGCCGCGCTGAGAAAACCGTCGGGAAAGACAGCCGGCGCCGCAAGGCCCGCTCCGACGGCAAGCGTGCGCGCGAGAAAACGTCTACGTGTCGGATTCGTCATGTTCCAGTCCTCGTGCCTGTCTGGACCTTCTGCGCCCGCTCGACAGCCGGCACCACACACGGAACTCGCATGGTCCTTTCGGTCCCTCCCGAGTCCGCGCATCGTACCGCGGTCGCGACGGCGGATCCACCGGTCCGGGGCGGCGGGCACGCCAGCCGTGGCCTCACGCGGAGTTGAGCTGCCGCGCGACCGTTGGCCCTGCGCGCTGAGCGTGACGCGGTCAGCTCCAACTCCGCGCGCATAGGCTGCCCGCCCAGAGCGTCCGCCGCAGAACGGGTCCGCCCGGGCAGCCTATGCGTCCATCGCCGGCAGCATCACCCGGAACACGCTGCCCTTGCCCGGCTCGCTTTGGAGCTCGATGCTGCCGTCGAGCCCGGCGACGAGGTGTTTGACGATCGACAGACCCAACCCCGTGCCGCCAGCCTCGCGCGAGCGCGCCTTGTCGACGCGGTAGAAGCGCTCGAAGATCCTCTCGCGATGCTCGACGGCGATGCCGATGCCCGTGTCTTCGACGACGATGACGACTCGGTTCGCGTCGGCGGACAGGCTCAAGCTGATCGAGCCGCCGGACTCGGTGTAGCGAATCGCGTTCTGCAGCAGGTTGTCGACGATGCTGCGCACCGCCTCGTCCTCCGCCGAGATACACACGGGCTGCTCGGGCTGCTCGAGCCTCAAGGAGAGCTTCTTCTCCTCGGCCGCCGGCAGCGCGCGTCGGAAGCAGTCGCCGATGCCGTCTCTGAGGTCGAGTCGACGCGGCTCGTAAGGCCTGTCGTCCTCGGACTCGATGCGGGCGAGCGTCAGAAGATCGGTGACGAGCGCCGCCAATCGATTCACTTGGCGCTGGACCTTCTCGAGGAACCGGGCCCGCGTCTCCTCGGGCATCTCGGCGCCGCTGTCGGCAATCGTCTCGACCAGGCCACGGATCGCGGTCAACGGCGTCTTCAGCTCGTGGGATACGTTCGCGACAAAGTCCCTGCGCAGCCCTTCCAGGCGTCGCATGCGGGTCACGTCATGGAGCAGGATCACGACGCCGGAGGGCTGCCCCTCGCCGTCGCGCAACAACGAGCTGTGAAGAGCGATCGTGCGCGGCGGAGCCACTCCGATCTGCACCTCGCGCCGGCGCTCCTCGCCATCGCGTAGCGTCTCGGCGAAGACCTCGCGGACCGGAAGCGCAGCGTTGACCTCCCAGAGGTGACGTCCCTCAGGCGAGACATCGCCGCCGCCGAGCATCTTGAGCGCCGCCTCGTTCATGTGGATGACCTTGCCGACGCGATCCGCGGCGACGACACCCTCGACCATCCCCGACAGGATGGTCAGCACCTTGTTGCGATCCTGGAGCATCGCCTGGATTCGCAGGTCGAGCTGCTCGGCCATCGTGTTGAAGGCACGTGCCAGCTGGCCGATCTCGTCGCGAGTCGTCACCTCGACGCGTTCTCGATAGCGACCCTGCGCCACCGAACGCGCCGCCTGCGTCATCCGCCGCAACGGGCGTGTCACGCGCTGAGCGAAGAAGAACCCGCAGAGGAGGGCTCCGACAACGACGAACGCGGCGCCGACGACCACGCGCAGCCACAGCGTACCCAAACGCCGCTGCAACTCGTCGACCGGCAGCGCCGCGCGCGCGTAGCCGAGTAGCTCGCCGCCTTCTTCCACGTTGACCGCGTGATAGATCAGCGTCGCGCGAAGCGTGTCGCTGAAACGCCGCGCGGTCCCTTCGCCGGTCTCCCGAGCCTGCACGATCTCTTCCCGGTCGGCGTGGCTGTCCGTATCCGAAGGATCGACGGCGGAGTCGGCCACAACTCGGCCTGCCGCGTCGATGACGGTCAAGCGCTGCCCCGTCTCGTCTCCGAGCAAGGTCAAGGCCGCCTGGAGCTCGGCCCCGCCGGCCGACGAACGGAGCACCGGTCGCGCGATCGCGCGAACCAGCAACGCTTCGCCGCGAAGGGCCCGATGCGCGGACTCGACGGCGAGCCCCTCGATATGCGGATGCGTCAGGAATCCGAGCACGAGCGTCGTCACCAGCGTGGCGAGGCCGAAGCCCAGGTAGAGCTTCCAGGAGAGCCGCGTCGTGAGCCTCATCGGCGGGCCTACAACTGATCGCGGAACCGGTAGCCGACACCGCGGACGGTCTCGATCAGGTCCCGATGCTGGCCCAGCTTCTTGCGCACCGCCCGGATATGGACGTCGATGTTGCGATCCGTGACGACCGCATCGTGCCCGATCACGCGATCGAGGAGCTGGTCGCGCGCGAACACGCGGCCCGGACGCGAGGCGAGGAACCGCAGCAAGCGGAACTCCGTTGCCGTGAACGGGACCGACTCACCGTCGATGTCGACGGAGTGGCGATCCACGTCGACAACAACCCCGTCGACCTCGATGCGCTCCGTTTCCTCGCGACGGGCCACCCCTCGCCTCAGGACAGCGTGCACGCGGGCGACGAGCTCTCGCACGTTGAACGGCTTCGTGACGTAGTCGTCCGCCCCGACGCCGAGACCGAGGACGACGTCGCTCTCCTCGCCCTTGGCGGTGACCATGATGATCGGCACGGCTCGGCCTGTCGGGTGCGCCTGAAGCTGACGACAGATCTCGATGCCATCCGAGCCAGGGAGCATGAGATCGAGCAACACGAGGTCGGGGCGCAAGGAGTCGAGTCGCTCGAGCGCCTCCTCTCCGGTCGTGAAGCCGTGGACCTTGTACCCTTCCCGGGCGAGGTTGTACTCGACGAGTTCGCGGATGTCGTCCTCGTCTTCGATGACGAAGATGGTGTATTCAGGCACCGGACGTCCTTCGAAGGGGGTTCGGACCGGGAGGCCATCCGCGCACCGACGATGCGGTGGACTCCTCGCAGCGCCCTCAACGATAGGACCATGGCGCAGGGTGTCAACGGCCTACCCGATCGGTGATGAGACGTCCCAGAGCAACCGCTCGCGTCGACCGTGGGAGAGGCGCTACGATGGCCGACGAAGGGAGGGCTCCCCATGATCCAACGCCTGTCGCTGCTCGTGCTCATGGCGAGTCTCTGGACGCCTGGCGCGTTCGGCGCTCCGCTCGCGATCCGGTCGCCGAGCGGCACGACGGAGATCTTGTTCCGCCTCGACGACGCCGGCACGCCGCGGTACTCGGTACGGTTCCGCGGCCGCGAGTTGCTCGCCGACTGCGCGCTCGGTCTCCGATTCCGATCCGTCGACCTCGGCCGCGGACTGGAGCTCGACCGCACGCACGTCGGGAGCCGTGACCAGACGTTCGAGGTCGATCTCGGCAAGAACCGGATCGTCCGCGATCGAGCCGTCGAGGCCACGGTGTCACTGCGCCAGCGGAACGCGCCGCGCCGCCGGCTGGACATCGTCCTGCGCTGCTACGATGAGGGCGTCGCGTTGCACTACGCGCTGCCACGGCAGGAAAAGCCGGACTCGCTCGAGTTGGTGCAAGAGCTCACTTCCTTTCGATTCCCCGTCGACCCGACGGTGCATTTCCTGCCTCTCGGCGGCTTCAAGACGTCGCACGAGGGCCTCTACGACACGTCGCGCCTCACCGCCATCTCGCCGCGCAAGCTGATCGACCTCCCGATCCTGCTCGAGCTCGACGAAGGCCCGGCGGTCGCGATCACCGAAGCGCGACTGCGCGATTGGGCCGGCCTCTACCTCCGAGCCGCGGGCGGCGACACGCCGGCGCTGGAATCACGGCTCTCGCCGCTTCCCGGCGAGAGCGAGGTCGGCGGCGTCAAGGTTCGGACCTCGACGCCTTGCCGCTCTCCGTGGCGTGTCGTGTGGCTCGCGGAACGCGCCGGCGACCTGATCGAGTCCGATCTGTTGCTCTGTCTCAACAATTCGTGCGCCATCGAGGACACGTCGTGGATCCGTGCGGGCAAGACGACGTGGAATTGGTGGAACGGCACGCAGGAGGAAGCCGACGGCACGCACCCCGGCATGACGTTCGCGTCGATGGCGGCGTACATCGACTTCTGCGCACAGAGCGGCATCGAGTTTCACGCCATCGTCGCGGACCGCAAGCCGTGGTATCGCCAGCGACGCGACGGGTACGCACCCGGTCCCGAATCGGACGTCACCGTGCCACGACCCGAGCTCGAGTGGGAACGTCTGCTCGCCTACGCTGAGGCGAAAGGCGTCGGCCTCCGGCTCTGGGTGCATCAGAGGGCGCTGCGACCCAAGCTCGACGAGGCGTTCGCGCTGTACGAGCGCTGGGGAATCGAGGGCCTCATGGTCGACTTCCTCGACCGCGGCGACCAAGACATGGTGGTCTTCTGCGAGCGCGTGGTGCGGACCGCTGCACGGCACCGGCTGAAGATCCAGTTCCACGGCTCGTACAAGCCGACCGGGCTACGCCGCACGTACCCGAACCTCGTCAACAAGGAAGGCGTGCTCAACCTCGAGGCAGTGAAGTGGAGCGAACAGCCGACGCCGGAGCACGACGTGCTCGTGCCCTACACGCGCATGCTCGCCGGCCCGATGGACTACCACCTCGGCGGGTTTCGAGCCGCGTCGCGCCAGTCGTTCCGCCGCAGCCACATCCGACCGCGCGTGCCGGGGACGCGCTGTCATCAGCTCGCGATGTACGTCGTCTACGAGAACCCGGTGCCGATGGTGGCCGACGAGCCGAGCGCGTACCGAGAGCAACCCGGCTTCGGATTCCTGACGCAGATTCCGACGACGTGGGACGAGACGAAGTTTCTCGCCGGCGCGGTCGGCGATTCGATCGCTTTGGCACGACGCCGCGGCACGACGTGGTATATCGGCGCGATGACCGACTGGACGCCACGCGAGATGCGCGTCGAGCTCGGATTCCTCGGCAAGGGCGTGTTCGACGTCGAGGAGCTGGCCGATGCAAACGGCACCGTTGACGATCCGAACGCGCTGGAGCGCCGCCGACGCCGCGTCGAGAGTCGCGACGAGCTCGTCCTGCGGATGGCAGCGGGCGGGGGCTACGTCGCGCGCATCACGCCGGACGACGATCTCGAGAGCCGGTAGAGTTCGCAACGGGCGTATCGAACGGCACGAGGTCCTTGCCGCCGCACTCCTCGCAGCGGACCTCCGTCGTGGCGAACTGCTCCTCGCAGCGCGGGCAGTAAGCGACGCACTCGGCGTCGCCGCGTTCCGGCGCGACGAGAAGCGCGTCGGGATCGACGCCGTGCTCGACGAGCATCGCCTCGATCGCCGTGAGCGCGGCCGCGCGGAACGACGCCTCGGTCTCCCTAACGGCATGGCGCTCATCGCCACAGACCGGATCGATCGGTGAGCGAGCATCGCGCAGAACGCGACGCGCGAACGTGCGAAACTGCGCCTCGTCGAGAAACACCGCGGCGACGGCCAGCGGGTGGAACGTCGCCAACAGATCGGCCGCGACGGCCTGCGGCGCTCGCATCGTGTAGGTCGGAGCGAACGCCATCAGACCGACCTTGCCGCGGCGCTCGGAGCGATGCCGGGGATACGTGCGCCGGTGAAGACTGTACGCGCACCAGACGGTCAGCACGTGGACGTACAGATAGACGGTGAGGAGGACCTTCCAGTGCGGCACGATCGTGGTCGTGTAGTGCACGGCCGGCAGAACGGCGAACACGATCAGGAAGAGCGCCGTCGCCAGGCAGCGCAGCGGCAGCAGGCCGAAACGGAACCGCTGCCAGCGTCTGCGGACGCGCCGGGCGTCGAGGCTGGTGTGGAGATCGCGCGCGATGATCGCAGCGCGGTCCTCCTCGCGATGCGCTCCCAGCGTCCGCAACAGACGCGCGTAGCGCAACGCGAGGGACGGCGAGCCGAGGTCAGCTGCGACGCGATCTCCGATCTGCAGTCGACCGTGAGCGGCGCGCACGTTCGGCAGCTCATCGATCTCGACATAGATCTCGGACTGCGGCGGTCGACCGGTCGCCGTGAACGCCTGGAACGAATACGCGTAGACGGCCCGCGGCGAAACCGACAGCGCGAAGCGATGCGCGCCGGGCGCGACATCGCACGGCAGCGGGCTGAGAACACAGACGCCGGCACGCCCGTTCTGGAGAAACTCGAGCACCGACGCGAGGCGGCTCCAGCGCACGAAGCGCTCGCGAAGAACGACCGATCCGCAGCGCAGCCACGCGCAGCACTCGATCGCGTAGATCGCGGCGAGGATCGCCAGCAGCTCGAGGAACGGATCCATCGCCTGACGCGTCAGTAGGCCGAACCGGCGCGGACCGACGTCACGCGGCGTCGTTGGCGCCGCCGCGACCGAAGAGCTTCTTGAAGAACGCCATGATCGCGCCACCGATCGCGATGGCGCCGATGATGAGCGGCTTGAGCAGCTTCTGCAGCAGGCCGGTCTTCGCGGCGACGGCAAGCGCGCCACCGGCGACCAGAGCGGTCAGCCCGTATTCCGCGATCTTGTCGCCTTCCTTCCAGTCGGCGTAGCGCTCGCCGCTCTGGTAGCTGAAGCCGTCGAGCATGCGGCGCGTCTCGGCGAGCGTCCGGTCGAAGTCCTCGGGACCGCAGACGAGGGTGACGTCCATGACACCTCGACGGCCGAGGTACTTGATCACGTGGTTGAAGACCGGATCGCCTTTGCTCTCGGCATGCAGGCACCACTCGACGTTGTTCGTCTTTTCATTGTAGAACGGCTCGGTCTTCCAGCCTTTCAGGATGAACGGCGGCTCACCGCGCGCCTCGCGCCTCTCGTTCTCGGCCTTGTTGCCGGTCTCGTAGGGCTCGAGCAGCGCGTCCGGATCGAGCTCGTCCTTCTCGTCATCCGGCACGTAGCCGACCGCATCGAACTCGAACACGACAAACCAGGCCCCGAGGTTGTCCGAGGGAGCCACGAGGCCGAGCTCGGTGTCGTCTACGTGGTTGCCGTAGAGCGTCATCAGCCTCTTGGTGTCCGATCGGCCGATGAACGAGTACCCCTCGGCGAGATCGATCTCTCCCACGGAGCCGAGCTCGACGCGACCGGCGCCGTCGGTCCAGTCGAACCTCGAGCGCAGGCTGGCCTCGGCGTCCTGCGCGCGCGTCGGCGCGGCCAGCAACCACAGACCGGAGACCGCCACACAACCGCCAAAAGCAAACAGAGCTCGCCACCCGATCGTCCGTCGCATCGTCGTTCCCCGTTGTCTGAGGGCCAAAACCTGCCGAACTACGTCGGCGCAGGGTAGCGCAGAGGGCGGGTCGTTGTACAGAGGGCTCCCCGGGCGCGGTGCTGCCGCAGCTCACGGCCGCCGGAATCGCAGCGCGTCCGAGTTGTCCGAGTTGTCCGAGAGCTCGGCGCCGAGGCTCGACAGCTCGTAGCCCGAGCCGGCACGTCGATAGCGCAGCGGCGCGTCCGGTTCGTACGGATCGCTCGGTATCGCGGCCAGGAAGGCCGGCGCCAGGGCTTCGAGCGTCAGCGGGTACTCGCCGTGCTCGGCACGGTGGCCTTCGAGGGCGATCGCGGTGAGCAGCAGACGGTGGCGGGTTTCGACGCGCCTCGTGCCGTCCACATTGGCGTGAGACGCGCCGAACCGAAACGCATCGTGCCCCAGGTCGCGGCTGATTCGAGAGCGGAGGTTCGCAGTCCCGTGCACCAGGCGCTCGGCCCAGGAGGGCTGCGCGATGCGCCGCCAGACCTCGCCATGCTCGGACTTGATCGCAGCGAGGGCGTCGATGCGGGCCTCTCCGTCGAGGCGCTCCATAGCCACATCGACGCGGTCGAACCATCGGTTGGCGATCCGGAACGCGCTGTCGTCCAGGCCGTACGTCGCCGCGATGCCGATCACGGAACCGGCGTCCTGCGCATCTCCTCGCCGCGCAGCGCGCCAGATCCACGAGAGTTCGGCAAGCGCCAGGATGCGGAGCTCGCGCATCTCGACTGACTGGCCGGTGCGGGGGCGAAGTCCCTGCAGCGCCTTCAGCCACTCGCGGGACGAGGCAGCGTCGAGATCGACGCGCTCCAGAAGGATGGCGAGCGCCTCGTGCGCCAAGGACTCCTGCTGACGTTGGAATATCGGAGCGAGGAGAGCGTTCAGCGGCCGCTGTCGGGACAGGCGCAGCAGCGTCGCGAGGTCGGCCCACGTGCCAGCGACATCGCCGACACCCAGCCAACGAAGGGAGCGGCTTGCGAGTGCTTCTCCGATCTGCTGAAACACGCGGAGACGGAGGTTGACCACGTCGACCTCCATCAAGGACGGCGGATCCGCCGTCGATACGAGCGGCAGGTATTGCGCCGGTCGCCACGACGCGGCCTCGATCCGCGCGAGCGCCCGCCCGTTCGCCTCGAGCCATGCGTGGACGTGCGGTCGCTCATCCGGCTTCCACGGCGCCTGCAGGCTGCTCTCCAGTCGCGGATCGCGACGAATGCTCTTCGTGTCGACGAGCTCGCCCGACGATGGCAGCGGGAAGCTGCGAAACGTGTCGTCGTCGACCGTCAGGTCCTCGAGCCCCAGCCGCGCCAGCACGGCGGCTGGACGCACCTTGTCGGTGCCCACGATCAGTCCCGGCCCCCGCCCATCGTGATCCCAGAGCAGCCGCGGCCCCATCGCCCGCAGCAGCGGAATCAGCGCGTTGTCCTCCGGCGCGACGCGCAGCTCCGCATCGAGCGCCGCGAGGTAGTCGATCGTGCCGTCGGGAAGGACGGGACCGTCGAGATACGTCGTGTCGCGGCCGATCTCGAGCGTCGCAGGCGGGAGCGGCCAGAACGCTCGCGCGACGACCGCCGCGATGAAGAGGGCGACGAGCAATGCGCCGCCGAGAACCCAGCGGCGCGTAGTGAGAGACAGGCGATCGCGGCTGATCAGCGGCATCAGTCGAAGTCCCCCTCGATGCGCTCGATCGCGTCGCGCGCCGTGCTCGAGATCGATCCGTCGCTCGAACGCCCCAGCTCGCGCAGTGCCGGCAGCGCGGCGTCCGATTCGATGTGCCCGAGGGCTTCGATCGCCGCGAGGCGCTCCGACGTGGCCCGCGTTGCGTCAGCAGCGATCTTCACGAGCGCGCCGACCGCCGGGGCCGCGTCGGGCCCGATCGCGCCGAGCGCAAAGGCGGCCTCGACGACGACGGCGAAGTGCGCGTCTCCCAGCGCTTCGCGGAGCTGCGGCACCCAAACGCTCGCGTCAGCCCCAAGCTCC
>CAYMRB010000211.1:0-16649 GCA_964392615.1 uncultured Planctomycetia bacterium | reverse complement strand
GTGGTAGTAGCCGCCGTAGTGGATCGCGCCGCAGATATCGTTCATCCACTGCGCTGGCGGAAGGAAGTGATAGACGGGGCGCGACGGGTCTGCGGCGGCCTTCGGCGCGGCGGCTTCCACCGCGGCGTGGGCCCGTCGTCGGTCCGTATCGAAGCGCTTGTTCGCGATCGGCCGGACGTCGACGATGCCGACGTCGATGCACTGCGGGTGGTGCTCGTTGTGACAATGGACCGCGATGAGATTGGCGCCGCGCTTCAGCGGCGCGACCATCTCGTCGTCCATCGGAATCCACGTGTAGTATTGGCTCGAACCGTCGCGCGCGAGTATGCGCGCGCCGTTGACGTAGACCTCGGCGGACTCGCCGTGGTGGATGAGGAGGTACGGCGAGACGAGATCGACGCTGTCGAGCTCGAACGTGCGTCGGATCCAGATGTCCGAGCTCGTCCACTTCGTCCGCGGCGGTGTGATCAGAGTGGGGAACGTGGGATGGAAGTCGCCGAAGGCGCCGGGGCCGGTCTTCCACGACGTGTCGTCGTAGGCCGGATCGTGCCATGACGCGCCGGGATTCCCGGTCGTGTAGCGCCACGTCTGCGGTTCGACCTCGGAGGTCGGCAGGAGCGTGCTGACGAGGGGCGGCGTCTCGTACAGCTGTCGCGTGGCAGAGGCGACCTTCGCGGCGTCGAGCTTGAGCCGCTCGCGGTCGTAGGTCATCACGCCGTTGACCTCGATCTCCTGATCGGCGATCTGCGTGTAGACGGCGCCGGACAGGCCGAGCCGCCGCATGGCGGGCAGCTTGCGGATCAACCGAAGGTACGGCTCGGTGAGGTCGACATCCTCCGGCCGCTTGCCGCCGTGTCCGCGACCGAGGCCGGGCCGCCACTCGTGGCCGGGCACGCCCAGGCCGATGCCGCCGAACTCGCCGAGGACAACGGCGCGCCTCTCGAGCGGCGGCGACACGCCGGGGCCGCCGTCGTAGATGTGAATATCGCGCACGTCGCCGAACTCGCCGCGGTCGGCCCAGCCGCTGGCGTGGTCCACGAGTCGCGACGGATCGTAGCTCTTGATCCACCGGGCGATGCGCGGCGCGTCGAACTGTCCCCAACCTTCGTTGAACGCCACCCACATGACGATCGAGGGGTGATTGCGCGCGGCGTCGATGATGCGCTGGAGCTCGACCTCGAACTGCCCCTTGAGATGTTGGGCGTTGACGCCATTGGGCATGTCCTGCCACACGAGAAGGCCTAGACGGTCGCACCAGTAGTAGAAGCGCAGCGGCTCGAACTTGACGTGCTTGCGCACCATGTTCGCGCCGAGCCGTTTGGCGGCCTCGATGTCGTAGCGCAGCGCGGCGTCGGTGGGAGCGGTGTACAGGCCGTCGGGCCACCAACCCTGGTCGAGGAAGCCGTACTGGAAGAGCGGCTTGTCGTTGAGCAGGAGCCGCTGAACTCCGTCGACGTCCGGACCGACGGAGATCTTGCGCATGCCGAAGTAGCTGTCGACGGTGTCGACGATCTCGCCGTCGCGGTTCTTGAGTGTCACTCGCAGCGGGTAGAGATGGGGCGAGTCGGGGGACCAGAGCCGCGTCGCCGGATGCTCGCGCAGGCGAAGCCGCAGACGGCGCCCGGCTCGCTCGACGGCGATCACGGGGATCGTACCTTCGTCGGCGCCGAGTTCGGGCAAGAGCGTCGCGGCCTCGACGACGAACGCGTCGTCGGTCTCGACGGTCTCGACGTTCACCCAGGCGCAGTCAGCATCGATGTCCGGCACTGTGTGCACCGAACGGATACGAGAGAGCGGCACCGGCTCGATCCACACGGTCTGCCAGATGCCGGAGACGCCGGTGTAGTTGAAGCCGTGGGGGACGATGACCTGCTTGCCGCGCGCCTGGAATCCCCTGTCGCTGGGATCCCATGCGCTCACGACGATCTCCTGGCGCCCGGTTCGTCGAAGCCGGTCCGTGATGTCGACGGAGAACGGATCGTAGCCGCCGCGATGAAACGTCGCTCGATGGCCGTTGATCCACACCGTCGCTTCCCAGTCGACCGCTCCGAAGTGGAGGAGGATGCGTTGATCACGCCACTCCGCGGGAATCTCGAACGTGCGGCGATACCAGATTCGATCGCTGGGCAGAACCGTTCGCTTGATACCGGACAAGGCCGACTCGACGGCGAACGGGACGAGAATCCGACCGCCGAACAGCGGGGGAGGCTGCGTCTCCTCGGAGGGCAGCAGCGTGAACTCCCAGAGCCCGTTGAGATTCAGCCAGCGTTCGCGGCGCATCCCCGGCCGCGGGTACTCCGAGAGCGGTGCGGTCGGCGACACATCCTTCGCCCAACGGGTGACGAGATCTCCCGGAACGAGGCCCCAGGACTCGGGTCTCGGGGCCTCCTGACCTGCTGCCTCACGGCCGAGCGAGTGCGAAGCGGCTGCTGAGGAAACGACGCAGAGGCAGAGCGCGACGAGTCGTGTGCGAGTGCGCAGCATGGATCGGGAAACGCAGAGCTCCAGCGATGGCGCCCGACCCCGCGATCGGGACCCATCGCCCACCCTGCCTCGCGAGTTCCTCGGAAGTCAACCCCGCGCGATCGACGCGCGCAGCCGTCGCGGCGTCGTTCGTGGCGCGGCGGTCCTCTTCCACCCACCTCGCCTCGCAGCTACAATCCTGGCAGCCTTTCGCAGGTTGAACGAGGAGGCCGACGCATGCGCGCGCTGATCGGAGTGGCACTCATCGCCTTTGCGGCAGGGGGCGCCGTTCGCGGCGAAGATCCATCGGCCGACGTCGGCGAGATCCGCATCGCCAAGATCGGCGACAGCGTCGTCGATGCCGCGGCCTTGACCATCCGCGGGGGCTTCGGGCAGTGCATCAACGGGTTGTCGTTTCAGCAGGATGCCGTCACCACGCATCGCGGCTATCAATACGTCGGCTACTACGACGGCAAGCGCCGCGTGTGTCTCGCGCGACGTCAGCTGCCGAACGGAGCGTGGCAGGTCATCCGTTTCGAGGACTACCACTTCAAGAGCAACGACGCGCACAACACGATCTCCGTCGGCATCTGCCCGCGCGATGGCACGGTGCACCTCGCGTTCGACCATCACGGTCACGATCTCCACTACCGCGTCTCGCGGCCGCGTGTGGCTACACAGCCGAGCGGCGTCGAATGGTCGGCATCTCTCTTCGGCGGCATCACTTCGGCGCTGGAGAAGGGCCGGCGGATCCGCATCACGTATCCGCGCTTCTGGCAGACGCCGGATGGCTCGCTGCAGTTCGGCTATCGCCAGGGCGGATCCGGCAACGGCGACCGCATGCTCGTCGACTACGATGCCGCTACGGGCAGCTGGCGCAACACGCGGCAGATCGACTCGCGCGCCGGTCGCTTTCAAGACTCCGTCGGCGCGAGCGACTCTCGCTGTTCCTACCCGAACGGCTACGACTATGGACCGCACGGCAAGCTGCATGTCACGTGGGTCTGGCGCGAGAGCTCTCAGGGCGCGAACCACGATCTGATGTACGCGTACAGCGAGGACGGCGGGATCACCTGGCGGAACAACCGCGGTGAGCCGCTGACCGCGCCGCCCGGGGTGGCCTCCCCGCACGTCAAGGTCGTCGAGATTCCCCGCACCCTCGGACTGATGAACACGCACGGGCAGGCCGTCGACTCGCAAGGCCGCGTTCACGCCGTGGTCTGGCACTGCACGGAGGCGTCGCTCCGGGCCGTCGGCAGCAAGCCCGGCGCAGAGCGGTGGGGCCCCCCGGAGGCGCGGCGCTACCATCACTACTGGCGCGACAAGCATGCGCAGTGGCAGCACGTCGAGTTGCCGCTGGTGGTCGGCAGTCGTCCCAAGCTGTTCTTCGACTCGCAGGACTGTGCCTACCTCATCTGCTGCGACGCCTGGCGCCCCCGTGGCGCGCCGCGCATGGGCCAACTGACCATCGCTGTCGCGACCGCCGCTGCGCGCTGGAAGGACTGGCGCATCGTCCACGTCGAGCCGGGGCCGTTCACGGGCGAGATGCTGGGCGATCTGGCCCGGTGGAAGAGCGAGGGAGTCCTTTCGGTCATGGCGCAGCAATCGCCCGGTTCGCACCACGAGTCGACGCGGTTGCGCATTCTGGATTTCTCCGCGCGGCGAGGTTAACCTCCAATCTTCCAGTCCGCGGTGGAGCGCGGAGGGGTTTGCTTGGCAGCACGTAGCGGGGCGCGGGTGATGCGTTCCGGAAGGCGGCACATCTCATGGGACGATTCGTCGGCATCGATCTGGGCACAACGAACTCGCTGGTCGCCGTTCCCGATGGCGACGGCCCGCGCATATTGCGCACGCCCACCGGTGACACGCACGTTCCGTCGGCCGTGGCGTTCGACAAGCATCTCGGCTTGGTCCTCGGTCGGGCCGCGCGCAACGCCGCCCGCCTCGACCCCGCGAGCGCGATTCTCTCCGCGAAGCGGCTCATGGGAAGCGACCGGACGTTTCTTCTCGGCGGTGAGTCGCTGCGACCGCAAGACGTCGCGGCGATGATCCTCCGCGACCTGCGCCGTGTGGCTGAGGCGAGCCTCGAAGCGCCGGTCGATCGCGCCGTCATCAGTGTCCCCGCGTACTTCAACGAGGTGCAGCGCCGGGCGACGCGGGAAGCTGGCGAGATCGCCGGGCTCCGGGTCGAGCGGTTGATCAGCGAGCCGACGGCGGCGGCGCTGGCCTACGGGCTCGATAAGCTCGACACCGAGGGCGCGTACATCGTCGTCTACGACCTCGGTGGCGGCACCTTCGACGTCTCGGTCCTCGAGATGTTCGAGGGCATCTTCAGCGTTCGCGCGTGCCACGGCGACAGTCGGCTCGGCGGTGACGACTTCGAGGAGCGCATCTTCCAGTGGGTTCTCGGGAAGGCGAACCAGCGGCTCGAGGGACGCCGACTGGCACCTGAGGCTCTCGCGAGCTGTCGGCTCGCGGTCGAGGAGGCGAAGATCCGTTTGTCGGACGCGGAGTCAACGCCCCTGCACCTGATGAACCTGCCATGCGACGACGACTCGACCATCAGCCTGACGATCGATCTGTCACGCCGGCGTTTCGAGGAGCTGGCACGTGACCTCCTCGAGCGCACGGGCCGCTGCGTCGCCAAGAGCCTATCGGACGCAGGCATCGACAAGGACCGCGTGTCGGACGTCATTCTCGTCGGCGGCTCCACACGCATGCCGATGGTGCGGTCGTACCTCGAAGAGATCTTCGATCGGCCGCCGAACACGTCCGTCGATCCGATGCTGGCCGTCGCGCTCGGCACGGCGGTGCAGGCGTCGCTTGTCGAGGAAGAGCCCGGGCTCGAGAGCATTCTCGTGACCGACGTCTCGCCTTTCACCCTCGGCGTCGCGGTCGTCGGCGACCATGCGGGCGAGACGCGCGCCGGCGTCTTCGATCCTCTGATCCACCGCAACGCATCGCTGCCGGCGAAGTGCACCAAGCGCTTCCACACGATGCATCCGCAGCAGGATACCGTGTGCATCGAGGTCTTCCAGGGCGACGATCCGATCGTCGAGAACAATGTCTTTCTCGATAAGTACTTCCTCGGCGGGATCCCGACGCAAACCGGCCAACCGGAGGCCATCGAGATCACGTTCGAGTACGACACCGACGGTATCCTCCACGTCAGCGCGATCGTCTGTGCGACCGGCAAGAGCGCTGGAATCCGCATCGACAGCACCGAGAAGCACGGCGGAACGGGGATCGCGGCCGCGAGGGCGACGGTCGAGTCGTTCTGGGATCGATCGCTTCCGGCGCGCGTCCTCGCGGAGATCATCGCGAAGATCGAGGCGGACGTCGACTCGCTCCCTGACGAGAAGCGGGAGAGAGTGCTCGCGTTGATCCGGGAGGCGCACACGGCGCTGCGGAGTCAGAGTCGCGAGGACATCGAACGATGCACGGCGGAACTCCGCCTCGTCGCGCCCGAGGGCTCCACGGATGAGCACTGAGCGTTCCGATGCGTCCGGCGCACACGAGGATTCCACGGCACCCGACGCGCCGAAGGATCCATTTGCGATCCTGGGCGTCGAGCTCGACGCGAGCGACCAGGACGTACGCCGGGCGTATGCGCAGGCCATTCGTACCGCGCGCGCTTCGGGCGACGCCGAGGCGGCCCAGCGCGTGCAATGGGCGTTCGAGGCGATCCGCGACCCGAAGGGGCGAGGCCAGTGGCGTGAACACCTGCGCCAGCGGAGCCAGCATGCCGTGCTGTTCGAGCGCGTCGACGAGGCTCTCGAAGCGGGAGATCTGGCGCGCGCCTTCGACCAGGTGCGCACGATTCTCGAGATCTCGCCCGATCTCGAGCGTGCGCTGTCTCTCGCGTACGCGCTGTCGAGAGATCTCGGCCACATCGAGGAAGCGACGATCTTCGCCAAGCGACTCGCGCAGGTGAATCGCGGCAACCGGCACCACATCGGTCGATTCGCGCGGGCGCTCGCCGCGCGGGCGCTCGTCGCGCGCGACGACGCGCAGTACCGCGGCCTTCTCGACAAGGCTCTCCACTTCGCCAAGAAGGCGCGCGATCTCGGCGAGGACCCGGCGCCAAATGCGCTCTTTCGGAGTCAGCTGCTCTGGCGGTTGGAGCGGCAGGACGAGGCTCGCGAGGTTCTCGAAAGCGCGCTGGAGAGCGCGGACGACCTCCGATCGGCCGAGCTCGAGCTCTTCCTGGCGTTGGTCCGTGTCGACATGATGGCGCGCGATCTTCGCGGCGTGTGCGGCACGCTGAAGCGCATGGACTCTATGCTGCCGGAGGACCCCGATCGCCGGCTGACGATCGCCAAGGCGGTCGTCGAGCTCCTGGTCGAGGCGTTGCCGGTCTACCCGAAGGCGGCCGAGTACTGCGCGAAGCTCGCGGTGCGGTGCGTTCCGGACGAACCGTATCCGCGCGAGCTTCTCGCCGGGGCGCGCCAGGCGGCGGAGGTGTGCCGGCAGCGCGAAGCAGAGACGGCGCGCGCGAACGCGGCGGCAGACCGCGCGCACGCTGCGGCCGAGCGCCGGCGGTGGCGGCACAACGCGGCGCACGTGCAGCGGGGAACTCGGGTGCCGGCATGGGTCTGGATCGCGATCGTCATCGGCGCGATCGGGTTCCTTCGTTTGCTCGGCGCGTTCGGCGGGTCGGATCGTCGATCGTGGTTGGAGCGTCGGAGCGACCGCGTTCGGCCGGAGGCGAGCGCGCCTGCGAGTGGCGGCCGCTCGCGTCCTTACCGTCCGAGAGATCCGCTCGAAGATCTGCGTGGCCCAATGGACTCTGCCGAGACGGACGCGTGGCCCGGAGGCAGGCGGCCGTCGCCGACGGGAGGCGCTCGCGGCGGACTGCCCGGCGGCGTGACACCGGCCGGCCCCGGGACACCGACCGGCCCCGGGACCTATCGGGGGCGGTCGCCCGATCCCTTCGCGCCCGGCGCTCGCGGTGGATTGCCGGGCCGCTCGTCGCCGTACGGATCAGGAGGCACTCGCCGCCGCTCCGTCGTGCCGGGAGGCTACCGCGGCGTCCGGCCCGGCGGAACATCGTCATCGACGGGAGGCTCTCGCGGCCGGTCGTTCGGAGCCGGGCCGTCCACGCCGGGGGGGCTGCGCTGATGGACCCGCTCCAGTACTGCCAGGGCGCGCTCGACCGCGAACGTGAACGTCGCGGGTTCTATCCGCCACTCGAGCGGATCCGGCTGCCGGATTGGGGGCGCGAGAACGGCTTCGGTCCGATCGAGGACGACCAGGAGCCGCTTCTCGACTTCGGTCGAGTCGTCTGGGCTCGCATCGTGCAGGCGAACATGAACATCTTCGAGGACGGCCCGGAGGACCACCCGTGTGCCACCCTCTTCTTCGATCGACCGGGTCCTATCGAGAGTCTCGACGCGCTCGACAAGCTGGCGGGAAAGATCTTCTCGCTCAAGGGAAGTACGGAGCAAGCGCCTCGCGATCTGCGGCGTGTGGTGGAGGTCATCACCGACGAGCTCAGCACCGAGCTCAACCTCGCGTTGCCGCTCTCGGCGACCGGGGGCGAGACGATCTACTACACGTCGACCATGCTCTTTCGCGACCACCTTCCGGGGCGCCGGCTGGTCAGCAGTTGGTTTCCGTACGTCGTGCTGCCCGAGCGGACGCCGGCCTCGATCGTGCTCCCTGAGCGCTTCTGGCCCGGCGGGCTGCGCGACTACTGGCTCGGCGTCGGCGACAGCGACGACAACGGCGGGAGCGACGGCTAGCCCCAGCCTTCATGTCTCGCGCCGCATTACCGGAGCGACTCCACAGCGGCTCCGATGAGCGCAACGCACGTCATGCAACGGGACGAGCTCCGAGAAAACCGCGCCCCCGAGTCAGGCTAACCACCCTCGATCCGGCCCTCCGCAACGGGAGAAGAACGAAAGCGTGACGGCTACGAAACCCCCTTGACAAGAAAAACCCCATACGTGTGGCTCTGGATGATCGCGTCCTGTGCCCTTCTGTCGCGGCGGTCGTCATCGGTCTATCACGGAAGCGCCGATCTGCATGCCACGATCGAGACGGTGGGGTCCACGCTCGGGCTCATACCTGACCCTCTCGTCGAGAGTGGTGAGAGCTCTCGCGTTGGCAGTGCGCATTTCCAGCGCATGCAGTGCCCGGTCGGCCGGCGGTCGCGAGCGCGAGGCGCCACTTGAGGAGTTGACTTCGGGGGGCGGAGGCGGGAGTGTGAGAGGTGCCCGCGGCGGTGCTCGAGAGTCCCTACCAGCGACCCGGAGGTCTCATGACCGGGAACACGTCGATCGTCTGCTCTGTCCTGTTGGTCAGTTCGGTGCTCGCATGTGGAATCGCTGCGAGCACCGCGCGCGCCGACGACAAGAGCCCCGCCACTTCCGCCGCCGTTCGCATGAAGGCCTGGGAGGATCACATGCGGCTCGAGAGGGAGTCGCCATTCAAGGACCTCGAGTGGACAGCCGTGGGCCCGAGGATCCAGGGTGGGAAGATCGAAAGCATCTGGGTGCCCAAGCGGCGTAAGTCCACGATCTACGCAGGTGTCGGTTCGGGTAATCTCTGGAAGACCGTGAACAACGGCACCACGTGGAAGCCGGTCTTCGAGAAGCAGTCCACGTTCTCCGTGTCGGTCGTGACGGTGTGCGACGAGGACCCCGACCTGGTCTGGGTCGGAACGGGCGAGCCCCATATGGCTCGCAGCTCGTTCGCGGGAACCGGCGCCTTCAAGTCCACGGACGGGGCGAAGACCTGGCAGCACATGGGACTGGTCGATACGCACCATATCGGCCGGGTCCTGATCGACCCGGAGGACTCGAACGTGGTGTACGTTGCAGCCCTCGGGCACCAGTACACCTACAACGAGGAGCGGGGCGTCTTCAAGACGACCGACGGCGGGAAGACCTGGGAGAAGGTCCTCTACATCTCCGAGAAGGTCGGCGTCGTGGAAGTCGTGATGGACCCGTCGGACAACAAGACGCTCTACGCGATCGCCTGGGAGCGCGACAGGAAGGCCTGGCACAACCTCGACGCCGGCCCTGGCAGCGGCCTCTACAAGACGACCGACGCCGGCAAGACCTGGAGACGGATCACCGAGGGGCTGCCTAGCGGTGAGCACCACGGCAGGATGGGGCTCGCCGTCTCGAAGTCGAACCCGGCCGTCCTCTATATCATCGCTTCCTATCAGGGCGGCAAGGTCTATCGATCGGATGACAGGGGCGAGTCCTGGCGTCGAACCCATGAGGGGAATGTGCCGACCGGGATCGGCTATGACTTCTGCCTCATCCGAGTCGCCCCGGACAACGAGGACGAGATCTTCATTCTGGGATTCAACCTTCTTTGCTCGACCGACGGGGGCAAGACATTCACGAGCAGGTCCGAGCTGGTCGTGCCGATGCTCTCGTACAAGCCGCGCCGCGCAACGCCCCATTGCGACAACCACGACATGTTCATCGATCCCGACGATCCCGATCGGGTGCTGCTGGGCACGGACGGCGGGCTGTACGTATCCCACGACCGCGCTCGAACGTGGCTCCACGTGAACCGGCTGCCGATCGCCGAGTTCTACGCCATCTCGGTCGACATGGCCAAGCCCTACAGAATATGGGGAGGCACGCAGGACAACGGCCTGCTCGGCGGAACCGCGGAGCCGATGAACCACGGCATGGAACACTGGCGGTGGTTCGACTGGGGCGACCAGTACGTGACGAGGATCGACCCGAACGACCTGGACGTGATGTACTACGAAGGGATGTTCGGCGGGATGGGGCGAATGAACCTCGAGACCGGCCGCCGCCGCGGCATCCGTCCAGGTGCCCCGCCCGGTGAGCCTCGCCTCCGTTTCAATTGGATCACCCCGTATATCCTGTCGCCTCACGACTCCAAGACCGTCTATGCGGGCGCCAACCGTGTGTTCAAGAGCACGACTCGAGGGGATGAGTGGACGTGCGTCAGCCCGGACCTGACGACGAATCCCGGCCCTGAGAAACAGGGCAACGTGCCGTACGGCACGATCACTGACATCTCCGAGTCGCCTCTGACGAAGGGGTTGCTGTATGCCGGTACCGATGACGGGCAGCTTCACGTGTCCAAGGACGATGGAGGCACTTGGGTCAAGATCGACGAGGGCCTCCCGGACAAGTGGGTCTCCCGCGTGGTCGCGTCGAAGTACGATGCCGGCACGGCATTCGTGTCGTTCACCGGATACCGCGAGGATGACTTCGAGGCCTACCTCTTCCTGTCGAGCGACTTCGGAGCGACTTGGAGGTCCATCGCGAACAACCTGCCCTTTGAAGCGATCAACGTGATTCGCGAGGACCCGTTTGAGAGGGACCTCCTCTATGTGGGCACCGAGCTGGGCATCTACTGCTCGATGGACCGAGGCAAGACGTGGCATTCGCTGACACACGGCCTCCCGACGGTGGCCGTGCACGACATCGCGGTCCACCCGCGCGATGGCGATCTGGTGATCGGGACTCATGGCCGGAGCGCCTTCGTCCTGGATGCCAAAAGAATCAGGGAGAGAGCGCAGGCGGCGGCACTCCGTCGGCTGATAGAAGGATCGAGTTCGCGATAGTCGCGAGGACGACCGATGATGAGAGACACAGCCAAGTCGACCGTGTGGATGGTCATCGCAGTGTCGTTGTCGTGCTCTGCAGCCATGAAGGCTCAGGAGCCCGAGGACAAGCTGGAGATCATCAAGCCCGTACCGTTTGCCTCGGTGCATCTGGACGATGCGTTCTGGGCTCCGCGTATCGAGACCAACCGCTCGGTGACGATTCCCTACGCCTTTGGCAAGTGCGAGGAGACCGGCCGAGTCGAGAACTTCGTTCGAGCCGCCAAGAGGCTGCGGGGTGAGAAGCTCGATGACGATCGCGTGCGCGGCTATAGCTTCGACGACACGGATATCTACAAGATCCTCGAAGGCGCCGCCTTCGGGTTGTCCGTCGAGGCCGACCCGAAGATGGAGAGATACCTCGACGAGTTGATCGCCAAGGTCGCGGCGGCGCAGGAGCCTGACGGGTACCTGTTCACCGCCCGGACGATCAATCCCGAGAAACCCCATGGCTGGGCCGGCAAGGAGCGTTGGCAGAACGTGCACCTTCTCAGCCATGAGCTCTACAACATGGGCCACTTCTACGAGGCGGCCGTTGCTCACTATGTGGCCACCGGCAAGAAGTCGATGCTCGACATCGCCACGAGGAATGCCGACCTGTTGTGCGAGGTCTTCCGCCCGGGGAAGAACGAGAAGTGGCCCGGCCATCAGATCATCGAGATGGCGCTGTGCAAGCTGTACCGCACCACCGGAAAGCAGAAGTACCTCGATCTGGCCAAGTTCCTTCTCGACACTCGCGGCCCCGACGGTCGGACGTACGACCAGTCGCACAAGCTCGTGGTCGATCAGGAGAAGGGCGTCGGCCACGCAGTTCGAGCGACCTACATGTACTCCGGCATGGCGGACGTCGCCACGTTGACCGGCGACGAGCGGTACATCGCCGCCATCGATCGGATCTGGGAGAACATCGTCGGCACGAAGCTCTACATCACCGGCGGACTCGGCCAACCGGGCGGACCCGAAGGTTTCACCGAGGATTACGCGCTGGGCAACGAGTGCTACTGCGAGACCTGCGCCGGCATCGGAAATGTGTACTGGAACCACCGCCTGTTCATGCTTCACGGCGACGCCAAGTACTACGACGTCCTCGAGCGGGCTCTCTACAACAACGTGATTGACGGCGTGTCGCTGGACGGCAAGCGCTTCTTCTACCCCAACACGCTATCGTCGAGTGGCACCGGTCGTCGGCCCGAGCGATCGGAGTGGTTCGGCTGCGCGTGCTGTCCGGGCAATATCGCCCGGTTCATCGCGTCGGTTCCCGGCTACGTCTATGCCAGGAAGGGAACGGACGTGTATGTCAACCTCTACGCCGGTGGCCGGGGCGAGCTCGAGGTGGGCAGCCACACGCTGACGATCACTCAGGAGACGCGATATCCCTGGGATGGCGACGTGCGAATGGCTGTCGATCCCGATAGCGAGTGTCGCTTCGCGCTGAAGATCCGCATCCCCGGATGGGTGCAGGATGCGCCCGTGCCTTCGAATCTCTACAGGTACATGAAGGACGGCGGCGAGAGGGCGACGCTGAAGCTGAACGGGGACGCAGTGCCGCTTGCCGTCGACAAGGGGTATGTCACTCTCGAGCGGAGGTGGAAGAAGGGCGACACGGTCGAGTTGCGCCTGCCGATGGCGCTGCGGAGGGTCGTGGCCCACGAGAAGGTCGAGGCCGATCGCCATCGGGTAGCCGTCGAGCGCGGCCCGATCGTCTTCTGTGCCGAGTGGCCCGACAACGGTGGTACGACCCACGGTCTGATTCTGCCCGACGACTCGAAGCTGAGCTCGTCATTCGAGAAGGACCGACTCGGCGGCATCGAGGTGGTGAAGGCTGCGGCGCGGATAGCCGACATGGAGAAGTCCGGCGAGCAGGTCGTCAAGACCGACCACGAGCTCGTGATGATCCCCTACTACGCCTGGGCCCACCGCGGCAAGGGCGAGATGGACGTGTGGCTCGCCAGGAACGACGAGGCGATTCGAGCCGCGTTGAGGGCGAGGAAGAACTAACACCTCGCGACGCGGGTCCTCGCGATGTCGTCGTGCAGGCAATTGCGTTCCCGGCGGAAGATCAGCACGGCGTCGACCAGGCTGAGGACCCCGCCTGCGATGGGTATCATCGCGATGAAGACCCAGGGCAGGTAGCGCGCGAAGAGGTAGGTGTGGCCGGAGATCTGGCGGCCCTGGAGGTCGACGACCCGGACGCGGCAGATCAGCTTGCCGACCGTCTGGCCGCGCTGGTAGACCGTCCAGCCGTTGATCAGCACGAAGAGCACGACATAGATCGCGGTGCTCAGCAGCTCGATGCTGAAGGGCATCTCGTACGGGTATTCCATGTACGGCGCCATGAGCGGGTAGGTGAGCACGACCCCCGGCACAAGCAGTATGACGGTGTCGAGTAGGGCCGCTGCGAGGCGGATCCAAGGAGAGGCCAGCTCGAAGGGGCCGCCGATGTCGGTGTCGGTGTCGCGGTTCACCGGCCCGGACGTGTCAGGAGGAGAGTACGGATTGTCGCTGGTCATGGCCTCGGCTGCCTCTTGTTGCCCGCCACCCTTCTGATGAAGGCCACCAGTCACGATACAGGGAGTCGTTGCCGGCTTCTACGCGTTTCTTTCTCGACGCGGTGGAGGCGTGCGGCCCGTGCGGACGGCGCTCGCACGACGAAGTCGTCCGGATCGAATGATCTGGCGAGTCGACCGTCGTAGCTTCCGGAGAAGCGGGCTTCCTCGGGAGGGTCATGTGCGAAGTCAGTTCATTCTTCTACTCATCGTCGTGTCGGGCATCTCCGGCTGCCGTCTCTCGGTGGAGGAGCTCGACGCGATACGCGGCGAGCAGGACACCAGAGAGATCCTCTCCCATCGCCGTCTGCTCCTCGAACAGCTGCGCGACGAGGACTTCGCCGCGCCGATGCGCGCCCGCGTCTACGAGGCCGCCGTCGAGCTCGCGAATCGTTCCGTCGAGCCAGCGTCCGATCGTCGCAACCGTCAGAAGGTCGCGACCACCCTTCGCGCGGAGTTCGCGGCTTCTCGCGCCTCTCCCGATTCGGCGGGTCGGGATCTCGATCGGGTTCTCTTGCGTTGGTGGGCCGTGCACATGCTCGGCCGGCTCGACGACGTGTCTCAGACGGAGTTCCTCATGGACGTGCTCGAGCGCGTCTCTCTCGATACGGACGGGACGGGGAGCGGCGCGCTGGCGGCTCTCGACGGCTTGAGCCGCCGCTTGCGGAACATCGACCGGTCGGTCGAGCTGCGCGCGCGAGTCATCGCGATGCTGCCGAGCGTCGACATCCTCGCGACGAGTCCCGCGTGGAGCAGGAGTCGAGCCGACTTGCGCCGGCTCGTCGACTGGCTCGCCGAGGAGCTAACGACGCTCGAGTCGCTGTCGGATGTGCTCGAGCGCGAGATCCAGTGCGAGCGGGACTCGCGGAGGGACGACGAGGTCCTGACGCCGTTGGTGCGGCTGAATCACCGCTATCTGCGGCTGCGTCGGTCGACGGTGGACGCGCCCCTCGACTCTGCTTGCATCGCACGCAACGTCCGCGCGATGCTGCAGCTGGTCGAACCGACGGAGGCGAAGGTCGCTGTCGGCGCTCGTCGTCTCCTCGTCGAGTTCGCGCCGGTCGCTCTGTTCTGTCGCCTCGCGTTCGTCGAGTCTCCCGACGAAGAGACCGCGCGACTGCGTTGTCTGGAGCTGGCGAACCTGCTGGAGCTGATCGACTCGCTCGTGCCGGTATACCGCGATCACGAGAGCGGACGTGGTTCGGGCGATTTGCCCGCGGGGTTCCTGCGCGTCGGCGATCGGTCGAGTTTCGACGAGAGCGGCTTCGCCCCGATCGACCGCCTCGGCGAGGCGCGAGTTCGCGCTGTCGAGGCGATCTGCGCACGTGCGGAGCGAGCTGACGTCCTCGAGCGGGAGGTGCTCTACGCTCGCTTGCTACGTGCGGCACCGCAACAGCTTGCGGACCACCTCGTACGGCAATCGGCTGCCTGGGGTGGCAGGAGCACGGATGCTGCTCTGCAGAGCGCGCGGTATCACTCGCTTCTCCTTGGCGTCGAATGCATCGTCGGTTTGCCTCGGCTGGCGGTCGCGATCGAGTCCGCGCTCGCATCGCACGTGTCCCACCCCTCGCGGCTCGTTCGCGATCGCGTCGCCGCCGAACTGTCAGAGAAGCGTCCGGCGCTCGTCGCTGCGGCTTGCGCACCGGTCTTCGAGGGCTTCGCGTCGAGGACGGCGAGTGACGCTCGCAGTCTTCTGGACTTGTACCTCGCGTCACTCGGTCGATGCCTCGAGCAGACGGCGGACCGTAGCGGGCGAGCCCGGGGGCTGCCGGATGACGTCCTGCCGGTCTTTTCCTTCGCCTTCGCACGCGACGACACGGTGACGCGGGCGAAGCTGATTCGGTTTCTCGAGGAACGAGACGTCGACTTACTGCTGTCCTCGCTCTGCGACGTCGTCGAGCCGGCGGTGAGGAAGGCGTCGGAGTGGAAGCTTCGCGACCTGGTCCAGCTCGGCGACTCGCTGGCGGCGAACGGCGCACGGGCAGCTGCGAGCGTGCGAGAGCGAGCCGTCGGGAGCCTGATCTCCGCGCTCGAGTCGAGTGACGACGCGATCGCCCTCTTCGCGTCTCGCTACCTCGTCGAGAGCGGCGTGGCATCGGCGCGAGACGCTCTCGAGGCCTATCGAGACTCGGCGCGAGGTGCGTGGCTACGCGCAGTCGAGACGATGAGCGCGTCAGCCGAGGAGCTTCGAAGGGATGTGTGAGATCGCGCTACGAGAGGGACCGATCTCACGGCGTGCAGCGCCGCCGCTTTCGTCGTTCGTCGTCGTGATCGTCGTCGTGATCGTCGTCGTGATCGTCGGCGGTTGCCGGGCGCTATCGCCGCCGGCGATGCAGCTGACCGGCGTCGCAGCAAGCGGCCGGCTCGAGAGCGTCGAGCTTCCCGAGAGCAGCCTGCTCGACGCGCTTTCCGTACCGAGCGAGTTGACGCGGCCGTGCCCCGACGTCTACTACGGTGTCGACTCCTGGTCGCCCGAGTCGCGGGGGCGATTCGATCCCGCCGAGGCGTGCGGCATCGCGATCGTTCGCAATCCTGTGCTGGACGGTATCTCGCCGTATCACGACCGGCGGACCCGCGTTATCGAGAGAGTCGTCGTGCGGACGCAGGACGGACGCCTGTGGTTCACCCCGGCTCTTTCTTGTCCGGTGCCGAGCGACGTGGCTGAGAAACTCATCGACGTCGACCAATTGATCTTCCTGTCGCCGCACGGAACGCTGCGTCGCGACGGTGTGCTCAAGTCGAGACCGCTCGACCCGCTCGTTGCGATGCGCACGGGATACATCGCAGGAGTCGGCATCGTCGATTCCCGGCTCGCGACGTCGATCGCGCTGGCGCCCGACTTCGCTAGCATCTCCGAGGTCGATTGCCGCGGCGCGGACGGCGCGCACGGCGCCGACGGAGCTCCCGGGAGGCGGGGAGCCGACGGGCGTTCGGGGTCAGGCGGCAGCGACGGCCATAGCGGAAGCTCCGGCTTCTCCGGGGCCTTCGGTGGCGATGGTCGGGACGGTGCCCAGGGGGGCGACGGGCACGACGGCGAC
>CAYMRB010000210.1:0-16802 GCA_964392615.1 uncultured Planctomycetia bacterium | reverse complement strand
GTGTGCCCGCGGCCGCCTCCGCCTCCGCCTCCGACTCCGACTCCGACTCCGACACCGACTCCGCCCACCATGCCCAACTCGCACCGCCCCACCCGACGTCAATTCCTCGCCGGCACCACCACCGCGCTCGTCCTCGGCCCGTCGCTCGTGCGCGCTGCAGCCAATGCGCGTCTCAACATCGCGTTCATCGGCTGCGGCAGGCGCGCGCTCGCCGGCGGGATCGGCCGCACGCTGAGTCAGCCCGACCTCCAGATCGTCGCGGTCTGCGAGGTCGAAGGAACGCGCCGCGCTCGCGCCAAGGAACAGGTCGAGAAGCACTATGCAGCCGCGACCAAGAGCGGCACGTACAAGGGCTGCACCGCGTACGTCGACTTCCGCGAGGTGCTCGCGCGCGACGACCTCGACGCGGTCATCATCATGACGCCGGATCACATGCACGTGCATCCCGCGTTGGCCGCGGTGAAGAAGAAGCTCGATGTCTACTGCGAGAAGCCGCTGACGCAGAACATCGCCGAAGGGCGCCTGCTCGCCAACGCGGTCAAGAAGCACGGCGTCGTGTTCCAGACTGGCAGCCAGCAGCGCAGCGAATTCGGGAACCGCTTCCGCACGGCGGTCGAGATGGTCTGGGCCGGACGCATCGGCAAGGTCAAGACGGTCCGCGTTGGCGTCGGCGGTCCGCCGAAGCCCTGCGATCTTCCGACGCAGCCGACGCCCGACAACGTCGCGTGGGACCTCTGGCTCGGCCCGGCGCCACAGCGCGGCTACCACGAGGTGCTCTGCCCGAAGGGGATCCACAAGCACTTCCCGGCCTTCCGCCACTACGAGGAGTACGCGGGCGGCGCCCTGGCCGACATGGGTGCGCACCACTTCGACATCGCGCAGTGGGCGCTCGAGATGGACGGCAGCGGTCCGGCGACGATCGAGCCACCCGCCGAGGGCGGGAAGGGCCTGAAGTTCACGTACGCGAACGGCGTCGAGATGTTCCACGGCGGCCCGAGCGGCTGCACGTTCGAGGGCACGGACGGCACGCTCTACGTCGACCGTCGCAAGCTGTCGAGCAGTCGGGCCGAAATCCTGAAGACTCCGTTGAGCGCGAAGGACCGCCGCGTGATGCCGTCAAGCAACCACCTGCGCAATTGGCTCGACTGCGTGAAGTCGCGCAAGGATCCGATCGCGACCGCCGAGATCGGCCACCGCACGGTCACGGTCTGCCACCTCGCCAACATCGGCTACAAGCTGCGACGCAAGCTGCACTGGGATCCGGTCAAGGAGGCCTTCGCGAACGACGCCGAGGCGAACCGGCTGCGCAGCCGCAAGGCGAGGAAAGGCTGGGAGTACGAGGTGTAGCGGTCCGATGAAGCGACTCTCCACTCCGCCTTCGAAGCCGAAGAAGTAGCGCTCGCTGCGCTCAGGGCTCCTCTTTCGCCACCACCCGCCGCGCCGTGCCGCCGAGCACCGGTGGCAGGACGAGCCGGCCCTGGTCGTCGAGGTAGTGTTCCTCGGTGCTGCCGTCCGGTTTGTCGACGAGCAAGCGGGGCCCGGCCACCCGCCAGGTGAAGCCGTTCCAGGCGCCGGAGCGTCGACCGCCGACGAACAGTTGCGCCGTGCCGTCCGGCAGGAAGCGGCGCTGCCAGGTCTGTCCCTGGTAGACGTACTCCCACACCCCTCCCCCGCCGAACGCGGCCTTCGCCGCACGCACGCGTGCCGCATCACGGGCCGCTTCGCGCTCGGCGAGACGCCGGCGATAGACCTCCGCGTCATAGGTCTTCGCCCCGGCGACCTTCGTCACCTCGAACACCAGCACCTCGAACGGCTGCAGCTCGACGCGCAGCGGCTCCACCGCAGCGGCTCGCAAGGAACGAATGCGCTGGCCCGGCCGAACGGCGTCGAGCCGGTAGTCCGACAGATGAGGGTCGGTCAGGTCGAGATCGCGCGCCAGCTCCAACTCGTAGGCGCCGGTCTTGTCGGCCGGATTGCGCAGGACGACGATGCCGCCGCGCGGTTGCCACGACGCCCAGCCGTACACGTCGCCGAGGCCGGGATCGCCGCCGATCCAGTGGGTATCGACCAACACGTCGCTATTGGCTCGCGACCACTTCGCCGCTGCCGCCAGCTCGTCCCACATCCTCGGCGTCAGCAGCTCGGGGGACACGTACAGCTCCTGCAGGTCGGTGCCGCTGCCGAAGAAGGTCCAGATCTCGTCCGCAACCGACGTCTCGTCGCGGTCCATCTTCGCCGGGTTGGTTCGGTCGCCGACGCAGAGACCGTGCAGCATCAGTGAATTGAGCGGGTACAACGGCCCCCACTTCACGATGCACCGGTAGCAGAACATGTCGCGATACGTGATCCACCGTTGCCGTCCGTTGCCCGCGCCGTGAAAGCCCGTGTCGCCTCCCTGCCGCCAGATCGAATCGACATAGAGGACCCAGAACGGGCTGGCCCAGGTCCCGACCGTGGCGCTGATGAACAGGGACGGGCTCTCCTTGCGCAGCTCGCCGGCCAACCGCAGCACGGCATCCACGTCGTCGGCCAGCTCGCCGGGCGCCCCTGTGCCGCCACCCGCGCCCATGCCGTCGAACTTGAAGAACACCACGCCGTTCCCGCGCATCATTCTCAGGCACACGTCGCGGAAGGCGGAGCGATACCTCGGGCCCGCCATGGAGAAGCCGTTCGGGTTGGTCTCGTAGCCCTGCGACTTCCCGTAGGCGACGCGCTTCTGCTTCGGCCCGCCGTAGCCGCCCCACGGCGACATCCACACGCCTTGTGCCGCGCCGTACCGCTGCGCCGCCTCCTCCAGCTTCTTGAATCCGACGGGGAAGTCATCGTGGAAGCCCCACAGCGAATCGAAATCGTCCCACCCGTCGTCCCACACGAAGGCGTCCATCTTCACGCCTCGCTTCTCGATCAGCTCCCTCCCGAAACGCTCGATCGTGGCGAGGCACTCCGCCTCGGCCATGTGGTTGTCCGGCCGGCCGATGTTGAGGTGATACCAGCTGTTGTAGTGCAGGAAGGGCCGATACGGGTGAGCCCGGCGTTGGCCCAGATAGTAGAGGAAACCCCGTCGCAATTGGCCCGGCGGCACGACGCCGATGACGCTCGAGTACGTCCACGACTGCCCGGCCTTCAGCACGTTTCCGCGAGGCAGGGAGCAGCGAACCCGCGCCCCCTTGTCCACCGTGTTCTTCGCCAGCGGATGTTCGACGGCCAGGAAGATGTCCTCGCACACGACAACCGATCCATCGACGCGCCCGACCTGCCGGGCGCCTTCCATCGGCGTGTCGATGAAGACCAACTCCTCGATCGCCGTGTCGCGAGCGGCGGTCAGCTCGAGCGTCTGGATGAGCGCATTGGACCCGTCAGCCAACGCGCCGGACCATCGCATGGCGAGGCCCGACCGGTCGTCGGCGAACGTCGCGACCAGTGCCCCTTTCTCCAGGCGCACGCCTTCGACAGGCCGCAGCGCGCCCGAGTCGATCACCCGTCCATCACCGAGCACGACGCGCGGAACCGGCCCGCCTGTGAGCTGCAGCACCTGCTTCGTGTGTCGATGCACGACATCCAACGTCGCGATGCGCCCGGCGCGGAGTCGCCACTCACTTCGCATGACCGCGTTCGCCAGCACGGCGGTGTGATCGTCGAACGAGCCTCTCGTCTTCCCGGGCGCCACGCCGGGATACTCCGACGCTCCGAGGTCTGTCGATGCGATGCCTGCGCTCAGCAGGATCGCCCCTGACATGGCGAGCCATCGTTTCGCAACGCGATGTCGATTCATGGTACGTCTCATCGTTCAAGAGCCTCCACCACCACGCAGCCCACGTCGTGCGGACCGATCTCGAGGTGGATCCGTCGTTCCTCGCCCGCGGGCTCGACCGCAGCCTCGCGCCGGCGCCATGCATCATAGTAGCGGTCAGCTGGCGCGACCCGAAGCAGCGCGCCACGAACCGTTCGGTGACGCGCGTTGTAGAGCGTGTAGACCGTCTTGCCGGGCGCGCGGAACGCGTTCGCGAACACGCCACCGACTTCGGTCGGCACCAGCGGCTCGGGATTCAACCCCGTGAACGCATCGCGATGCTCGCGCAGGATCGCGTAGCAGCGTCGGATCGTCTCGCGCGTCTCGGGCTCGAACCACTCCGTCGCCGGGCCCTCGAGCCAGATGGCCTCGCCGTTGAAGAAGACCCACTTCACGCCGGTCGCCCAGCTGCCGGTCGGCTTGTCGCAGAAGAGGATCTCGATCGTCTTGAAGTCAGGCACAGCGAAGCGGAACAGGTTCAGCGGCACCATCGTCCGTGTGCGCTGCGCGCGGAACATATTGTAGGTGAAGCAGCCGTCCTGAACCTGCGACGTCACGTCGACCGGCGTCTCCTCGGTGTACAGCGCGACGTTCGATTTCGTCGCACCGATCCGGCGCCGCACCTCGCGCGTGGTGTCCCGCTCGCCGACGACCGCGTAGCCGGGCACGTCGTGGCCGTGCCGGTCGGACCAGCAGTCCTTGTCGTGGTTCGCGAAGCCGAACTGATCGAGGTACATGCCGTCGACATCCAGCTCGCGCACCTTCGTCGCATAGGTCGACGCCTGCACCTCACGCCACGCGGACACAGCCGGGCAGACGAACATCTCGGTGCTATCCGGCCAGTAGAGACCCTTGCCGTGCGAACCGATGAGTTGCCACTCCGCGCCGAACTGCTGACCGAGTCGGCCCCGCTCCTGCAGCAGATAGCCTTCGATGTACAGACCGACCGGTACGCCCTGCTGTTGGACGCGGCGAATCGCGTCGCGAAACGCGTCGCGGCCGCCGAGAAACTCGTACGGCGACACGTCGCCGGTACGCCCGTAGATGCGCCCCAACGCGCCACTGTTGCCCCAATCGAAGATGTGCAGGTAGTCGATGCCGCCGAACTCGCGGCGCGCTTCGTCGACCGCATCGCCCAAGCGGAAACGCTTCTCCCGCGCGTCGTACAGCGGATCGTACACCCACAGAAAGCGCTGGCGGAAGTTGAACACCTCGCGGAACCACGCCTTGCGCGGCGACAGCGGCCGATACCACGTGCGGAGCCACTCGCGATAGTCGTGAAAGCCCCGCCGCCAATCGCCGTCCGTGCCGCGCAGTGTGGTCGGAGCCGTCGTCAGCTGCTCGCCGGGACCCAGCGTGACCTCCGGATACTCGACGCCGATCGTGAACGCGCCGTCGCGCTTCTGGAGCAGGTAGCGCTTCTGCCGACACGACGTATCCATCGTGCGCAGCGCGATCCCCCGCCGCCGCTCCGGACAGAACGTGTCGAGGAACTGCAACGGAAACAGGCCGCAGTAGCGTTCGCGATACGAACCGTCTCGTCGGCTCAGCACAGCCCCGTTCTTCGGGACGAGGTAGAGATCGTCCTCGGCTCGATCGCTCAGTCGATACGGCCCGAGAAGCGGCGCCGCGAGCTCGACGCGATGCTCTCGCTGCGACTCGTTGCGAACCTGCGCCTCAATCTGCCAACCGTCGGAACCGTGCGGGAGCATCTCCAGGCCGAGCTTCAAGCCGGGCGCCTCGGGGATGTCATACCAGTGCTGGCCGACGCCCGTCGTGACGGAGTCGGATTGCGACAAGCTTCGAGCGTCGATCGATCGCCCGTCGACTCGCAGCCGCACCAGCGGGCTCGGCGCGGACAGCAAATCCCGTCCGGACGGCCGGTGCACGATGCGCTCGACGATCGGTCGACGGGACGACATGCGCAGGTCGCAGCCAGCGCCGAGCGCGATCCACGACGCGCCGCTGACGCGTGCTCCCGTCGTCGGCGGAGCGGTCAGCTCCCCCAGACGCAACGCCGGTCGTTCGTCCAGAGCCTCGGGAAACGCTCGCCGGCCGTGCGTGCGAACGGTCGCGGCGGCGACTGCGAAGGCCGCCTGTCGCGCGCGATCGCACACGACGATTCGCTCGAGCACCTTGCGCTCGTCCACCGCGATGACCAGCACCTGCGGACCGGCGACGATGCCGAAGGTGCGGCTCACGGCGTGCAACGGCAGGCACTCGTCCGCGCTGTTGTCGGCGTACTCGAGCCGCAGCCGAAAGCGGTCGACGTCCCGGATGGCCTGCAGTCGACCGACGCCGTACGCCGGCTCCTCCTGTCCGACCATCGCTGCGACCAAGAGCACGTACGCTTCGCGAGCGCGAAGTCCGCACGGTATTCCGACCTCTGCCCGGTCGGCCAACGGGGTCGCGACCAGATCGACGTCGCGCCGGTTCGCGAGGGCGAACGGAACGCCCTCGACCGTGACTTCCGGCTCGCGAAACCAATCTGCAATGCGCAGGAAGGACCGCCACGAGGCGCTGCGGCTGTTGACGACGGTCTCGAGCGACAGCGCTCGACACCCGTCGAAGTCCGCGCCGGTCGTCGATCGCAGAAGATCGCCGATGGGCGCAGTCGTTCGCTCGTTCACGAAGCGCAGACCGGAGATCTCCAGCCGCGCTCCCGGTGCCGTGGCCTGCAGCTGGATCGCCAGTCCCGTCAGCACGGGAATGTCGGCCGCGAGCCAGCGGAGATCGACGTCGACCGTGTGCCAACGGCCGTCGCTGATGATCTCCTCGCTGCCGATCAGCGCGCGATAGCCCGGCTCGTCGCCCGGACGTCCGAGGCCGCACACGGCGTAGTCGCTGACCGTACCGGCATGTCGCGCGCGATAGCGGAGCGACGCGTAGCGCCGACCGGCGAGGTCCAGAGGCGCGGGCAGACGCCACGCCCACTTCATCCCGCGTCCGGCCGCGTCGACCTCGAACGTCGTCGAGCCGTCCGCGCGAGTCGCCTTGCACCGTTCGATCGCGGCCGGGTTCGCCAGCCAGGAGGGCTCGATGCCCCACGTGACGTCAGCCAGCGGCACCTCCCACGCGGGCTGCCGCCGGACGCTCGGCTCGCGCTCCAGGATCTCGGCACTGGCCGGAGGCTGCGCGACGAGTGCGAGCCTCTCGATCCAGACCTTCGCATCGCCCGCTGCCGTCGCCTGCACCTGAATCGCCAAGCCATCGACCGACGCGGCGGATGTCAGCGTCGACACATCGACAGCGACGAAGTGCCAGCGCCCGTCGCTGACGAGGTCGCGCTGGCGCAGCGGGGCGAGCTCGCGTCCCGCGACGTGATCGGACAGGAAGAGCGCGTAGTCGGTCCCGGTCGTCGCCACATTCCGGGCGCGATAGCGCACGACCAACCACGGCGTGTCGACCAGCGAGGTGGCCGGCATCGCGACGGACCATTTCATCCCGCGACCCGCTTCCGGCACGACCAGGCAAGTCGCGGCCCCGTCGCGAATGACGGCAACCTTCGCCGCCGGATTCCCGAGCCACGCAGGGCGAGATTCGAATCGCGACAACTCGGTCAACGGCGCGCGCCAGGACGGCAGCTCCAGATCCACCAGCTCGCCAGCCGACGCAGCCAACGAGAGATGAAACGCAGCCAAGAGCACTCGCATGGCCATCACGGTGCCGACTCGACCGCCACGACGCTCAAATCGTCGAACGCCGTCCCGCCGCCTCGTTCGTTCGCGTCGCGCGTCGCGGTGAACACCAACAGGACGTCTCCCGCACCGTCGTAGTCGAACTCCAGATCCTTGACCCCGGCGCCGTCCGCGCGCCTGCAGTCCATCTCGGCGACCTTTTCGACCGCAGCCCCTCCCTCGGCCGCGACCTTCGCCGGAAGCCCTCGCACCTTCCTGCTCTCCAACTCGATGGCGCAAGCAGCGCCTGTCGCCGAGCCGAGCTGGACGTCGTAGATGCTGACGAAGAGGTGGACGTCGTCCGCGGACAGCCCGAACAGCTCGAACCGGAAGCGATAGCGTCCCTTGCCACGGGAGAATCGCTTCTCGCTCAGCGCGATGGCGCGCGCGCAGACCGTGCCTTTCGCGAACTTGTGCCATTGCCCGTAGAGAGACGTGCGCAGATCGGTGTAGGCCTTGCCCTCGTTGACGGGGAACCCGCCGCGTTGGATCAGCCACGTGTCCCTCGGCGTGCTCGCGTCGAGTCGCGCGACGGGGCCCATGGCCTCCTGCCGGATGTCCGGGTAGTAGTCGAAGCTCTCGACCCAAACCGTACGGCCAGGGAGGACCTCCACGCTGTAGGTCGCGGTGGCCGAGCCGTCCCCGTCGCTGACCTTCACCTTCCATGCGCAGGCCTTGCCGACATCGTCGGGTCCGGGCGTCCCCGAGAACGATCCGTCGCTGGAGACCTCCAGCCAGGCCGGCCCACTGACCTTCGAGAAGGCCAACGCGTCGCCGTTCGGCTCGAACACCTCGGACGACCAGGCCCGGACGTAGTCATACCGAACCCTGTCGCGAAACTCCCTCCCGACGATCGCCGGCGACCTCTCGAACGCATCAGCCGAAAACGACGGCGGCCCGGCCTCCCTTGCGACGATGAGCAGCTGACTCGTGTCGACGGCACCGCTGCGATCGGTGACCGTGATCGCGCACGCATGCGTCCCGAGAGCCGGCGCGGTGCCGGATACGGTTCCGTTCGAGGCGATCGTGAGCCAGTCCGGAACGCCGCTCGCGGCGAACTTCAGCGCATCCTTCGACACGTCGGAGACCTCGCCGACGAGCGATGCCGCGATCGTGCGACCGGGGACCGTCGTGATGCGGACGGGATCGTTCTTGAACGTTGGCCGATCGAGGATCGCGTCGAGGTACCGGTGCGCCAGCGTGGTATAGCCCGATCGATTGAAGTGGATCGGGTCGGCCCGCATCCGTCGGGTCTTTCCCGTAGGCTTGCCGTCTTCATCGACGAGTTGCCGCACGTGCTCTGTGCAGACCGCTGCGCCCGCCGACCGAACATGCGCCGCGCGGTGGACGCGATCACCGACGTTCGCCAGCACGCGCGTCACGACACCGAGCGACTCGGCCCAGTACTCCTTCTCCGGGTCGCGATTGCTGGCCTGGCGCGACAGCTGCCCGGTGACGAACGGCAAGTCGGGAAGGTCGAGATCGGCCCGGATGTCCGCGATGAGCCCGTGCAGCTTCTTCTCGTAGGTGACGAAGCGGAGCACTCTCGTCGAGTCCGCCTCACCCTGATGCCAGATGATGCCCTTGAACACCCCCTCGTCCTTCAACGCGCGCAAGGCGGCACCGGATGGGTGATACCTGCCACCTTCGATGAAGTGGTCGATCGCCTTGCCGCCGAAGGCGAGGATGAACAGCCCCACCTTCACCTCGGGATCGCCGATCTCCTCGAGGTACTTCTCGGCGAACGGCAGCGGAATCGAGAAGCTCGCCTTGTTGTGCTTGGTGAGCGGATGCGCCGCCGGCTGCCATGCGCGTCCGCGGCGCTGCAGGACACGCGGGACGGGCTTCGTGACGGGGTCGTAGTTTCCGGCATCGTCGTAGAGGTGGCTGTCGCGAAAGCCGCCCGCCATGTTGGACTGTCCCATGAAGAGGAAGATGTGGAACTTCGCGGGGTCCTTCGGGACGCCCCACTCTCCTTCGGCTCGGACATTCAGCCCCCACGCAGCGACGACGCACAGGACGGACAGCGCGACGCGACGGGTTCGTGCACTCATGCGGCTTCCTCCGTCACCACGGTCGCCACGCCGACGGTGGAAGTCAACTCCGTACGCCTGGCCCCGAGCGGCGCGCACACGGCGCGACACAATCCAGTGGGAAGGAAACCGCGGATAAACGCTAATGGACGCTGATAGGACTCGTCTCCGAGCCTCTCTTCTGATCAGCGTCCATTAGCGTTTATCTGCGGTTTCCTCTTCTCAGCCAGGAGGTCCGTACGTTGCTCGACAAGCGACTGTCCCTGCCCTGCGTCTTCCTGCTCTTCGCCGCCGCCACTGCCACTGTCGCGGCCGATCCCGCGGCGCGCTGGATCCACCCGGCCTGCTCGCCGCTCGGCATCGAGAAGAACGGCCCGTTCGTGCAACGCGCTGACGGCACGCTGCTCGTGATCGACCGCGACAAGCTCCGCACGAGCACCGACGGTGGCAAGACGTGGTCGGCGCCGGGGCCATCCATCGCGCCGGGCGTGAAGCTCGACCACGTCGGGCACGTCGGGCAGTTCCTCGAGACGCGCGACGGGGCTCTCGTCGTCCTCTACCTCGACTTCACGGGCTACGAGTTCAGCTGGGACAACGCGCGGCAGAGGCCGAATCCGGAGTGCAAGCTCGAGCTGTGGGCGATTCGCAGCATGGACGGCGGCAAGACGTGGACGAATCGCCAGCGTCTCCTCGACGGATACAACGCCGACTTCATGGGGCTGATCCAGACGTCGACGGGACGACTGGTCGTCACCGTCGAGCACCTGGCGCCCGAGCTGGCGCGTTGGCTCGCATGCTCGTTCTTCTCCGACGACAACGGTGCGACCTGGGCGCGCAGCAATTGGATTGACCTCGGCGGCCACGGCCACCACGACGGTGCGGTCGAGCCGATGGTCGTGGAGTTGCGCGATGGTCGTCTGCGGATGCTGATCCGCACGAGCCTCGATCGCTTCTGGTCCGCACTCTCCGATGACGGCGGTGCCAGCTGGCGCGAGGTGCGGCCGACCTCGCTCGACGCGTCGAGCGCTCCGGGCTGGCTGAGGCGGCTGGCGAGCGGACGGCTGGCGCTGGTCTGGAATCGCATCAAGGCGGCCGGCGCGAAGGAGGTGCGACGGAGCAACTGGGCCGGTCCCGCGTTCGCGCAACCCGCGTCGTTGCATCGCGAGGAGCTGTCGATCGCCTTCTCGAACGACGACGGCACGACGTGGTCGAAGCCGGTCGTCCTGGCGCGCCAGCCGGGCGGGCAGCTCTCGTATCCGTATCTGATGGAGCGCACGCCGGGCGAATTGTGGATCTTCACACGCTACACGTTCGACGCGAAGCGCCAGCCGGCGCCGCCGCTCGCAGTGCGCGTGCGCGAGGTCGACCTGCTCGCGGGCGGTTCGTTCGTCGTCGGCGCGTGCACGCACTTCTCGCAGGGCAAGGGCGACCTCGAGCCGAACCTGGCACTCGTCCGCCGCGCGGGCATCGGATCGATCCGCGACGAGCTGTCCTGGGCGTCGGTCGAACGCCAACGCGGTCAGCTCGTCATGCAGCCGGGCCGCGATGCGTACTTGCGGCGCGCGACGGCGCTCGGCATCGATCCGCTGTTGATTCTCGACTACGGCAACCCGCACTACGACGACGGCGCGCATCCGCGTTCCGACGACGCGATCGAAGGGTTTTGCCGCTACGCGGAGTTCATGGTGCGGTCGCTGGGCAAGGACGTGCGTCTGTACGAGATCTGGAACGAGTGGGACATCGGCATCGGGCTCCGCAAGCGCGCGCACGGCTCGGCGGAGGACTACTTCCGACTGTTGAAGGCGGTCTACCCGCGGATCAAGGCGATCGATCCCGACGTCACCGTGCTCGGAGCCGGCGGGCCGACGTCGGGCGGCGTCGATCGCGGCTGGCTCGAAGACCTCGTGAAGCTCGGCGCGATGCGCTACTGCGACATCCTGTCGATCCACAGCTACAACTACAGCCCGCCAGGCGCGGCCGGCGGCCCCGAGGCGTGGGCGCGCTGGGTCGAGAAGGTCCAGGCGATGCTGCGGACCTACAACGACGGTCACGACGTGCCGTTCCACATCACGGAGATGGGCTGGCCCTCCCACGTCGGCAAGCGCGGTCGCAGCGCCGAGACGTGCGCCGCGTACCTGGCGCGCATGTTCCTGCTCGCTCGCGGGATGCCGTACGTCCGCGGCATCTGGTGGTACGACTTCCAGAACGACGGCTGGAACCGCGAGCACAACGAGCACAACTTCGGACTCGTCCGCGCAGACCTGACGCCGAAGCCCGCGTACCACGCGCTCGCGTCGGTCGCGCCGCTCGTCACGCGCGATCGCTACGTCGGGCGCGTCGAGACCGACGACGAAGCGGTGATCGCGCTGCGGTTCGCCGGGCTCGCGGGCGAGACATGGGCGATCTGGTGCGCGGACGATCGGCCGCGCCAGGTCGTGATCGAGAAGGACTCAGCCGCGCCGGACGGAGATCTGTCGATCGCCGAGGTCGGACGGCAGCCGATCGCGATTCCGTGGGGCTTCCGGCCGTGGGCGGAGAACCAGGGGGCGAAAACAGCGCCGGATCAGTTATCGTTGGTCGCTGGCGCCATTCCCGTGCTCGTCTCGGGCGAGCTCGAGGGCGCGCGCGTTGCGCGGGTCAGCATGCGGGCGGCGCAAAGAGAGAAGAACAGAACGAGCCACGAATGAACGCTCATGAACGCGGATCGGATTCGGCTCCGAGCCTCCCTCCTCATGGAAGCGTTCCTTCGCGATTTGTCGCTAGGTTGAACCGAGCCAGGAGACGTGTTGATGCGAACCCCTTCCACCCGACGCAGCTTCCTCAAGAGCACGCTGGCCGCCGGAAGCGGACTTCTGATCTGCGATAGCCGCCTGGCCTTCGGCTACGAGGCCAACGACCGCCTGGACATCGCGGCCATCGGCGTCGGGGGACGAGGCGGCTCGAATCTCTCGGCGGTCGCGAGCCAGAACATCGTCGCGCTGTGCGATGCCGACGAGAGACAGGCGGGCGGTGCGCGGAAGAGGTTCTCGGCAGCCAAGTTCTACCGCGACTTCCGTCGCATGCTCGGCGACATGGACGAGCAGATCGACGCCGTGCTGGTGAGCACGCCCGATCACACGCACGCCGTGGCGGCCATCGCGGCGATGAAGCAGGGCAAGCACGTCTACTGCGAGAAGCCGCTCACGCGCACCGTGCACGAGGCGCGGGCGATGCGGTTGACGGCTAAGAAGCACTCGGTCGTCACACAGATGGGCAATCAGGGCTCGGAGTCCGAGGGTGTGCGCCGCGCCGCGGAGTGGGCCTGGGGCGGATCGGCGGGAACCATCCGCGAGGCCTATCTCTGGGTCGGCGATGGCAATCCGCCGATGGTGCGACCGAAGGACACGCCTCCGGTGCCCGCCGAGCTAGACTGGAATCTGTGGCTCGGCCCCGCGTCGGAGCGCCCGTACCACCCGAGCTACTTGCCGAGGAACTGGCGCAGCTGGCGGAATTTCGGCAGCGGTGGACTGGGCGACATGGGTTGCCACACGGGAAACCTCGTCATCCGCGGTCTGCATCTGGAGAGGCTCTGGGAGGCCGGAACGACCGCGGCGAAGGGCGCACGCCTGATTCGGATCGAAGGTCAGGCTGACGGCGTCAACGAGGAGGGCTATCCCCGTTCGACGCGCGTCTGTTTCCAACTGCCCGCCCGCGGCGACTTGCCGCCGGTGAAGCTGACGGTCTCGAGCGGCGTTGCCATGCGACCGTCGAAGGACCTGCTCCACGGCGAGTCGGTGGGAAGCTTCGGCGCGCTGCTCATCGGCGAGAAGGCGAGCATCTACTCGTCGGACCCGTGGAACCGCAGCTCGTCGCTCCTGCCGAAGAAGAAGTTCGAGGGCTTCAAGGGCCCCGACAAGACGCTGCCCCGCGGCGTCAATCACTACCGCGAGTGGGTCGAGGCCTGCAAGGGTCGGGGGGAGACCTTCTCGAGCTTCGACATCGGCGGGCCGCTGACCGAGCTGATCCAGCTCGCGAACGTCGCCGGTCGGGTGCGCGGTCCCTTCGCTTACGACCCCGTGACGGGCGAGATCGCGAACCACGCCGGAGCCAGCCGTCTGCTGCACCGACCGTACCGCAAGGGCTGGACGCTCTGAGGCGCGCGGTCTCGCGCGGAACCGAAGAGTCGGAATCCGCTCAACGGTCACGATCGCCACGCTCGACGCGACTCAGAAACGCGAGGGTGACGAGGGCGAACACGATGATCGACGGCCCCTCGCCGATCGTCACGATCAGCGGAAAATCGAGCCGCGCGTCGACGATCGTGATCACCACGCCGAAGACGATGCCGGCCCACACGGTGTACGCGATGATCGGGCGGTACCGGCGAACGTCACACGAGATGACCCACAGCAGGACGCCGAACATGGCGTAGAACGCGGAGAGCGAGCGCGCGAGGTAGTCGACGATCGGCGCGTCGGGAAGCTCGCCCAGACCGAGCCACTCGTGAATGATCGCCATCCACGAGTGCGGCAGGAAGACCGCAAAAACCGCCGCCATGGTCATGACGGCATACACGCGCAGCAGGACGCGGAGGATTCGTTCGGGGGTCGTCATGTGGCCGCTCTACTCCGTGAGAAACTCGACGATCGTCGCGTCGAGCGCATCGCCGAGGTAGATCGACGCGGCCGCCGGCACGCCCGCCAGCACGAACCGTTCCCACGCCTCGCGCCTGTCGAGCCTCCCGTCCACGCCGACCGGATTGACTTGGAGATATCGCCCGCCCCGACAAAGCGCGACGAGCTGCGGCACGTCGACCGCCTTCAGGATATTCGGTGCGTAGTGCCACAGCGGCTGCGGTAACGGATCCGCGATCGTCTCTGCAAAACTTCCCGGAGCGCCTTCCGCGACGACCGCCGCGATGTCATCGAACAGCGCACCGGCCAACGTCGCGATGGTGGCCGTGCTACCCCGTCCGTAGACGGCGATGCGGCGACCGTCGATCGCGTCGCGCGAGACGAGATACCGCACGGCACACGCGACGTCCCACGCCTGCTGCGCCAGCATCGGGCGACCCAGGACGATCGCATCGCTCGCGCAGTGATTGGCGGACACGGCGACCTCGCCCAATCCGCGCACGTCCAGGGCGAGCACGGCCACGCCGCGCTTCAATAGCCCTGCGGCCACGGAAGACTCGCGCACCGATTGCTTCCCGGCGTCGTCGAGCAGCACGACGACCGGCATGGGCGACGACGATCCCATCGGCCGGATGAGCAGCGCCGGCACCTTCAACGCACGCTCCGTGCGAATCGCGAGACGCTCGACCGTGTGGCCGTTCCACTCGAAGGAGCCCTTCGCTTCGGCCGTCGGCGCCAGTGCCTCCGGCTTCCCTCCGAGCACCGCCCAGAGCTTCTTGCGGACGCTCGCCGCCCACGCGCCGCGAGCGGCGTCGCCTTCTGGCACCTTCGGATACGCGGCGATCAGGCGATCGGCTTCGTCGCGCACGAGATCGACGTACGTCTTCGCGCCGTTCGGCATCTCGCCGCCCTCGAGCGCTTGCAGGTCGCTCGACTTCCAGCTCTCGAGATCCTGCTTCGTCTCCGTCCGCGGAGCCCCATCGCCCTTGTCGAGTAGCCAGCGATCGAACCAGCCATACGCGGCCTCTCGCAACGGCTGCGACCACCCGTGCGGCAGAGAGGCCTCGCGCAACGCGACGCGGTCCGCATGATCACGAAACGCGTAGATCTTACGAGCGCGATCGATCGTCTTGCGCACGCCGGCGATCGGAAAGATGGAGTCCTTCGCTCCGTTGCCTGCCATGAACGGCCGCGGCGCGCACAGCGCGACGAATTCGAACTGCTCGAAGTCGCGAACTGCGCCCGGCAGGTGGTTGCAGATGCAGTGGTTGCCCCCGTCGGCGATCCAGGCCTCGAAGGAGCACAGACAGCAGAACGACGCGCCGGCCGCGAAGCGCGGCTCGACCGGCATCGCGTACATCGTGTTCAAGCCGCCGCCGGAGTTGCCCGTCAGGCCGATACGCTTCGGATCGACGTCGTCGCGCGTCTCGAGGTAGTCGACGGCGCGGATCGTGTCCCACACCATGACGTGCAGATTCGACTGGCCGACGAGCAGCGCGGCATAGCCGACCTGGTGCGAGTTGCCCATCAACCGGCGCTCGCCTTGCCCGACCGGATCGTACGCCAGCACGAGAAAGCCCTGGCGGACCAGGCCGAGCTGCGCGGTCCGGTAGAGGTCGTAGTTCTTGCCCTCCCGCATCGCGTGCCCGGCTGTGACCACGATCGCCGGCAGCGGCCGCGGCGCGTCCTTCGGCACGTAGACGTTCGCGGTCACGTACCAGTCGGGTTGACTCTGAAACAGCAGGTTCTCGATGGTGTACGTCTCGCGCTCGGAGCGGCCGGTGATGCGCGCGTCGAGCGGCGTCTTCTCGGGCCACGGATCGAATCCCAGCGCGCGCCGAAACGACCGCTCGACCTCGGGGCGGCGAGACTCCCATTCAGCCTTTGTCGCCGGATCCGCGTGCCGCTTCGCCAGCGCGACACACGCGTCGATGTTGAACCGCAGCGCGTCGGCGTCCGCCGGGATTCCGTCCGGGAAGACTCGCCACCGCCGCTCGGCTTCCATCGGGGGGGCGTCGAGGTTCGTCGTCTTGTCGCCCTTCTTCTTGTACACCCGCACGTAGTCGATCAGTGCGCTGTCCGGCAGCTTCGCCTTGCGGATGTCCCCCGCCCACTTGCCGACCTCGAGGCTGAGGATGATGTACTCGGAGCGGTGCGACACGGCTTCCTTCGTACGCCAGGCGACCTTGCCGTCGATGGTGAACACGTACTCGGTCGGGGTCCACTCCAGACCGATCGTGTGAAACCCCTTGTCGAGCCCCTTGTGCTTGACCTTCGTTCCCGCGTGCTTGTGGTCCTTGCCGTAGCCGTCCCAGTGCAGGTTGAGGTGCGCGGTCTCGGGACGATTCGGCAGGTACTCGATGATGTCGATCTCCGTGCCGTTCGCGCGCGGATCGCCGACCTTGCCCATCGTCGGCGACTGGAGCCAGAACGCCCACCAATGCCCGTGCTGCTTCTGAAACCGCACGCGGCACTCGAAGTAGCCGAACGTCGTGTCGAGCTTCCCCTGCGTGCCGATCATCGCCGTGTGGAACTCGTCGCCGACCTTCTTCGTCTCGAGGACGAGATGTCCGTTGCCGTCGAGGCGCACGGTGTCCTTGACGTTGATCGCGTCCCGCCGCTTGCCGAGCTGGCGGTATCCCCACTTCTTCAGGTCGAGCTTCTTGCCGTCGAACTCATCCGCCCAGAA
>CAYMRB010000209.1:0-16831 GCA_964392615.1 uncultured Planctomycetia bacterium | reverse complement strand
TGGTCGAAGGCGTGGGAGTGGTCGAAGGCGTGGGAGTCAAGGAACTCCGCATCGCGGCGCGGTCAAGTGGTACGAAGTCGGCATGCTTTCGCAGGCCAAAGCGGCCGAGATCGCCGGGCTGAGTCGGCACGACTTCCTCGAGGCACTCTCTCGTCTCGGCGTTTCGCCTTTTCAGGAAACCCGAGAGGACCTCGAGGGAGAGGCGCCCCGTGAGTGAGACGTGGGTCGTCAACTCGTCGCCGCTCATCGTGCTCGGGAAGATCGGCAGGCTCAACCTGCTGCATGAGGTGGCGGACCGGCTTGTCATCCCGTCGGATGTCGCTCAGGAGATTCTGGCGGGCCCGCCAGAGGACGCTGCTCGACTGTGGGTGTCGGAAGAAGGCGCCGAGTTCGTCGAGACCGTTGATCGTGTCGAACCGATCGTCGCTGGGTGGGACTTGGGAAGGGGCGAGGCCGCCGTTCTCTCGTGGGCACTGTCTCACCGCGGCGTGACGGTCGTACTCGATGACTCCGCTGCCAGGAAGTGCGCGCACACTCCGGGCGGCAGAGCTGCGGTTCGCGCCCAGGATATTCACATCGATGCGGGCTCGTCCATCTCAGCGAATGGACTGGGGCACGGGGCCTTGCAGGGGCCCGGAAGTCTAACGGACGGGGCGTCGGGTGGAAGCTACGGCGGCCGAGGCGGTGGCGCAGGAGCCGGTTCCCCCTATGGTTCAGCCGTCGAACCGCTGGACTTGGGAAGCGGAGGGCAACAACCTGGGGGGGCGCGCGATCCAGCTCGTCGTGACGGAGACGTTGAGCGTTGATGGAGCGATCTCCGCCGATGGCGCAGGTGGGTCTTCCGCCAGCGGTGGAAGCGTGTTCATCGTGACCAAACAGTTGACCGGATCGGGGCGCATCCGCGCTGTCGGTGGCCGGACCACAGCGATATCGTCGGAGACGGCTCGCGTGTGACTCGTCTGGGAACGACGATCACCCCGACCTTTGACCTTCGCGGGAAGGAACTGGGGTTGTGGGATGTCGTCGTCGAGAGCGGCGGCGGAGAGTTTGCTCTCCCGAGCGGCTTCGCCGTCGAGGAGGGCCGTGGAGCACGGCTCTGGGTCGATGTGCTGGGGCCGGACACAGTGCGTCCTGACCGCGAGCGCCGATTCTGGGTCGTCGCTGGAAACGCGGGAAACGTAGACGCGGCTCGGGAGAGACTCTGTCCCGCCGCGGCTTCGCGTGCACAGCATTCCACTCCTTGAAGCTGAAGACCTGGCAGCGGGTGACGTAGCCGGCGGGCGACGCGGGAATCTCCTGGTTTTCTTCACCGCTCGCCGTCCCTGAAGCGTCCCTTTGGTAGACAGCGAATCACTTGGAGACCTACGGATGGCACGGAGCGACGCCACTCTAGTTCGTCGATGGCTGCACGAGCAGGATGCGGATGCGTTCCAGGAGATCGTCGAGCGCTATTCGCGGCTGGTCTTCTCCACGGCACGTCGCATCCTGAGGGACGTCCACAGCGCTGAAGACATCACCCAGGAGTGCTTTCTCCGTCTGGCGCGCGATGCGCAAGCGATACGGAGTTCGCTCGGTCCGTGGCTGCATCGCGTCGCGACCAACCTCTCGATCAGCCTCCTGCGCACCGAGCGGAGCCGGCCGCGAACGTCTTTGGAGGCTTCTCCAGACCGCGCTGATCCGTCGCCGGCGGTCTCCGATGAACTGGAGTGGCAGGAGGTGCAGGCCGTCGTCGACGAGGTCATCGGATCCCTGCCTGAAGACAAGCGCGTTCCCATCGTCGAGCACTACCTACGGGGCCGGACCCAGGCGGCGGTCGCGGAGCAACTCGGTCTGTCGCGCGAGACGATTCACTATCGGATCCGCACCGGCATCGAATCCACCCGGCGTCGCCTCAAGAGACGCGGAATCTGCTCCAGCGTACCGGGGTTAGCGGCGGTCCTCGGGGGGCTCGGAGCGGCGTCGTCACGGCCTCTCCCCCCAGCACTGCGTGGCTCTCTGGGGAAGATGGCCGTGGCCGGAACCGAGGTCTCCGCGGCGTCGACCGCGTTACCACGTTCAGCATCGTCATCAACTCACTGCGTTGAGTCCGTTACCGGTTCGGCTGCCTCCGCGGGCGCATCGGCCGCAATCATCTCAGGAGTGGTTATGAAGACCGTTATTCCCGCCTCCATCGCCGTCGCCATCGTCATCGCCACGGGAGTCTGTCTTTGGCGCGCGAGTCGAGACACCGACCACGAATCGCCTGACACGAACCCCCGAGCGGGGGAGGTGAGCGCCATCGCTTCTTCTCAGACGGACTCGCTGGAATCCAGCGCGCCGCCCGCCGACCCGAGACCGGACCAATCGACTGTCGTCGCGCGAGACACCGGTGGAGAAGGCGCCGACGAGAAGGAAGGCGGACGGATCATTGGCCAGGTGGTCGATCCCGCTGGCGAGCCGGTTCCCGATTCCGACGTCTGTCTCGCGCTCCACCCGAAGAAGAGCCAACGATTCGATGTCCTGAAAGATGACTACTGGCAGCACGGCGCTTGCTTCTGGTTGTCGAGCGACGAGGAGGGAGAGTTCCACTTCGAGGGAATCGAAGAAGGCGCGTCGCTGAGTTTGGTAGCGCTGCATGGGGAGCTTGGATCCAACAGGAAGCTCATTCGAATGGAGAGGCCCGAAGGGGAAGATGGCGATACGGATCCCACGCCGCTCGAGAAGAAGGTGACCCTCACCCTGGGAGAACGGTTCGGGGTGTGGGGCACCGTGTTCACAGAGGCCGAGCAGCCGATGACGGATGGCGTCGTCAGCATCTATCAGGCCTGGAACCGCGATGGCCTGGTGAGCTCCGACGTGTTCTCGAGCACGGAGAAGGACGGTACGTTCGCACTGTCGGTCCATCCGGGAGCGACGCACGCGACGCTACAGGTTTCTTCCGGCTCGCAGGGACAGCAGTTCTTCAGGGAGGTCGCTCGTCGGGACGGGCCCCTCGTACTCCGGTTCCGGCCGCCGGCAAGCCTCCGGGGACGTATTCTCTGGGCTGACGGACTCCCGGCTGCCGGGACGCAGGTGTACGTGACCACCACCGTGCCTTGGCCCCGCTCCGTGCCCGAGAATACCGGGCGCATTCCCTACGCCGAGACGATGGCGGTAGTCGACGTCCACGGCCACTACGAGATCCATCCCCTTCCTCCGGACTTCTACTACTCAGCCTTCGTCTTCGATCCGTCCGCCGGAACGGGCAAGCCCCTGACCCCCCGTCACGAGAACCGCTTCCAGATCAAGTCCGGCGAGACGAAGGAGTGGAACCAGACGATCACGCTCGGCATGACGATCGGGGGGAAAGTGGTAACCGCGGGAAACCGGACGCCGGTTCCAGGCATCACCATCGGCGTCTCCAAGGATGGGAAACCCCTCTACACGGTGCGCGTGGAGACCGACCGGGAGGGGAGGTACGAGATCGAGCTCACCTCCGGGCCCGGTAGCTACCGGCTCACCCCGACCCCCGAAAGCAGCTGGGATGCGATGACCGACCTTATTGCCGAGCGCTTCGGCAAGACGCTCGAGTTGGGTGGAGGCGAGGAGCTCGAGATGGACCTCGAGGTGTTCGACCCGATCCGCATCCCCTTCCGCGTTATCGGGGAGGACGGGTCTACCCCGCGGTCGGTGAGCTACCATGTCGGCGTGCAGCTTCCGGGTGGGAAGCGCTTCGGACAGGGGAATTCGTGCCGGCTCGATGAGGAAGGCCGTCACGAACTCGAGATCTTCCACCCCGTGAAGCAGTTTCAGCTCGAGTTCCACTCCTTCCCCCGTGGGCCCACGGTCAAGACCCGGAAGATGGCCGTCGAGGTGGGCTCGGTGCTACCGGAGATACTCATCGAGCTGCCCGCGACCGGCGCACTTACGGGTACCCTCCTCTCCAAGGTCGGCGAGCCGTATCGAAACCTCTGGGCTCGGTTCCGGGCCGTCTACGAGGACGACGGTGACGGCGCCTACAAGAAGATCGAGTATCTCAGCGCCAAGATCGGCGAGAACGGGCGGTTCCACCTGAAGGGCCAGCTCCGGGCCGCACCGGTGAAGGTCAGAATCGAGGTCCGGGGACGCGAGGGGAGCTGGCAGTCGGAGCTCCTGGTTCCCCAGCCAGGGCAGGAGTTGGAGCTGGGGGAGATCAGGATCTCGGAGTGAGGCCCTCACTGAGGGGTTCTGTACTACTGACGTCCAAAATCTTGTTCTCCGGCGAAGGTTTCTGCCGCCTCCAAGTAGGATTTCTAAGGAACCCAGGAACCCAGGAAGGGAGGGCGCATCCACTTCCTTTCCTGGGTTCCTGGGTTCCTTAGAGTTCTTTCCTCTCGGCGGCCTCCGACATTGGGTTCCGGGCAACGCCCGGGCTAGGATTCAGAGGGGGCTAGCTCGACGCGTTTCGTGGAACCGATGAGCGCCTCAGAGACTCTCTACTCCCCGTACGCCATCACCTCCACCAGGTGCCGGCCTGTGTTCGCAGAATTGCTCGTCTGAGTGACCCGGATGTACCGCACGGTACGCTGGCCAAAGAGGCACGTGTAGCCCTTGGCCGTAGAGGGCGCTCGGTTGTCGCGCTTGTCGGCCGCGAGGTCCCACGTCTTCCCGTCGACGGATGTCTCCACGGCAAAGCCGTAGCAGCGATCGTCGCCATAGAATCCGACGACCACGATGCGGCCCACGCCGGTCGGTTTCTCGAGGTCTACCTGCCACCAGGCGGGGTCCCCTTTGGCGACGTCCATCGCCCAGTAGCGGCTCGTGTCGTCCGCATGGCCGTCATTGGCGAAATGCGCCGGGGATCCGGCCAGTGCAGTCGAGCATGTCGCCGGCTTGCCGGTAGTCAGGCTGGCGGCATCGGGCTTGAACTCGCTGCCGTCGGGCGTCAACGTGCCCTCGAGGCACATGGCTCGGATGGTCGGGTTCGCGTGGAGGTCGGGTTCTCTGCCGGGCAGGTGATGGCCAGTCACCGCGTGCCAGTAGCGTTTGTCGGTTTCATGCGGGTCTAGCGGGTCTTTTTCCCGATCGAACGTTTCGGGGAGGATCCCATGCCGTTTCATCTCGCGGATGTACTCCACGGGCGCCTTCCAGCCGGGCGTGTCCCAGCGCGGATCGGAGTCGTGCAGGGCCTTGGCGTCCAGGATGGCAGCTAGCAGTGTCTTGTAGTCCGGATCATCTGTCGACGCGAAGACTGTAGCGACCTTGTCGGTGATCGTACCGGCGCCCCCTCCCGCCCGGCTGATCTCACGGCAAGCGCCCCATCCACCGGCCTTCTTCGCCAGAGGAGCCAGAAGCTGTACGGACAGCTCGGGGCGCGTCAGGTTGTAGAGAATGTGCTGCTGGAAACGCCAGGCTGCTCGGTTGTCACGCTGCTTGATCCTCCAGGCGCGTTGCGGCTGGATGAGCTTCGTGCCCTGCCCCCAGTCCGCGGGGTGCTTGGGGACGGTGCGCACTCCCACATGACAGCCGCTACACCGGCGCGTGATGACCTGTGACGCTCGCTGGACGTTCTTGCTCTTCAGGATCCGTGTGTCGATGGCCGTGAAGTGGGACGCCTCGTACCCCGTGCTGCCGATCATCCCCTGGATCAACGCCGCATACGTGCCGATATACGGCGCCCCGCAGTGAATCCAGTGTCGGATCATCTCCACCTCACGCTGGCTCAGCTTCACGTCATGGTGCTCGCTGCGGAGCATCTTCATGATCGGGCTCGCCGCGTCACCCAGTCCGTAGGGCGGATAATTGCTCTTGGGGAGGTTCCGGCCGTCCGAGAACTGGTAGGTGGCGCTCAGGGTGTAGTAACTGTGCGAATACACCGGGCCGTGATCGCCGGTGAGGATCACGCCCCCGCCGCGCTTCTGCGGGTCGTGGCACCGGACGCAATGCTTGTCGAGGATCGGCTGGATATCGCGTGGGTAGTCGATGACATCCGGAATCCCCGGCACGGCAGAGATCCGGCTCGGCGCGCGCTTCGACGCCGTGGGTCGACCCGTCTCGGCGGTGCGTGGCGCGGTGCGTCTGTGCTCATGACAGCCTATGCAACTGGCTTCCTCGCCAGGCATGACTGAAAGGAAGCTCTGCATGCGCTTGACCGCCCGGCCCTCCTGATCGAGCGCGAGCAGGATAAGCGCCCTATTGGCGGGTACCTCGAAGTGGGCCGATCCGTCCTCCTCTACCGGTACCGTCCCGAGAACACGCTCCAGCGTGAAAGTGCCACCGTAGCTCGTGGGCTCCATGCTGCCCGTGTAGTTGATCGGCTTCGGTAGCGATTCGAGAATCAGCAGCTTCTTGATCTGGCCCCTCTTGACGCCGTCCATGTTCCGGCCGACCGTCACGTCGGTCAGCATGAGCGAGCCCGTGGTCCGCGACAGATCGACGCGGCTGGGAATGACGCGTTCGCGCTGGCGCGGCATGATCGGGCGCGGCTCGTTCAGCTCGGAGCCACCGTGCGTGTACAGGATCGTCAGCTCGCCCGTCCCGGACAGGTGAACCAGGCTCTTGCCCTGTGCGGCCAGGAAGTCGTCCTTCGACAACGCCCAGGGATCCCGCAGATTTCCCCCGTTGTGCACCACGCGGAGCGCACGGGGGTCGTCGGGCCCATTCCGACCGGTCACGGTGCAGATCGCTCCCGCATGCTCCGCCCTGCCATGACCGGGCGAGTTGACGAAGACGATCCGGCTCGAGCCGGGGATGGGTTGCGGATCGATGAAGACCCCGCCGGGGCGCATGTTGCCGTAATACACCATCTGCCCCGTGCCATCCGGATTGACGCTCCACAGGTGGTGATAGTGGACCTGACTGCGATCGACATACTCCCAGCGCTGAAAAACGACCCTTCCGTCCGCCAGCACGCACGGGGTGTTGTCGTGCTCGATGTTGGCCGAGATCTGCCGGATGTTCTGACCGCGGCGGTCACATCTGTATAACGTCGCGACCTGCGTGACCCAGCAGTTCACGTAACGCCTGGCCCGGCTGCTGACGAACATGATCGAGTCGTCCGGAAGCCAGCACGGCTCGATATCATCGTAGATACCGGTCGTCAGCTGTCGCAGGCCGCTGCCGTCAGATCGGATCTCGAACAGATGAAACTGGCCGGTTCCTCCCTTGCGATAGCTGAACAAGATCGTCTTGCCGTCATAGTGCACCACAGGGTCACGAAAGGTCCCCCGGTCGTCCTCGAGCAGAACCGTGACCTTGCCTGTGCTCAGATCGAGCTTGCGGAGCGAGCCGCCCGAGGAGTAGGCCTTCTTGTGTGGGGCCCGAGCGTAATAGCCGAGGTTCGCGTACCAGTGTCCGTCGCTGACCTTCCCGCGCCCGTTGTGGGCCCGCTCGGCAAAGACGACATCCCTGAACCCGAATTGGCGGGTCAACCGCCCGCAGATCGATTCTCGCGTGCCTTTGGCCTCGGCCGGTTCGGCGCAGTGGCCGACATGCAAGCCGATCGTGATCACGAACAACTGAACCGCCGCGAGTAGGAGGAGATTTTTCATCTTCAACAAGGTTCGCTACACCGACCAGCCGGCCCGGTAACGTGGATCGACGTAGTGCACGCGCCTCCGCGCCCAGAATCGACTTCCACACCCGCGACTACCGCCGCGGACACTCCCCACAATCCCGCGCCTCACGAACGAAGTCAACACCTCGAGCGGCCCGGCAGCACAGAGTCAGCCTGGTTGCGCTGCCGTCGACAGAAAGCCTGATCTACGGCTCAGCTTTCGCGCACCCGCGGAACGACGAGCCGCGCCGACACCGGAAAGTGGTCCGACGGATACCGCCCGCCCTCACGGTCGCGGAGGATCCTCGCCTCCAGCACACGCATCCATGACGGCGCGAACACGTAGTCGATCTTCCCCGGACGGACTTCGTCGCGCCACCCGTTGAACGTGCCCACGTCGTTCTTCTCGGGGTGGAGTACACGGAACGTGTCGACGAGGTTCGGCGAGGAGACGCTCGGCCCGTCGTCGCTCGCACGCGGCAGCTCTCCCTTGAGGAAACGCACCGCCCGGTTTCCTTCCGACGCGTTGAGGTCGCCGAGGACCACGAACGGAGCAGGCTCGCGGCGCGAACGGATCACCGCCGCCACCGCTCCCAGTGCTCGCACGTCCGCGGCTCCTCGGCTCGATCCCGATCCGCACGCGCGCGCCCGTCGTCGTTGCGAGCGGCCCAGACGAGCGATCGCGCGTAGTACGCGGTGGCGCACTCTGGATCGAGGCGGAGCGCGTCCTCCACGTCGCTCAGCGCCGCGTCCGCGTCGCCGGCGCGGACCCGCGCGACCGCGCGATAGGCATGAGAGAGTGCGTCGAGCGTGTTCTCCGCATCGAGCGCGATGGTCGCGTCGAGATCGTCGATCGCCCGGTCGAGCTCACCCGTGTGCAGACGTGCGACACCGCGATTGTGGAGCGGCAGCGGAGCGTCGGGGAGAAGTCGAACTGACTCGTTGTACCACCCGTTTGCCTCGGAGTTTCGGCACCGGTCGTACTCCACGTTGCCGCGTAACAGCCAACTCATCCCCTCACCGGGCTCGAGCCGTATGGCCTCGTCGAGGTCCGCCGCAGCCTCCGCGAGTTCGCCGCGTTCGAGACGCACCTCGCCACGTTGTTGGCGTGCGAACTCGGACTGGGGATCGAGCGCTACGGCGCGATCCGCGTCCGAGAGAGCCGCGTCGTAGTCTGCCCGCTCGAGATGGACTTCTACCCGATACCCGTAGTTGACGCGTGCGTCCGGGTCGAGACGGATCGCGATGTCCAGGTCGTGCAACGCAGCGTCCATATCGCCGTCGAGATACCGCTGGAAGCCTCGCGCCGAAAACGCATCGGCGCACTCCGGATCGGTGTCGATCGCGGCATCGAGATCCTCCACGGCCTCCTGCACTCGCCCCTGCTCCTGGTAAAGGAAGGCTCGCAACACGCGTGCGTACGCGAACTCCGGCAGTGCCTCGACCGCGCGGCTCAGGTCGGCGATCGCCGCATCGAGGTCTCCCTTGCCCTCGTGCGCGGAGGCGCGATCGCGGAGCACGTTCACGTCGTCCGGAGCCAGCTCGAGCGCGTGATCGCAGTCGGCGATAGCGCGATCCCACTCTCCGTTCTCGCGGAACAGCAACGCCCGAAACGTGTATGCCTCGCGCGACGTCTTTCCACGAGAGCACGACCGTGCCCGTGCCGTGCGCTTGGCCAATGATCGCGCTACGGACGCCATCGCGAGGCTCTGTCAGGAAGCTCGTCGGATAGACGACGATCGAGCTCACATCATCGAAGTAGAAGCCGTCGAAGCCCAGCGTCATGAGACCGGCGTGCGCGGCAATGGTCACCCGAATCTCGTCGCTCATCTCGAGGCCGTTGCAGCCCTCCCAGCTCGTCTCGGCGATGAAGATGCGGACGACATCGCGCAGCCGATCCCTACTCGCCGCCGGCAGTCGTGCGTACTTTCGAACACGAACCGCCAGAATTCGGCGCCACGCATCGGGGAACGGCTTCGCGCAGATGCGCTTGCGGCGGCGTTGCGAGGTGGTCGAGGCAAGGTTCCAGAAGCGCATGGGCACGATTCCCGGAGTCCGCGACGGGCGTCGCGACGATCGCCGCGTCGCACCGAAAGCTACCACAGCGGACGCGTGGGCGTCATGACACACCCCTTGACAGCTCCGCGTGGTGTCGAGATCGACCGAGCCGAGTCCAGTGCCACGAGCTTCTCCGCTGCGTGAAGCTGCACCGCCTCGTCGTCGGAGGACAGCCGATGAATGTACCATTCTTCGAGAATGCCGTCCCACGATAGCCCGGCCAGCGAGACGGCGACAACCACACCGACGACCACCGACAGAAGCGCGACTCTCTTTGCGGAACGATGCATCGGCGTGGATGTTGGCGCTGCTGATCGACGGTCACTACTCTCTTTCCGCGGGCGATCTCACCACCCCGTGACATCGCGGCCGTGGTCGGGCAGGATTGAGTAGTTGTTCAGAAGCGGCGATGGGCGCCGGTGAGCTTCTTTGTCGTGCTTCACGTCGTTGGTCATCCCTCGCGAAAACCCAGTTCCGGCTCTACTTGCATCGACTCGTCGCCGAGAACCTAGGGAGCGGCTGCCTGAGAACATGAAGACACCTTCGCTCCCGAACTCGGTGTACGCTCTGGTCTCGATCGCTTGCCTCGCGCATGGCGACGAGGTCCGGGCCGACTGGCCGATGCAGCGTGGCAACGCCGGGCGGACCAGTTACACGAGCGAGCCGCTCCCGGAGAACCTGTCCCTGGCGTGGAAACGCGTGGACCGACACGGGCCCCGTCGAGCGTGGCCGTCCCGCCTTCGACTGCAGTTCGACCACACGTTCTATCCGGTCGCCGCCGGCGACAGCATCTATTTCGGAAGCTCCGCCGACGACAGGGTGGTCGCGATCGACGCCGACTCCGGGAAGACTCGCTGGGTGCGGTTCACGGACGGCCCCGTCCGCTTCGCGCCGGTCATCTGGAGAGACCGCCTGTTCGTCGCCAGCGACGACGGAGTCCTGTACTGCATGACAGCCAGCGATGGGGAGGTGCTCTGGCGCGTTCGAGGAGGACCGCGCGACGAGCGGTTGCTGGGAAACGACCGGGTGATCTCTCGCTGGCCGGCTCGCGGCGGCCCGGTGTTGCTGGACGACGTTCTGTACTTCGCCGCTGGAATCTGGCCGAGCGAGGGCATCTACGTTCACGCTATCGACCCGCGCACGGGAGAGACCATCTGGCGCAACGGCTCGGCGGGCAGCCTGGAGATGCCGAAGCCGCGCGGCGGCGTCTCGAAGAGCGGCCCGGCCGCCCACGGCTACTTGGCCGCCGAAGGCGCGACGCTGATCGTTCCGACGGGTCGCGGCGCGCCGGCCGCCTTCGACCGCGACACCGGCCGCTTGCGCTATTTCCGTCACGCCGAGCACAAGGCGAACGGCGGCTCGTTCCTGTCCATCGTCGATGAGATGTGTGTCTTCCGGAACAACTACCCAGGCGTCGGTCAGCGCGTCGCAGCGCTCGCCGACGGCGAAGGGATCGCCGGATTTTCCGGCACGCTCATCCCTGTGGCGGTTCACACCGAAGCACGCGATTGGCAACAACTCGATCGCCCACGGCGGCAACAGAGTCTACGTCATCGACCGGCCCCTGTGCGCCGTCGACGACCATCGCCACGATCCCGAGAAGAAGCTGGTCGCCGAAGCGCGCGAAGCCGCCGTGCAGCGAGGTACTCGTTGGCAGTCGGAGTACGCAACGATGACTTCCCGCCCCGATGGCCGAATTGTCGCCCTCGACAGCCGTACGGGCGATGTCATCTGGAGCGCGCCGAAATGCCGCAACTCGCTTCTGGCCGTCGATTCCGAGCGCGACGTTCTGATCAGCGGCAACGCGCCGGCCTCACGACTCAGGGCCGACGCTGGCGGCGAGATGGTCGCCTACACGGCGTCGACCGGTGAAGAGCTGTGGCGTGGCGGCAGCGGTTCGCAGCGGCCGATTCTCAACGGCGGTCAGGTCGTGATCGCCGGCGCCAAGTTCGACGTCAAGACCGGCCAGCGCACTGGCTTCTCGATGCGGAACAAGTCTTTCACGTGTGGCCCGGTCATCGGATCGAAGCATCTGCTCGTGTCTCGATCGGGAACGTTCGGATACTACGAATTCGGCACCGAAGAGATCCGCAACTACGGCGGCATGCGCATCGGCTGCTGGGTCGACGCGACGCCCGCGGGCGGCCTCGTCCTCGTGTCGGACGGCGCAGCTCAGTGCGGTTGCAGCTATCTCAACCAGGCGACGATGGCGCTCGAACCGCAGGCCCGGAATTGAGGCGCCGCGATCCGGATCAGCAGCCGGCTATCTCCGACAGAAGACGGCGAAAGAAAGCGTGCTGCTGGAAGGAGACGTCGCTCCGCGGCCTGTCGTCGAGGCTGGGGAGATAGCCGTGTTGCCGGTCAGGACATCCTGCACGACTCCGCGCGAGTTCTGCTACCGGTAGGACTGCTTCCGCAACACGGCGGTCGCTCCGCCGCGCAGGAAGTAGAACTTTGTGTACCCCTTGTCGACCAAGTAGTACTGCAGCCAGCGGACCTGCTTGCCGACCTGGTCGAAGATCAACAGCGTCTTGTCCTGGTGCTGCCGCTTCTCCACGAAGTTCGGAATCAGGCGGTCGAGCGGGATGCTCGTCGTCGTCTTGACACCGGGAAGCTCGCCACTGTCCTGGATGCGATCCCGAACGTCGAGCACCATCACGTCGGGCTGTCGTGACATCTTCCGGAACGCCTCGAACCCGAGGCACCGCCGCTTGAAGGCCGCCTTCGGAATCAGCTGCCGCTCGGGGTCGGTCAGCGTCTTGCCGAGAAGCAGCGTCTTGCGCGGATAGAGCCGCGCCCACTCGGGGATGCCGGCGTCATACGCGTAGCAGCCCTTCACGCCTCCCGTCGCCGCCTTGCGCGCAGCCTCGTACGACTTGAGACACGTGACGCCGTTGCAGTAGAAGGCGATCGTCTTCCCGGGGTGTTTCTCGACGAGCGCCTTGACCCGTTTCACGAAGCGCATGTTCGACACCGGGATGTGCACCGCCTCGACGGGGTGGATCACGTCGAACTCGATCTTGGACCGCACGTCGACGATGACGACCTCCCCGGAGTCCTGTCGGTCGGACAGCTCCTCGGAGCCGATGAACCGCACGTCGCCGTAGTCCGAGCGGTACGGGAATGCGTCGTCGTCGTCCGCCGTGGCCAGGGCGACATAGGAAACACCCACAACGAGACCCATGAACACGAAACAGCGTCTTGCGGGCATGAAACTGCCTCCTTTGAGTTCCGAGTAGCAGCCCCGGGAGACCCAACAAGCACGCGCTTGGGGTTGACTTCACTGCTACATCATTCGAATAGATGACATCGGCATGGATCGACTGTCAGACGCACTCGATGTTAGTCTTCCTACGAGCGATTCGCTCGTAGGACGGCTGGGGATCTCACAACGGGTAGAACGAAGATGAAGATTCTGCAGTGCCGGGGGGTGACAGCGAAGTTTATCGGGATCGTCTCGGTATTGACTGCTCTTCTCATCGCCGCTTTGGCTCTGCTGATGAGCTCGACGGCTCACAAAGCGCAGAGCGAGCAGGCCGAGGTGTTCGTCGGGCGGTTGAAGGCCGAGCAGCAACAGGAGGAGCAACTCCTCCGCCAGACTCTCCAGCAGAAGGGAGAGGCGCTTGTCGACCTGCTGACCCAAGCCGCCGCATCCCTGATCAGCGGCTACGACTTCGAAACCCTCGACAGGCTGGCTCAGAGCGTCGTAAGCGACCCGGACGTCGAGTACGTCGTGTTCCATGACATCGACGGCGACGTGATCGCTGGTTCGACGGCGCGGCGCGGGGAGGTCTCCGTATTGACGAGGCGCATCCTGGTCGACGAAGAGGCGGTCGGCTCGTTGAGCCTGGGGCTCAACTTCGCCGCGATTCAAGGCAGCTTGGCCGCGGTCTCCGCGCGGATAGAGAGCGTCGTTGGCGCAACCGGAGCGTCGATTCGTCAGGCCGGGGCCTCGAGTTTGCGGTGGATGAGTCTCTACGCCGGTCTCGGCATCGCACTGCTCTGCTTCGTCACTCACGTCTGCCTCGTGCACTACGTCATCCGACCCGTCAAGGGCATCATCTCGAGCCTCGACAAGGAGGCCGCAGAGCTGTTCGCCACGTCAGCGGAGGTCTCCACTGCCAGCGAGCAAGTCGGCGCGGCCGCCGCGGTGCAGGCCTCCTCGCTCCAGCAGACGTCGGCGTCGCTGCAGGAGATCTCGGAGATGACCCAGCAGAACGCGAATCATGCGCAAGAGGCGAACCGCTCGATGCAGGAGACGCAGGAACTCGCCAAGCGGGCCCACGACGTCGTGGGGTCTCTGAGAGACGCCATGGCGCGCATCGGCAGCGTCAGCGACCAGACGTTCTGCATCGCGAAGAGCATCGACGAGATCGCGTTTCAGACGAACCTCCTCGCGCTCAACGCCGCCGTGGAGGCGGCGCGAGCCGGCGACTCCGGTCGCGGCTTCGCCGTCGTCGCGGACGAGGTGCGCACCCTGGCGGGGCGGGCGTCCGAGGCAGCGGGAGAGACGCAGCAGATCATCCGTGAGAATCAGGGCAACGTCCAGGGCGTCTCGGAGCTGGTCGCGCAAACCAGCGCGGTCTTCTGCGAGCTGGACACCACGGCCCGTCGCGTGGTCGAGCTCGTGGATGACATCGCCACGGCCTCCGGAGCCCAGGCGGTCGGTATCGACCAGCTGAACGGGGCGGTGGGCCAGATGGACCAGGTGACACAGGACAACGCGGCCTGCGCCCAGGCGTCGTCCGGTGCAGCTCAGGGACTCTTGGCGCAGACGGAGAACTTCGGGGGAATCGTCAAGAAGCTCGTCGGTCTGGTGGGCGGAGAGCACGCCGGCCGCGCGGCGATGCGATCCTGACGCTGCCCGGGGTTCGGCGGCTTTTGTCGAACTCCACGGAGCCGCGCACGAGGAGAGGACGGGGACGGTTCGCGCGGCACCAGGTTTCTCGAGTTGCGGGACCAGACTGATACCCTCGAGGTGTTCGTTCGCCGGGAGTTCGCAGAGCTCGATCACCCCCCCCTGCCACTTCATCCGCCTCCACTCGACCTCCATGTTCGCGAGGGGCGAGTCGTTTCGTCCAGGATCAAGGCGCCAGAACGCAGGCGCGGCCGGGCCCATCAGCGAAGACCCTGGGGCGTCGTCTTCGGGGACCCCTCGTCACGTTCTCCGACGAATGTGGTCACACCGCAGCCGGGACCGCGTTCGTGCCGTTGATGCCTGACGTACCGCTCTCATGGAACGGAGATCCTGGAGGAGACTATGACGCGCTCGACTCGCTCTTTTCCGGCAGCGTTCGCCCTGACCTTGCTCGCCTTGGCTCCGACGCCGACGGCCGCCGTGCCGTTCGTTCGCGGCGACTTCAACGACGACAGTCACCTCGACATCGCCGATCCCGTCAGCGTCCTCGACTATCTGTTCCTGGGCGGCGACTCGGCGGGCTGCCTCGACGCCGGCGACGCGAACGATGATGGCGCGGTGGACATCGCCGACGCGCTCAGCACGCTCGGATACCTGTTCCTCGGCGCCGCCGCACCGCGGGCTCCGTTTCCGGACTGCGGCCGCGACCCGACCGCCGACGCGCTCTCCTGCGAGACGCGCAGCTCGTGCGCCGTACCGAACATCGCCGACGCCGTCGGGCACTGCGGAGGCATCCCCGGCGGCGAGTACCCCAACTCGCTGCAGCCCGGCGATGATCTCCACAAGGTGACGCTCGATGCGCCGCATGCCGTCTGCAACGATGGCACGCCCGGCGCGTTCTACGTGCGCCCCGCCGATCCCGAGAGTCCGGACATCGACCGCTGGGCGATCTACCTGCAGGGAGGCGGGGGCTGCGGGGGCTTCGGCGACTGCCTGGAGCGCTGGTGCGGTCGCCAGGCCGCCCCGTACAACGAGGCGAAGATGAGCTCGCTCTACACGCCGGAGTCGATCGGCGGCACGGGGCTGTTCCGCCGTCGAGACGAGGTCGAGAACCGCTTCGGCACGTGGAACCACGTGTTCGTCTACTACTGCAGCTCGGACTCCTGGTCGGGCCGTGCCTCGGACGTCGTCCTCACGAATCCGGAGAACCCCGACCAGCAGTACTCGCTTCACTTCCGCGGCCACGACATCATTCGTGCGACCGTCGCGCGACTTCTGGCCGGCGGGCTGCGTTCCGACGACGGGCGCGTCGAGATGCCCGCGCTCGAGGACGCCGAGCTCGTGATCGTCGCCGGCTTCTCGGCGGGCTCGTCCGGCGTCGCGACGAACGGCGATTGGATCGCGTCGCAGCTGACACCCAATGGCACCGTCGTGCGGCTCGTCCGCGACTCGGCCTTCTCCCCGCCGCCGGAGTACCACTCCGATCCGTCCGAGGCCGCTCGGGTCGCGGAACTCCACGAGGAGAGCTCGACGCTCTCGTGGACGCGACGCGTGACGCTCTACGACGCGTTCGTGGACGAGTCGGCTTACGACGCGCTCGCAGGCAGCGACGACGAGTGGCGGCTCGGAGACTCGACGTACATTGCGCTGAACCACACCACCGCGCCGTTGTTCGTCCGCACCGATCTCGGCGACCGGAAGACACGCGAGCGGTTCGCCGAGTGGGGTGTCCCCGCGGTCGAACTCGCGGCGATGACCGCGGCGGCGCTGCTCGACGTTCCACGGATATCCGAGCTCGGCGTCGAGGGTGCGTCGATCGACGTTCCCGGTGGCTCGTTCGGGACGACTTGCGGCGACCATGCCGGGCTCATGTCGGACGCGCCGTTCTTCACACGAACGGTCGAGGACCCCAGTGGCGAGCCACGGTCGTTTCACGACGTCCTGTCGGCGTGGATTCGTGGCAACACGGTGACGCTCGTCGACGACCCGGACAACCGGACGACGGCCTGCGGTGCTCCGGTCGAAGAGAACGAGTAACGGCGTGCGGCGTCCAGGAAAGGCGTCCGACGAAGGGGAGCAGGCGACCCTCGTGGCCGCCTGCTCTCAGCAGTAGCCCGGACGCGACGACGCGGCTACCGGTTCTTCGCCCGCGAAGCACGGTGAGACCCCGTCGGGGACCCTCGACGCGGTGATTCGTCCGTCCTGAGAAGGTTCCCGCGCAACGCAGGCGCTCGAACAGGGGCGCAACTCAGAGAATCGGCATCGACGAGTGAGCATATGCGGCGTTCGGCGGCAGCCGTAGCTCGTTCCACTCCAGCGGGCCCGTACCGGCCGGGGCGTAGCGCACGGACCTCAGCTTGCGTTGAACGGTGTCCTTTCGGGGGGCATGCATGAATCGCATCCGCGGCGCCGGTATCGTCGGC
>CAYMRB010000208.1:0-16994 GCA_964392615.1 uncultured Planctomycetia bacterium | reverse complement strand
CCCCCGCCCGCGCCGCCGCCGCCGACTCCGACTCCGATCCGACTCCGTCACTGCCCCACTCGCGCGAAGACTCCGAGTGCGGCGATGAGCGCGACCGCGGTCGGCGTGCGCAACACGGGTGTCGGAAGCGCGATCGCGCGGCCGCCCGCGGTCTCGATGGCCTCGATCTCGCGCGGGGCAAAGCCGCCCTCGGGACCGACGAGGAAGAGCGCTCGCGCGTCTGCGCCGACGAACTCCGCTGGCAGTCCGGGCGGCGCCGCGTCCGACGGGTGCGCGACCCACAGCGTGCGATCGCCCCCCCGCTCCTCCTCGAGCAGTGCGGCTAGATCGGTCGTCGCGCCGATCGCGAGCGCCGGGCTGCGTCCACACTGCTTCGCCGACTCCGTTGCGACGCGCCGCCAGCGCGCCTCTTTGCCGGAGGTGGAGCCGCTACCGCCACGCGACCGCGAGGGACGCACCTCGCAGCGCTCGGTGATGACCGGCAGCAAGCCCTCGAGCCCGAGCTCCGACGCCATGCGGACCGCGTCGTCGAAGCGCCGATCCTTCACCGGCGCAACGGCAATGCTCCACGGCACGAGAACGTCAGGCGCCGGCGCCAGCGCCTCTTCGGTGCGCACGGTCACCCGTGGCGTCCCGTCGTCCGTGTCGCCGGTCGACTCGATGCGACCGAGCAACAACACGCCGCTGCCCGCGACAACGACCACCTCGTCGCCTGCGCGGCGACGCAACACGCGCACCGCGTGGTGCGCTTCGTCGTCGCCCAGCGCGTAGAGCCCGTTCGGTCGCGCGCCCGGAATCCACACGCGAGGCCGTCTCATGAGTCGCCGCTCTTCAGCAGGTGCGGAACGACCTCCCTGTCGAGGAAACGCCGCACGGACTCGCGCTGGACGTCATCGGTGACCTCCTCCGGCGCCTCGAGCACCCAGCGGCTCAGCACGTCGAACGCCTGTTGCCATTGGCCGAGCTCCGCTCGCAACAAGCCGATGCGTCGCTCGACGTCCCAGACGCGTGCGCCGAGCACCTCGCGCGCGCCGAGCTTCATGGCGCTCTCGTAATGCGACAGCGCCTCGCGCGGATCGGCCTTCACGACGAGCTGCGCCAGGTTGACGTAGACGCGAGGATCGGCCTTCTCGTCGGCAGGCAGCAGCGCGAGGTACTTGTGGTAGCTCTCGAGCGCCGCGTCGGGTCGTCCGAGCCGACCGAGCTCGAGATCGCCGAGCCGCCGCCAGCTCTCCCACCGCGCCTCCTCGAGACGCAGCGCCTGCTCGAGCGCGCGCTGCGCGCCCGCGTCTTGGCCGAGAAGAGACTCCGCTCGCGCGATGCCCCAGTACGCCTCGACGACCAGCCGCCTCTTGCCGACCTGGCCCGCCAGCCGCAGCACCTCGTCATACGCCTTGCGCGCCAGGATCAGCTTGCCGGCCTCGAGGTTCTTCTCCGCTCCGGCGATCCGACCGCGCAGCTCTTTTTCGACGTCGTCGGCCGCGTCGCCCTGCCGTTCGACATCGCGTCGCATGCGCAGCTGGTTCAGCCCCTGCAGCGCTTGCCGGTTGCGGGGCTGCATGCGAAGCACGTGACGGTACGCGGCCTCGGCGCGCTCGTACCGTTCGCGGTTCATCTCGATGCCGCCGAGCGTCACGAGCACGTGAATGTTGTCGTCGTCGATGTCGAGCGCGCGCTCGAGGTGCTCGACGCACGAATCCAGCTGCCCCTGCTTGTCGAGGACCCGCGCCATGCGCAGCAGGATGCCGACGCGTTCATCCCTGTTCGGGTCGCGCCGCAACGCATCCTCGAGCACCTCCCAGGCCGCGTCGTGGTCCTTCTCCTCCTCGAGCAGGTCCGCGAGCGACAACAGGACGAGCACCGCACCGCGCTCGTCGGGCTCCATGGCAGCGACGGACTCACGGTAGTACTCGATCGCCTTCTCGACGTCCTTCGTCGCGAGGGCCATCTGCGCGATCTGAAGCCACGCACTCGACACGGCGCCCGCCGGACCACCGACGCGGATAACCGTGCGATACTCGCGTTCGGCGTCGGCCAGCCGGCCCTGCTTCAGCAGCACACCCGCGTAGTCGAACCGCACGCGCGCGTAACTCGGCGACTCCGCGATGACCGTGCCGTCGGAATCGGTCGACGCGAGCACCGCGGCGAAGTCCTTCTCCGCCCCCTCGAGCTCGTCGATCACGAAGCGCACCGCGCCGCGCGCCGTCCGCGCACGCAGCGCGTGACCGACGCGCAGCGGCGGCGGGTCGGCCTCCTCGGCCCAGATGTCGAGAGCGTGCGAGTACGCGGCCTCCGCGTCGCGATACGCTCCCTCCATCTGCAGCGCCTCGCCGTAGCCCGACCACGCCCGTGCACAGCGCGGCTGCGCATCCACCGCCGATCGCCACAGCGCGACGCGCGTCTGCCAGTCGCCGTTGCGACTCGTCGACAGACCGAACAGCACCAACGTCAGCACTACAGCGACAGCCCAGCCGAGGACCGGCTCGAATCGCCGCACGCGCACGAGCAGCGCAGCCACGAGCAGGAACACGCCCAGAGCCGGGAGGTAGACGAAGCGTTCGGCGAAGCGCTCCGGAATCGGCACGATCTGCAGAACGGGCGCCAACGTGCCGAGAAACCACAGAACGCCGACGACGACGAGCCCGCGACGCTTGACGAACGCCCAGATGCTGACACCGAGAGCCGCGACGACTCCGGCGAGCGACGCCGCCGTCGTCCACGGCGCGAACAGGCCCCGCGTCACGGGAATGACATCGAACGAGTAGTCGAGGGACTGAGAGAACGGCGCGACGAGCAGGCCGCAGTAGCGCGCGACAAGGCGCGGCGCGGTCAGAGCGACGTTCTCGGCCCCCTTCGCGACCGGCGTCGCGACGAGCCCCTCATTGGCGAGCGTGGCGTAGATGAACCAGGCCGTGACGCCCCACAGAAGGAAGTGACACGCGATGCGGCAGATCTCGATCCGCGGCCGGCGGACGATCTCGATGAGAAGCAACAGCGCCGGCAGCGTCGCGACCATCTCCTTCGACAGGAAGCCCAGCGCCAGGAGGCACGGCGCGCCGACGAGCGCCATGACGCCGAGCCGCTCGCGCGCCCCGTACCGCAGATAGAGCGCCAGCGCGCCGAGGAAGCAGAACGTCGACAGCACATCGCGCCGCCCGGAGACATACGTCACCGCCTCCGTCGCGATCGGGTGCAGCGCGAACACGAGCCCCAGGAAGAGCCCGCCGAACTCCGATCCGAGCAGCCGCCGTCCGATCAAGCACACGAGCACCGCGTTCAGCGCATGCCAGAGGATGTTCTGCAGGTGAAAGAACGCGGCCGGTGGCTTCTCCGACGAGAACTCGTCGCCGTACCACCAGCGCGACAGTCGATAGTCGACGAGGTACGACAGGAAACGCAGCGGCCGGTAGTTCTCGCGCACGTCGCGCTCGTCGAACTCGCGCGACAGCACGTTGAAGCTCGCGAGCACGCGGTCGAACGTCCCCTCGCCCTCGACGCGCAGAAGCTCGTTGTCGCGCACGAGCTTGATGTCGTCGAACACGAACGGTGCATCGAGCACGCGCAGATACGGCACGATCGCCGCGATAGCGATGACGAGAAGCGCCCAGCGGCCGATCGGCGAGTCGCGCTCGATGTCGACTGGCAGCGCGTCGCGCGGTTCGGTCGCCGTCATCCGTCGCTCCTCCTCTCGAGCAAAAACACGTGCGCCAGCGAAAACAGCCGCGGCAAGAGCCGTACGGCCGGTGCGGCGATCCGGCGAAGCCACTTCCGACGCGGTGGGACGATCGAGTCGTCGAGCCGATCGACGACGCGCAACCCGGCCGCCGCGAAGAGGCGCTCGGCCGCCTTGAGATCGAAGTGCCGGATGTGCGGATCGTCGTGACCGCCGAATGACAGACGCCCGGCGAGGATCTCCGCACGCCGCAGCGCGTGGATCTCGTTCGGCAGCGAGATGAGCAATCGTCCGTCGGGCGCGAGCACGTCCCCTATCTTCGCGAGCGCGGCGAGCGGGTCCAGCAAGTGCTCGAGAACCTCGAGCGACGCGACGACGTCGAAACGCTCCTCGACGCGCGCTGCGATCGATTCCTGCTCGATGTCGACCGCCTCGGCCCGTAATCCCCGCGCACACGCGCGCTCGACCGCCGCGGGCGACACGTCGATGCCGCGCGCATCGAGCCCCGCCTGCGCGAAGACCTCGAGCGCCCAACCGGGCCCGCAGCCGACCTCGAGAAGCCGCAACGGCGATGCCGAGCGCTCGCCGCAGCCCGACACGCCCAGAAGCCGCAGCCCCAGCCGCGCCCGCGACGCGCTGCGAGCGCGCGTGCGCTCGGCATCGCGCTCGTCCCAATACCGATCGTAGCTCTCGGCGGTTGCGCCGCTCACAGTCGCCCTCCTCCGACGCCATCGCGAAGCCCGCCGAACTCGCGCGCCCGAGCCCGCGCGCTCCGGTCCGGGCGCCGCGCGGCCACGCCCTCGCGCAGCGCGGCCAAACGACCCGAGTCGCGACGCAACGACCGCAACGCGGCCGCGATTTCGCCCGGCTCCCGCGCCGCGACGAGCACTCCCGACACGCCGTCCTCCACGAGATCCGGAATGGCGCCGACCCGGCTCCCGAGCACCGGCGTCCCGCAGGCGAGCGCCTCCATCACGACCAGCGGCGCCCCCTCGGAGTGCGACGGCAGCACGACGAGATCGCACGCGCGAACCCAACGCGCGAGCTCGGCGGGCGCGAGCGGGCCGAGGAGGTCGCAGGAGACGCCAGCGGGCGGATCATTCCGCGCCGCCAACGCCGCGACACGATCCGCCAGCGGGCCCTGACCCACGACATGGAGGGTCAGCGGAGCGGGGGCGGAATCGGACGGGAGAAGAGGATTCACCACAGAGTCACAGAGATCACAGAGAAGATCGGAACCCTCTTTCTCCGTCTTTCTCTTCTCGGTGGGCTCTGTGACTCTGTGGTGAGTCTTCCTTGGTCTTTCAGGCTCGGACTCGGTCTCGGACTCGGAATCGGTGTCGGAGTCGGAGTCGGACTCGGCGTCGGACTCGGCGTCGGACTCGGCCTCGACCATCCCCAGCGCGTCCAGCAGATCCCCCAGGCCCTTCGCTTCGGTCAGATCTCCGACGAAGAGCAGGTGCAGTCCTTCGTCCAGGTCGTCCACTCCGGGGCCGTCCGGCGTGAACTCGTCGCCGACGCCCATCGGCAGAACGTCGATGCGCTCCGCGTCGACGCGGAGACGAGCGCGCGCGAGATCGGCGAGCTCCCTGCTGACGGCGACGACGCGCTCCGCCCCTTGCGCGGCGGTTCGCGCCAACGCCGTCGCGAGGCGGGAGCCGAATGCGTAGCGATTCAGGTCGGAGCCGTGCGCGACGACGACGTACGGCACTCTTGCCAGCGCGGCTGCGACGCGCGCGACCGGGCCGAGCGGCAGGACCCAGTGACACAGAACCGCGTCGCAGCGTCTCGCGAGCCGCAGCGCCAGCCATGCGGCCGACAGCGTGTAGGCGATGAGCGCGAGCCACGGTACGCGGTCGAGCTCCTTCAGCCTGCGGCCTCCCGCGGGATACGCGAAACGCCGCACGCGAATGCCGCAGCGCGATTCGGTGCGCGGATCGTCGCGGTGCACGCGCGGAGCGACGACGCAGAGCTCGAGATTCCCGCCGGCGTGGTTGACGAGCGCTCGGTGCAGGTTCTCGAGGAAGATCGCGCGTTGCGGCTCGCTCGGGCTCGGATAGGCCGCGGTGAGCACGAGCACGCGGCGCGGCGCCCCGCTGGTCATTCGTCGTCTCCCTCGACGACGACCGGCTCGAACGGCTGCACGCTGCGGAAGTGGTACGACAGGAGCTCGCCGAAGAGGCCCATGCTCAAGAACTGGAAGCCGACGACCAGCAGCACGAGCCCCAACGCCAGGAGCGGATACCGGAAGCCGATGCTGCCGTGTGCGAGGCGCAGGTACGCGATGTACGAGGAGATCGCCAATCCGGCAGCACACTGGAACGCTCCGAGGCCGACGAAGAGTCGCCCCGGCCGCCCGTGGAACCGGACGAGAAACAGGATCACCACGAGGTCCATGAGCGCTCGCAGCACCTTCGTCGATCGATAGCGCGACTTGCCGTGCCGCCGCGGGTGGTGCTCGACTTCGCGCTCCGAGACGCGATAGCCGCGCCAATGCGCCAAGATCGGCAGGAAGCGGTGGAAGCCGCCGGTCAGCACCATGCCGTCGAGCACTTCCCGGCGAAAGACCTTGAGGCCGCAGTTGATGTCGCGGAGGCGCACGCCGGACAGGAAGCTGACGAGGCCGTTGAACACACGCGAGCCCCAGACCTTCAGGACGGCGTCCCGCCGCTGCCGACGCCACCCGCCGACGACGTCCCAGCCCTCATCGAGCTGCGCGACGAGCGCTGGGATCGCGGCCGGGTCGTCCTGCAGGTCGCCGTCGAGGGTCGCGATGATGCGGCCGCGCGCACGGCGGAAGCCCGCCGCGAGGGCCTGCGACTTGCCGTAATTGCGACGAAACGACAGCACGCGCGTGTGGGGATCGCCGGCGGCGAGCTCGCACAGCACCTCGCGGGTGCCGTCGGTGCTGCCGTCGTCGACGAACACGATCTCGCTCTCGCTCCCGGTGTGCTCGCGGATCCGAGCCTGGAGCTCCCCCACCGTCGCTGCCTCGTTGTAGACCGGGACGACGACGCTCAGCGCTCCGTACGACGACGGGTTCATACCTCGACGTGGAACTCCTGCTTCAGGTAGTCGAGCAGGTCCCAGAAGTTCTGGACTTCGCGGGCGGGCTTCGTCTTGCTCTCGGCATGATAGTACTTGCCACCGCGACGCATGCGAACCGTGATCATGCCGATGCGATTCGGCGGGTCGATGTCGTGCAGCGGGTTGTCCCCGACGTACATCGACTCGCTCGGCTTCAGGTTCAGGTCACTGCACGCCCGCTGGTACAGCTTCGGATTCGGCTTCGAGATGCCGATCTGGTTCGAGATGAAGATCGCGCCGGGCGACAGGAACTGGTTCACGCGCATGCGAACCAGCTTCTCGGCCTGCTTGACCTCGAGACCCTCCGTGATAATGCCGAGCACGAGGTCGGTCTTCGACGATAGCGCACGCAGCACCTCGATCGCGTCCTCGTGAGGCGCGAGGCGACGCGCCTTCGTCTCGTGATACGCCATCACGCCGGCCGCGACGATGAGCGCCGGGTTGACGCCCTTGAAGTGCCGCTTCGGCAGCCGCATCAGCAGGCGATCGAAGTGGTGCTCGTAGTTCGACGAGAACTCGCTGATGACCTCGGTGAGCTCCTCCTCCACGTCCTCTCGGTCGAGGGAGAGCCCCGCCTCGATCATCGCATCGATCGCGGCGGACCGCGCGAGTTCCGCGAACTCGCTGGTCGAGTAGAGCGTATCGTCGATGTCGAAGAAAATCGCTTGGAGGTTCGACATGGGGCGCGGGGCTTCTGTAGAGAGACGTGGAATATATCGGAAGCCGGGCGGTGGAACCTTGATAACGAAATGAAAAGGGCCCCCCGGGCGTCGAAGTCCGACTCCCGGGGGGCCCTCGTCGTGCGGGGTGATCGCGCACCTACTGCGGGTTGTACTTCCGCGCCTCCTCGTCACGCAGGTTGACGATCCGCGCCGTCAGCAGGATGACCAAGCTGCGCTTCTCGCGGATGGTCGCCTTGCGGCGGGCGAGGTTCTTGAGGATCGGAATCTTGCCGATAATCGGCAGGTACGAGCTGAACTTGCCTTCCCGCAGGCCCTTGAAACCGCCGAGGAGAACGGTACCGCCATTCGGGACCGTCACCGACGTGAAGGACTGCTGCAGCGAGATCTGCGGGATGCCGATCGGCACCTGGAAGGCGACGTTCGTGAAGCTACCCAGGCTGATGTTGATCGTCGAAATGATACCGCCGATCAGGGTCGCGAGCGTCGGCTTGACGTCGAGCGTCACGTACTTCTTGTCGTGCGAGATCGTCGGATCGACGTCGAGAATGACGCCCTCCTGGAATGTCTGGACGACCGGGTCGGCGACCTCGATGATCGCGAAACCGGTACCACCAGACACGAGCTCGTAGTCGGCGATGTACGCGCGCTGCGTGATGACCGACACGTAGACCCGCTCGTTGTTGTGAGCGGTGACGACCGGCGCCGTCAACTGGCGGACGTCCTGCTTCTCCTGAACGGCGCGCAGGATGACGTTCACCTGGAACGGCTCGAGCCACGTCGCCTGGAACGAGCCGCCGCCGATGCCGCCGCCCGCCGTCAGGCGCTCGCCGGTGATCGTGCCGGTGAATCCGTCGATGATGTGCTGGACGCGGCCGGCCCAACGATCGAGACCACCGACCAGGAAGTTGTTGTCGACGCTGCCCTGCTCGACAAGACCGAGGTCGTTGCCGCCGGACGAGCTGTCGTTCAGGTCGCCACCGAACGGGACGACGCGGTCCCAGTTGCGGTCGGACAACTCGCGCGAATCGATACCGATGTCCTCGAGGAAGTCGTCGGTGATGTCGATGAACCGGGCCTCGACGACGACGTAGAGATCGGAGTCCTGACGCAGATTCGCGAGAACGTCGCGCACCTTCTGGTGCAGCTCACGCGTCGCGTTGACGAAGAGCTGACCGCGCTGCTGCTCGATCGAGTTGTTCTCGCCATCCCACTGGTCCTCGCCACCGGTGCTCTCCTGAATCAGCTCGATCAGGCGATCCGGGTCGAGAGAATCCTCTTCCTCCGCGAAGTCGTCGCCGAAGTCGATCGGCGCGCCGGCCCCCGCCTCGTCCTCCGTACCCCGGAGGCGCAGCTCGGGGGCGTGGAAGTCGCGGACCTTCATCAACAGGTCGGAGACGTTGTAGGCCTCGAACTCCGTGTCCGGTCGCGCCTCGTCGGCGCTCGTCACGACGAGAATGTTGTCGCGAAACGCGTAGCCGAGCTCATGCGCACCGAGCACCAGCCGCAGCGCGCTCGAGGCGGGCAGCTGGTTGATCGACTGAGTCACGGTGATCGACTCGGAGTCGACGCCGGGATCGACGACGATGTTGATGCCGACGACCTGGCGGAAGTGGTCGACCACGTCCTTCAGCGGCGACTCGTCGAACTCGACATCGATACGGGTCGAGTCGAGCGCCGTCTTGATCGCCTGAACCGGTGCCGGCTCCTCGAGCGACGCCGGGCGGAACTTGTCGCGACGCTGACGGACGCGTGCCCAGTAGTCGTCCTCGGGGAAGACGAACACCTCCTCGTACGGCGTCGCAGCTTCTACGAAGTGCCGATCGAGGATCTTCTGATTCGCGAGACGGTCCTCGATGATCTTCAGCCGGCGTTCCTTGAGCAGACGCTCGTCGGCGCTGCGCTTCCAGAACGCGGCCACCTTGTTGGTGGGCTCGATCGAGAGGATCGTGTCGCAGAGGTCCTTCACCTTCGTGTACTCGCCGCGGTAGATCGCGTCGAGCGCCTTGCGCAGCAGATCCTGCACGCGGTCGTGACGACGCTGCTTCTCCTGGGCGAGCTCCGCGTCGGCCTTGCCCTGCGACGAGCGCAGCCGCTCGAGCTTGCGGTCCGCCTCGAGCTGCGTACGCTGCCTGCGGATCTGGTCGAGCAGAGAGCGAGCTTCCTTGGCGCGCTCCTCGCCGGCGAGCTCGAGGTCGAGGCTGATCTTCTCGACCGCCAGCGCCGCCTGCTCCTCGGCTTGCTCGATCTTCTTCGCCGCGAGCGACTTGCGCGCGAGGTCGAGGTTGCGCTCGATCTCGGCGATGCGCTGCTCCCTCTCGACACCCACCTCCCCGATCACGCGAGAGCCGAGCGCGCCGACGTCACCGGAGCGCTTGCCGAGCTGGAACTGCGCGTCGTGCAGCTTCTTGATCAGGTCGGCGTTGCCCGGGTCGGCCGCGCGGGCGACCTTGTAGTGATCCTCGGCCTCTTGGTAGCGACCGGAGGCCATCGCAGCGTCGCCCTTCTCGGCGTAGTACTGCGCTTCGGCCTTCTTGCCGTCGGCGTCCTGACGCAGATCGTCGAGGACGTCGGCGACGTTGTCGCCACCGCGGGCGCGGGGCGCCGGACGGCGCGGCGCCGCGTCATCGCTTCGCGCGCTGCGCACCGGCGGCGTGTCGTCGTCGTCGTCGAGGTCACCGAGGTCGTCGAGATCGTCCTCGTCACGGGCATCCTGCCCGCCGCCGTTGGCGCCGCCCGGAAGGGCCGCCGTGCGGACGCGAGTGGATCCGTCGTCGAGCGCAGCCAGATCCGCGTCGCGCTGGCCGCTGGCGAGCTCGCTGGCGCTATCGGTCGATTCGGCCGGCGCGGCCTTCGTGGCATCCTCGCCGAGGTGACGCCGACGGCGTTCCTCGATGCTCTCCTGGCTGCTGCAGGAGCTGAAGAGGATGGCGCCGAACGCCATGAGAGTCGCGCATACCGCGAGTCGACTCTTCGCGCTGCGCCTCATTCTGCTGCGCATCGTGTCCATCTCCTTGTACCTGATTCCGTTCCCTCGGGTTTTCTCTCGGAATGTCGTGGTCTGATTCGGTTCGAAACCGCGTGGGCCGCCTGGTGCCGTCTGTCGCACACTAGTACGGCGCCTCCTTCGCGGCAATGGTCACGTTCGATATGCCGAGGCGTGCGCAGGAGTCGACGATGTTCGTGACCATCTGCATCGGCACCTTGTCCTCGACATTGATCGTGACGGGTAATCCTGTCCTGCCGCCCGTATACGTCGAGTGGCGGTCCTGGAGGTAGCTCTCCATGTCGCTGAAGCTCGGCACGTGGTAGCCGTAGTGCACGTCATCGGCCTGCGGGCCGTACGCGATCTTGAAACGGCCGTCCTCCGTGTTGAACTCGTAGACCGGAATCCGCGCACCGCCGCCGGAGGGCCTGTAGTCCATCGTCCTGCAACGGACCCGACCTTCCGGCTGGTCGTCGACCCAATCGAGGAAGAACGTCACGTTCGCGAGCTCGATCTCGGAGAACGACGACTGCAGGCCGCGGTCCTTCGGCAGGTACGACGCGAGCTGTCCTTCCAGCGCGATGAACTTCGCCGACAGCAGGAAGAAGATCAGGAGCTGGAAGACGATGTCGATCATCGGCGTCATCTCCATGTCCGCTTCCGCTTCGTCGATGACGAATTTTCGGCCCTTCTTCTTGGCCATCGATCAACCCCCCTTCCCAGCCGAGCTCTGCGGCGGCATGGTGGCGATCTTGAGCTTGTAGATGCCCACCTTCTGGCACTCCTGGAAGATCTCGCGCAGGTGCTCGGCTTGGACGTTTCTGTCGTAACGGATCAGCACCTCGAGCTGCGAGAGCTCGACGTTGTTCGGACCGATCTCGGGCGGTCTGCCGCGGCCCAGGGGCTGAGGGGCCTTGTCGTAGTCGACTTCCTTCTTGAGCTCCTTGTGGAGCTCCTGCGGCGTCAGCTCCTTCCCCTTGTACATGATCTTGCCCTTGCGATCGGCCGTGTTCTTCAGCTTCTCCATGTCGGCAGCGGGAACGTTGAGGATCAGCATGACGTTCTCGTCCACTTCGGACGGCTTCTTCGGCTTGCCCTCGATCGAGAACGGCAGCGTCAGCTCCTCGATGTTCACCGTGATCTGCGTCGTCAGGATGAAGAACATGATCAGGAGGAAGACGCAGTCGATCAACGGCGTCATCTCCATCTTCATCTCGAACGAATGTTCGTGCTTCCTGCTCATCGACGCTTCTCCGTCAGGCCACCCGAACTAGTCATGCGGTTTGCTCGCCTGCACTCAGTTCGTCTTGAATCGCGCCACGAGCTCCTCGGAGATCGCAGCTACCTCGGTGACGACGTTGATCACGCGGTTGCGGAAGAACACGAAGACGATGGCCATCGGGATCGCCACGATCAGACCGAGGAACGTCGTACCGAGCGCGATCGAGATACCGGAGGCCAGCTCCTTCGGACTCGGCTGGACCGGCGAGTTCGCGATCGTGTTGAACGTCACGATCATTCCGTACACCGTTCCGAGCAGTCCGAGCATGGGCGCGATATTCGCGATCAGCGACAGGTAACCGACCTTCTGGTGCATCTTGGTCGACTCGGCGTCAATGATCTCGTCCATCGACGCGATCATCGCCTCGTGACCGTCCTCCATCTGCGCGAGCCCGCCAGCGATCACCGCCGACAGATAGGCCGGGTTCGCTTCGCAGACGTGGTACGCCTCTTCGTAGTCCTCGTCCTCGAAGAGCTGCTCGACGTGGCCTAGAAGCTCCGGCGGGACCAGGACGTCGCGACGAATCTGGAACGCGAAAGTGATCGTCAGTGCGACTCCGACAATGGAGCACAGCACGATCACCAGTCCCATGAAGCCACTCTCGAGAAGAGCGTCCAACGCGCTCTTCTTCTCCACGGCTCCGTCCTCCTGTGCGAGGGCGAGCTCGGGCATCGCCACTGAGGCCAAACCGAGTCCGACGAGCGCGACGCTCAGAAGGAGCCCAACCTGCCGGCGGGTCATGCCGCCCGACAGGGTCCTTGACCCTCGGGAAACGAGCCTGCGAAGCATTACGAATTTCTCCTTTACCGTCCGCGTTGGGTAGATTGCTGGGGGATGGTCGCTTCGAAGAAGCCGTTCGTTTCAGAACGACCGATGATACCGGCTGAGCCGGTTCCGCGCCTACCGGCGGTTACCGCAGATTATCCGCCGCGCCTCTTCCATTGTTGGGCACGATCGTTGCGGCCGAGCGCCTCGTAGACTTCGGCGAGCTCCGAGCACGCCTGCTTGTATGTCGTCGGATGAGCCGCGTAGAGTACGGCCGTGCGCAGCAGCCAGATTTCGGCGCGCTCGATGTCCTCTTTGCCGCCCTTTTTCTTGTACGCGAGTCCCATCATCAGCGTTGCGCGCGCGCGCGCCGCCGTATAGGCGAGCTCGCTCGGGGCCGGATTCGCGAAGAACTCCTTGTCGAGGTCGCGGATCGCCGGATCGTACTGCTCCTGCCGCACGAGCACCTCGATACGGCCGACCTTCGCCTCGAGCTGGATCGACTCCGGCGCGCGGCGGTCGCTGGCGACCTTGTTGAACGCCTGCCGCGCCTTGTTCCAGTTCTTGTCGAGCAGCGCGGCCTTCGCCTGTCCGAGCGTGGCGCGCAACGTCCACGTCGCGCCGTAGGTCTCGAGCTGCTTGAAGAGCTGCCCGGCCGTGCCGCCACGACCGAGGCCGAGCGACGCCTGGGCGCGTCCGTGCAGCGCGTGAGGCACCCAGAAGTCCTTCGCGTCCTTGTGCGCGTCGACGAAGGCCTTGAACGCGGCCTCGGCCTTGCGCCAGTTCTTGTCGCCTCCGGCGCGCAGGTAGATCAGGCCGCCGAGGTACTCGAGCTCGATCTTCTGCCAGCCCGTCGAGCCCTCGACCCCCCTCTTCTGGGCGTCGGACGCTTCCTTGTACTGGCCGGCGTCGAGCGCTTTGCGGACGCGCGAGATCAGGGATGACGCGCGCTGAATCGAGGCGATCTGGTCGCCGGACAGAGTCTGCGTTCGCCCGTCCTTCTCGAAGCTCACCTGATCCCAACGCGCGACTTTGATCTGCACGTCGGTCAGAGGCTTGCCGCTGACGCGCACGATCGTGTCAGCGTCGACGGAAGGCGCCACCGCAATAGCGACTGCGAGAGCGGCGCCGAGGAAACTCACTGAGGGTCGGATCATCGCGTTCGTACTTCTCATCTCACTTCGCGTCCTTCGCGCCGTTCTTCGAGCCGTTTTTCGAGAACACGATCGGCTTCTTGCCGATCTTCTCGCGGGCCCGGTTCCAGATCTTGAGGAAGGACTTCCCAAAACCGCTCGCCTCGATGCGGTAGCGGTTCTCGTTGCAGAACATGTTGATCTCTTCGTACGCGTCCTGGTCGCCGCGCCTGGCCAAGGCTCCCTTGACCTCGAGGTAGCGGTACGCGGTGCGCCAGTAGTCCCGCACGACGCTCGGCGGCGCGGGGGGCTTCGGCTGCGCGACGCGCGCCTTCAACAAGCGCGCCGCGTGGCCGTAGTACTTCTCGGCCTTCTGCAGCGTACCGGAGCCGACCTTGCCCTTGCCCCGAACCTTGGCGCGCGCGATCGAAGCCTTGCCGAGCATCTGCGCGACGTAGGCGTCCTCGGGTTCTGCGCCGCGGACCTCGTACTCCTTGACGTACTTCAGCAGGCTCACGATCGCGCCGTCGTAGTCCTTCGAGGCGAGCGCGATCTTCGCGTCGACGAAGACGAGCTGACGCTCGAGGTCGCCGGCCTCGGCGCTCTCGATGTTCTTGGCCACGTCGACATAGCGTCGCGCGTCCGTGATCAGCCCGCCCTCGAGCAGCACGCTGACGATCCGCATGACGAGCGGCAGGTTGTCCAGCGACGCCTTCGTGTTCGGGTGGTCGGCATACTGCAGCATGTAGAACGCGGCGCGCTTCGAGTCGCCACGTCCGCCGGCGTCCTCGGAGAGCTCCCACGCCGCCGCGGGCACGGCGGGGTCGTCGCTGCAGCTCTTGACGAGCTCGCTGAACCAAGCCGGCGCGCCCTCGACCTGACCGGCGCGGACGGCGTTGACGATCAGGTAGCCGAGCCCGGAGCAGCGGTAGAACTGGTCGTTCGCGAGCTCCTCGGTGAAGTGCTTCAGCGCCGCGACGGCTTTGTCGTGCTCCCCGGTGTTGAAGTACAGCTCGCCGAGCGTCAGCGCCGTGACCGCGGCGCCGGTCCCCTTGTCGGCGATCTTGAGCGCATCGGGGAGGTTCGCCTCGAGCTCGGCGATCACCTTCGGGAACTCCTCCCGCAACTTCGCCTTGCGGTCCTCTCTCGTGACCCTCTGCCACTCGCGCAGGTACGTCGAGCCGATCAAGGCCCGAGCGCGGTAGAAGTCGGCGAGAGCGGCGGGGTCGTCTTCTTCCTTCTCGATCTGCTCGTAGACACTCCGCGCTCCGGCCCAGTCGCCCTGCTCCTCTCTCTGCGCTCCCTCGTTGAAGAGGCGCGAGCGACGGATATCGCTGCGGCCACCGGCGGCTTCGAGCACCTTGTCGGCGCGCTCGGTCAGCTCCTTGAAGCCGACGTGCGTCGTCGACGCGGCGCCGAGCTCCTGCTTGGCCTTCGCCACCATGCCGGGGAAGTTGTTCGCGCCCTTCTTGTAGTTCGCCGCGCCGCGGTAGTACCGCGTCAGCTCGTCGTACGCGAGGGCCGCCTCGTCGAAGCGCTCGAGGTAGAAGCAAACCTCGCCCATCTCGTTCAGGACGAGCGGCGCGTTCTTGGCGAGCTCGCGCGGCGTCAGCGTCGCGAGCGCCTTCTGAAACGCCTCGAGGGCATCCTCGAACTGGAGGGCAGCCTTCAGGCCGATGCCGACCTGGTAGTAGTCCATTCCGGCCAGCTGGACGTTGCCGGACGACCAGATGCGGCCCATGGCCGAGCGGGCGTCGATAACGAACGCCTTCGCCTTCGGGTCATCCGATCCCTCGTACTTCGAGATCACCGCGTGGATCTGCGCCATCCCCGCCTTCGGGTCGCCGGAGGCCGCGAGCGCGATGCCGTACTCGAGACGCGTCAGGACCGCGAACTGGCGCAGGTCGACGTCCGTCTCGACCTTGTCGATGTCGACGTCGAGCTGGACGCGCGGCCGACGGAAGATGTTGTACTTCAGCAGCTGCGCGGCCTTGTCGCTTCGCTTCGCCGCGTTGAGCGCCCGCGCCGAGAACAGCGCCGCCTTGAGGCGCAGCTTGTGGAACTCCTTCGCGAGCGGCGCCGGGTACGGCCCGCGCGTCGGCGGCTCGGCTTCGAGGATCAGGTCGAGCTCGCTGGCCGCCTCCTCGTAGCGCTCCAGAGCGAGGAGGAAGAGCCCCTTCTCGACCTGGGCATCGAACTGCATGATGTAGAAGTCGTACCGCTCGTCGACGTAGACATCGACCAGCTTGAGCCCCTTCTCGAGGTATCGCTTGCGGTCGGCGTCGTCCTCGGCGAGCGCCTCGGCGTAGACGCGATAGACCCGGATGCGGGTCAGCTCGGCGTGGTTGCGCTGGCGGACCTTCTCGGGGATCTCGGTCTTGCCGCCGTCGCTCGAGGTGGCCTTCCCGAGACTCTCGATGAGCGCGTCGAAGGGCTTCTCGACCTCGTCGACGAAGCGCTTCTTGGCGCCGGCGCGCTGCTCGGCGGCCTTCTTCTCGTCCGTCTCGCGCTTCGCCTTGTCGAGCGCGTCGATGATGGCGCCGAGCCGTCCGCCGATCAGCTCGAGCGAGCCGAGCGACGCGCGCGGGTGCCACGGGTAGGCCTTCTTGAAAGCCTCGACCGCCTTGTCGTACTCCTTGCGCTTGCCCTCCGCCTGCAGGATGTCGAGCATCCGCGAGTCGACGTCGGCGAGCATGTTCTCCTTCGCGCCCCGGCGCTTCTTCAAGCCCTGCAGCCAACGCCTCGCGGTATCGAAGTAGCGCAGGTCCTTGATCAGTGCATCGGCGAACTGCTCGTCCTCGAGCGTCATGCCCTGGCCGCGCGCATCCTGCCGGCGGCGGCGAGCCGCGTCGGTAGGAGGTGACACGGCGAGCCACACGACGCAGCACGCAGCCAGAGCTGCGAAGCTGCGGGACAGAGCTCGTTGTGGTCGCGACGTTCTGGTCATTCCTGTTCCAACCTTGCCACCCTGAACGATCGCCGCGAGTCGGTCACCGAGCCCTGAGGAGCGCAGGTGACCGACTCGCAGCGGCTGTCGACGATCAGATGCCGGTGCCGAAGAGCCTCTCCTCTTCCTCATGCACCACCGTCACCTTGGCGTTGATCAGCACGAAGAGGTTCGAACGCAGCGCCGACGTGCCCTTCCTTCCGAAGAACAGGTTGACGATCGGAATGCGGCGCAGGGCCGGCAGGCCGATCGACGAGTCGGTGTGAACCTCTCGCTTCAAACCGCCGAGAAGAACCGTGCCGCCGTCCGGGACGTTGACGGTCGTCTTGATCTTCGTGACCGAGACGATCGGCAGCTGAACCGGCACGACGGTGAAGTTTCCGGCAAGAGTCAGGATCGCCGTGTCCTGGCCGATCTGCTCGGCCAGCGTCGGCTGAATCT
>CAYMRB010000207.1:0-17032 GCA_964392615.1 uncultured Planctomycetia bacterium | reverse complement strand
TCGGCTTGTTACCGGACCGCGTCTATCGTTTAATGGGGGGGAGGTCCGCGCGGACGTCGTATTTTCTCATTCGGACCGATCCCGGCCCCTCATTCGAGGAGACATCGACATGAGTCGCAAGATCTCGTTCCTCTTCGCGTGCCTCTTGGCAGTCGTCGGCGTGGCCATCGTCCTGCAGGGAACGACGGGTGCGGCACCCGCCGAGGAGAGGCTCTCGGCACAAGTCTTCGAGATGCGCACGTACACGACGGCGCCGGGACGACTGGGCGTGCTCCACGCGCGGTTCCGGAATCACACGAACTACCTGTTCGTGAAGCACGGCATGCAGCTGACCGGTTACTGGACACCGATGGACAAGGATGGCAAGAAGTCCGAGAACACTCTCGTCTACATCCTCGCGTACCCGAGCCTCGAGGCGCGCGCGAAGTCCTGGAAGGCGTTCATGGCGGACAAAGAGTGGCAGCGGGTGTGGGCCGAGTCGAAGAAGGATGGGCCGGTCGTCACCGGCGTCGAGAGCCAGTTCCTGACGCCGACGGACTTCTCGCCGATCCGCTGAGCCGAATCGCTCCAACGAACGCACCGAATCCGATCGAATGAACTCCGCACGGTTGCTCCTCATCGCCCTCGTCACGGTCCTCGTCGCCACAGTCGCGAACGCTGCGCCGTTTCCCGATTCGTACGAGCCCACGGCAGCCGAGACCGCAGCGCTCGAGGCGAAGCTCGCCCAACTCAGCGAGGCGCTCGTCACCGCTCGCCGCGGGGCGAGTCTCCAGCGCGAGTGCGTCGTCGACGTCGAAGCGCATCACAAGGCCGTGGCGTGGCTGCTGCGCTTCCGCGAGGAGTTCTTCGATCGGAGCTGGGTCGACAAGGCGCACGCTGTCCTCGACGCCGGCCTCGAGCGCGCCGCTCGACTCGCTGACGGCAAGGCGCCGTGGGCGAGCACGACGGGACGAGTGGCGCGAGCGTACCGTTCGCGCGTCGACCGCAGCGTGCAGCCCTACGGCCTGATCATCCCGTCGAGCTACGACGGCTCCGATCCCGCGCGCCTCGACGTCGTCCTGCACGGTCGCAACGCGAAGCTCAACGAGGTGGAGTTTCTGATGCGATTCGCCGATGGCGCAACTGAGCCGATCGCTGGTGACGCCATCGAGCTTCACGTCTTCGGCCGCATGAACAACGCGTATCGTTGGGCCGGCGAGACCGACGTGTTCGAGGCGCTGGCATCGGTCAAGGCGCGATACAAGATCGACCCGAAGCGCGTGGTGCTACGCGGATTCTCGATGGGTGGCGCCGGCGCGTGGCACCTCGGACTCCATCACCCCGACGTCTGGGTCGCCGTCGAGGCCGGCGCAGGTTTCACCGAGACGCTGCAGTACGCAGGCCTGGGCATCCTTCCCGCCTGGCAACGGCGGGCGCTCTACGTCTACGATGCGGCCGATTGGGCGGCCAATGCGTTCAACGTGCCGATCGTCGGCTACGGCGGCGAGAACGACAGGCAGCTTCAGGCGTCGGTCAATGTGCGCGAGCGATTGGAGCAAGAGGGCGTACGATTCGTGCGCGACGGGCTGGATTGGCAGCTCGCGCAGACGCCGCTGAAGCGCGAGCCGGGCGTTCGTGCGCTGTTCCTCGTCGGGCCGAAGACCGGCCACAGCTGGCATCCGAAGAGCCGCGCGCGTTCCGAGGCCTTCGTCGCCGAGCAAGCGGCCGATCCGACCCAGCCGCGGGCGGACCACGTGCGGTTCGTCACGTGGACGACGCGGTACGCGCGCTGCGGCTGGATCACGGTCGAGGGGCTCGGGAGGCACTACGAGCGCACCGATGTCGACGCGGTCTACGATCGTGCGAACGAGCGCATCACGATCCGGACCAGTAACGTTTCGCGGCTCCGCATCGTCACACCGGGGCCGGCCCGGTCGATCGAGATCGACGGTGCCGTGCTGCGCGACGCGCCGAGGGTCAGGGCCGACGCTCGATTCACGCTCGTGAAGGCGCAGAAAGGCTGGCGGACGGAACCGCCGCCACAACGCGGCAAGCGACGACGGCGCGAGGGGCTTCGTAAGCAGCCCGGCTTGCAGGGGCCGATCGACGACGCGTTCACCGATGCGTTCCTGTGCGTCCGTCCGACGGGAAGATCGCGCAACTCGTTGGTCGGCGAGCACACGATGGCCGAGCTCGACCGCTTCGAGCGCGAGTTCGCGAAGTGGATGCGCGGCGAGATCCCGATCAAGGACGACACGGCAGTCACGGCGCGCGACATGCGCGACCATCACCTGATCCTCTTCGGCGACCCGGACAGCAACTCGGTCCTGGCGAAAGTGCTCTTGGGTCTGCCGCTCGAGTGGACGCCGCTGAGCGTCGACCTCGGAGGCGACGCCGTCAGCGCTGCCAATCACGTCCCGGTGCTGATCTACCCGAATCCGTTCAACCCGCACCGCTACGTCGTGGTCAACAGCGGGCACACGTTCGCGGAGGAGGACTTCCGCGGCACGAACGCGCTCCTCTTCCCGCGCCTTGGCGATTGGGCGATCATCCAACTCGCTGCCAAGAAGGACGAGAAGAGCGGCAAGACGGCGGTCGTGCCCGAGATCCTGCGCGCGGGGATCTTCGACGAGCGGTGGGAGGTGGAGTGACCCGCGCTCGCTTCGTGGCCCGCAGAAGAAATCCTGTCACAGCCGGCGGTCGTCCGTTTCTGTCTGTGTAGACGTACGGGCCGGACAGGACGGAAAGAGGGAGTCACGGCCATGAACCGCGAGATCCCGGATTCGCCGCGAGGGACGGAAGGCAGCCAGTCCATCGACGCAGTGGGCCACAGAAAGAGGCGCAGCCCCGCGATCCTGGCCGCGCTTTGTTGCCCATTGCTCCTGGCGGTTTCCGCACAGCCCGTGGAGGCGCAGCGGGCGTTTACCGACCACTTCACGTTCTTCTGGACCGACAGCTTCCAGAACAATCCGACGTCGGTGGAGAACCCCCTGGACTTGCCTCCCGATACGGTCACGGTCATCGGGATCGGAAACGATCCCGTTCCGGGCTATGTCACCAAGCTGGCCAATTGGCTGGAGTGGGCCTATGGCTGCTACGACGACGACGGCTTCCAGCTGCCGGCCGACACGAACATCCGGATCGGGCGACCGGTGGCGCCTGCCATCACCCCGAACGCGGACTGGATTCACTTTCACCGCGACCACATCGTCTCGGCCGCGATTCCGGGTACCGCAGCGCACGAGCTCGCTCACATCGTCCAGCTGCAGTACTGGAAGGTCTACAACACCGACTTCCCTGTCTTCGTCGAGGGCATGGCAGTGGCCATGGAGAACACCATCGTTCCGGAGAGCAGCCGGCACGAGACATTCTGTCAACGTGCCAATCACCGCCACGAGATGGAGGGCAACCAGGGACTGACGTGGCCGCACGCCTTCTTCGACATCCCTGGAACTCCCCCCGAGCTGTACAACCATGCCTACTGCACGGGAATCATCTGGACGTACCTGATGGAGCACAACTCCGACGGCACCTCGCCGCGGTGTCCCGGCACCGACTTCCTGCGCCGCTTTCTCGAGGCGACGGATGTCGGTGGCGGGCTCGGGCCGCCCTCGGAGCAGACTCTCTTCGACGAACTGGATGCGCTGCTCGACGACGAAGGCACGACGCTCGATGCCGAGATGCAGGACTTCGCCTTCGCCAATCTGATCAGGCTCTATCACAATCTCGACGGTGATCAGGCCTACGGCTACTGGTGGGATGACAACTGGTTCAATGCCGGCGACGCCACCTGGGGCATCTCGGGAATGGACTCACTCCCCGAGTACTGGGAGTACCGCGTCCTGAACCTCGATGACGAGTTTGCGGAAGCCCAGCTCGATGACGGCTACCAGGGCGAGTACGTGCACCCCGCCGGTTTCGAGGACGAGATCGCCGACGAGTACGGCGCCACCTACTGGCAATACCGGGGAAACCTCCGCGACTTGATCGAGGACGGGCTGGACTACTCCGGTCCCGGTCTGCCCCATAGCGTGCTCGTGGAGATCGCTCACGTTTCCGATGCGGAACCGGCCCACTTGGTGGCCACCGGATTCCGGGACGCGACCGGCATCTTCCACGAGTCCGGCTCGATCCGCTTCAACGACGTCCGCGTCGAGGCCGCCGGCGTGGCGGTCACCGCGAACGGCTACTCCGACTACGAGTTCAGGCACACCGTGACGGCCTACGAGTGGACCTCGAATCCGAGCTGGGGCCCGCTGGGCGGCTTGGCGTCCGAACACACCTACCGCCTCCCGCTCGCCGAGCACGAAGTTCTCCTGCGAGGCATTGCGAACGCCTTCGATTACCACCAGGGCGACACGCTGAGCATCATCGCCTACGCCACGAACACCGACCTGGATGTGGAGCCCTCGGAGTTCCTCGTCTCGCCGCCGTCCTTCAACTACGCCGACGAGCTGCTCTTCCAGATGAACCTGCGCAAGCTCGACGAGGACGGCTACTACCAGAACCACACCGCGACGCTGCTCGATCCCGCGGACACCGACGCGTTCACCAACTACTACGTGCAGGAGGCTGCCGGGGACGGCCTCTATCGGCTCGACCTGCGCCAGGATCCGGACATGGCCGAGGACACCGGGCTTCTGCTGACGGTGTTCCCCTTCGACATCCACGCGGCCGCCCTGCCCGATCTCTTGGTTCGCGACTACGCGTTCGAGCTCGACGAGAACGGTCGCTTGACCGGCACGGTGGCAATCCTGAATCAGGGCACGGCAGCCGTGAGCAACGCCCGGATTCCGATCTTCATCGAGGCGTACGAGTGGCAGCTCGCCCATCCCGCCATGAGGGGCGGAGAGACGCCGGCGGAGCTGCCGCTGGTGAGCGTCATCGAGTCGGTGCTCTACGACGACCCGAGAGTCAGCCTGGCGGCCGGAGAGACAGAGGTCATCACGATCGACTACGACACCGGTTGGAGCTCGGAGGACGAGGAGGAAGCCCGACCCGGCCACGGCTATCTCGAAGTGACCGTCGAGATCGGTGTCAACTCGCTCGCGGGAGCCGACGGCCCTCAGATCCCGCCGCCGGAAGAGCTCACCCGGAACAACAACGGACCGGAGAGAGTCTCCGTCCACTGCTTCTACTGGCCGGATGACAACCCGCTGGACGACGCGATGCTGGCGGAGTTGGCCCCCTGGTTCGAGGACGAGACCGAGCAAGTCGTGACGCTCTGGGAAGGAGACCCGTCCATCGACAATCTGCCGCCGCAGCTGAGAAGGAACATCATCGAGCGAGCGCAAGGGCTGAGGGTGTTCGAGCACGTCAGGCCGTGGCGCGTCTCTCCCGGCCCGCGCATACCGCCGACCGTATTCGACGCGTTCCGCCAGGTAGCGAGCTGGGTCGCCATGATCGGGTCGGCGGGGGACATTCCACCACTCGCCAGATCCCTGTGCAGGATGCACAGCCTGAGCGAGCTCTACTCGATCGCCGGGTCCTTCGAGGACGACGACGTCAACGTGCTGAAGCTGCCGTGGACCCGACTCGCGAGCTGTGGCGGCGTGCAGAGCTCGTACGTCCGTCTCGACGCCGTGGAGGAGGTCGCCGGCTTCACGATCGGACTGAGCTGGGAGCCGATGGAGCCTCTCGAGGTCGTGGAGATCCTCCCCGGTCCGGACGTCCCCGACTCCATCCAGTTCTTCGTCGCCCGTGTCGAAACCGCTGCCGTGGGCCCGGGGAAGGCCCTTGTGGGACTGGCCCTGACGCCCGGCGTCACGCTGGGTCCGCAAGAGGATCTTCGCGTGCTCGAACTGCGGCTCAGGGTACGGCAGGACGCGCCGGTCGAGGGAGGAATCGACCTCTGCTTCGCCGACGGCGTAGGTCAGCCGCCCCAGAACACGAGCCTCGCCGTCATGCGGGGAGAGAACGTCGTGACGGACACGCCGCGGAGGATCTGCGGCCGGGTAACGGTCGACGGAGCGCCCTGTTTCCTCCGGGCGGACGCGAACGACGACGCCCGGTTGGACCTCTCCGACGGGGTGTTCACCCTCGACTACCTTTACGCTGCCGGTCCGCCCCCGGCCTGCTTCGACGCGGCCGACGCGAACGACGACGACGCGGTGGACATCTCGGATGCGGTCTTCACGTTCGCATACCTCTTCCTCGGCGGCCCCGAGCCGCCGCCGCCCTTCCCGAGCTGCGGCCCCGATTCCACGCCGTCGCGCGGTGGCTCGTGCGAGCAGGACCTCCGGAGCTGCCCGTGACGCTCGGCGAGTGTTCCGTCACTGCAATAGCCCGATAACACGAGAGGGATCGCTCGTGGGAATCTTGTGAGCCGACCGGAACGTCCGTATCATGTCCGGTCTCGCCTCGCGGAGGAGGCGAGCTACGGCGTGGAGACATGCGGGTGACGGAACGATCGCACAACCGAGCACGGCTTCTCGCGGCCATCGTGTGCGCGTGTTCGGCGCTGCATCCCATCTCCGCCCCGCTCCACCTCGCGCTCGAAGACCATTCCTACGATCGCTCGAGCTCTGAGACGTCACTCGCGCGAGACGCTGACGGCTCGAGTGCGCACGCCACCCATCGCCGTGGTCATGGTCACCACCATCACCATGCTCATGGACATGGGCACGGACACGGGCACTCGCACCATCATCCGCACCACCGCGATGGCGCCGATCGATCGCCACGTGAGTCCCAGAGCAGCGATCGTCCGAACGACCGCCACCCGTCCCACCCGGCCACGGACCACGTGGAGGATGCGGCCGTGCCCGCCGTCGTTGCAGCGCCGGCGCCTCTCGTCGCAGTCGCGCTGACCGTGGCGACCCCGGGGCTCTACGAGCCCTGTGCTCACGCCGCGTTCCTCGTTCCGAAGGACACGCCCGCCCCGCCGCGACCGCCGCCGAACTCGAGCGCGTCGCCCCGAGGCCCTCCCGCCGTCTCCTGAACCGACCTCGATGCGGTGACACGCGCGTGTCGCCGCGGGTTTACAGGACACGACGGAGAGTCCATGTCGTGACAAGACCGAGTTTTGACGGCGTCGTCTCGTGGAAGACGAACGCGGCCGCCGCTTGCGTGCTGTGGCTGCTCTGCTGTGGATGCATCGGCTATTCGCCGCAGCCGATCGATCCGTTCGACGAGATCGCTCGACTCGAGCAGCGTGCGAGCTCGTCACACGATCTCGAGATCGCGCCACCCGGTCCTGCGGAGTGGCTTCCCGTGCAGAGGGAGATCGATCTCGCGGACGGACTCGACCTGCGCGAAGCGAATGCTCTGGCGCTCTTCTACGCGCCCGAGGTGCGCGCGGCCCGGATCGCGGCGGACGTCTCGGCCGCGCAGCTGCTTCAGGCGGGTCTTCTCGCCAACCCCGAGCTCTTCCTCGGCCCGCGATTCTCGACGAGCACCGGCGATCTGATTCTGCCGGCCTCGCTGTCGTGGGAGCTGCCGCTGTGGGGCAAGCGCGGTGCGGAAGAGAATCTCGCGGAGCACCGGCTGTCGGCGGCACACGTCCGGGTGATCGAGACCGAGCTCGGCGTTCTCACGGAAGTGCGCGCGAGCTTCGTCCGCATCGCCGAAATCACGCGCACTCTGCAAGTGCTCGAGGCGCGGCTCCGCGGTAGCCAACGCGTCTTCAACTGGGTCGCGGCGCTGCGGCGAGCCGGCGAGGTCGACGCGGTGACGTCGTTCCTGGTGCAGCACGAGTTCGACGAAGCGCGGGAAGCCCTCGCGCTCGAACAGCTCGAGCTCACGTCGGCGCGCAACCGACTATTCGAAACCGTCGGGCTCCTGCCGAACGCCGAGCTGTCGATCGCGCTCGAGCCAGATCCGCTACAGCTGCCTGACCTGCCCGCCCTGCTGCGAGAGAAGCTGCTGCGCCACCCGACGATCGATGCGGCGCACGCCGAGTACCGGGCCGCGGAGGCCGCGCTGAAGCTCGAAGTCGCGAAGCAGTACCCGACCGTCCGCGTCGGGCCGGAATTCGAGGACGACGCGGGCGATACGTCGATCGGCGTCGGCGTCGGCATCGAGCTGCCACTCTTCGATCGCAACCGAGGCGGCGTCATCGCGGCCGAGGAGCAGCGGGACGCCGCACGGGAGCGATTCCGCGCGACGCTCCTCGAGCTGTCTCACGCCGAGGCACGTGCCCGCGCGGAGTGGAGCGCGGCCGAGCGCATTCTCGAGATCCACCGCGCAGGGGCCTTGGCAAACGCCGAACACGCCCGCGAGTCCCTCGAGCTCCGGCTGCAGACCGGGCAGAGCGCCGTGCTCGAGGTCCTCGCTGCGCTACGCGCTTTGACATCAGCTCGTGCGCGCGAGATCGAGCTCGGCAGCTCGGCGGCCATCGCACGCTTCCGCACCGCCGTGGCAGGCGGTGCCATCTTCACCGCCCCGTCGCGCGACGGCGCTGTAGCGGAGGACCAGTGAACATGAACCGATCCGCAGCCATTCGCCTCGCGACGTCGACGCTGGCCGCGCTGCCGCTTCTCGTGTCGTGCTCGCGTCAGCCACCACACGAGGCGGCTCCTCGGAAAGAGGATGCGAGCGTCACGAACCGGCTCGCCATTCCGCCCGAGGTCGTCGCGAATCTCGGGATCACGTTCGCCGAGGCCACACGCGGCAAAGTCGGCGTGTGGACCTCCGTGCCGGGGGAGCTCTACGTCCCCGCCACCCACCGCTGGCGCCTGCGCGCTCCCGCTCGCGGCCGCCTGACCGCCATCGCATCGCGCTGGACGGAGGTCGAAGCGGGTGACGAGGTCGCCGAGCTTCTGTCGCCGCAGCTCAACGTCGCGCAGCAGGAGCTGCTCGCGGCTCACAGCCGTCTGGCGAGCGCGCAGGAGGTCGCCGATGCGGCGCGTGCGCGGCTCGCCGAAAGCGACGCGCTGGCACAGGAGGCGAAGGAGCTCGTAAACGCGAGTCGTCAACGTCTCGAGCACCTGCAGGAGGTCGGCAAGAACGCCGCAGCGTTCGCGAGCAAGGAGCTACTCGAGGCACGACGAGCGAGCGCCACGGCCGCGCAGTCAGCCCTCCAAGCTGCGGTGCGCCGCGACGAGCTGCGCGAAGCCGCACGCGAGAAGGACCTGGCAAGAGCGCAGGCCGGATGGCTCGTCGAGCAGAAGCTGGCAGCGCTGGCGCTTCTGACCGGCCGGACACCCGACGAACTCTTAGCCCGGAACGACGGCGTCGAAGCGTGGCGAGCGCTCGAGTCGATCGTCGTGCGCGCGCCAGCTCGTGGCACGGTGGTCGAGGTCCCCGCATCGCGCGGTGAGACCGTCGATGAGGACGAGACGGTCGCCGTCCTCCTCGACGCGAGCGAGCTCCGATTCCGCGGCTTCCTTCCGGAAGGCGACCTTCGATCACTGCGACGGGGCGCACCGATGCGCGTCGATCTGCCGGGACACGACGAGCCCGTCGTCACGGAGCTTCTCGGACCGATGCCGATCGCGGAGCCGACAACCCGCCGTGTCCAGATCGAGGCGACGACGCCGAACCCCGAACGCAAGCTGCCGCAGGGGCTGTCCGCGATGGGGCACGTGCAGGTTCGAGAGAGCGCGCACGAAGAGGTCCTGCTTCCCGCGGCCTGCGTCGTCGCCGACGGTCTCGAGATGATCGTCTTCCGTCGCGACTCGAAGGATCCGGGAATCGTCGTCCGCACTCCGGTCGAGCTCGGCCTGCGCGGAGCGGGCGTGGTCGAGGTCCTCGCGGGAGTCCTCGACGGCGACTCCGTCGTCCAGAGGGGAGTCCATCAGCTCAAGCAGACGGGACTCGGAAAACCGCCGCTAGGCGGTCACTTCCACGCGGACGGAAGCTGGCACGAAGCGCACGAGTAGGAGCGACTAGCATGCTCAATGCACTCATTCGTTGGTCGCTGCACCGCCGCGGTCCGGTTCTCGCGCTCGCTGCGCTCCTGGTCATCGTGAGCGCGGTGCGCGTCCCCCGGATGCCGGTCGAGGTGTTTCCGGAGCTGAACGCGCCGACCGTCACCATCATGACAGAGGCCCCCGGCTATGCGTCGGAGGAGGTTGAACGCGCTGTCACGTTTCAGATCGAGACGGCGCTGAACGGTATCACCGGGCTGCGTCGTTTGCGGTCAAGCTCGACACTGGGTCTGTCGATCGTGTGGGCGGAGTTCGAGCTCGGCGCCGATATCTACCGCAACCGTCAGCTCGTCGCCGAACGCCTGGCCCGCCTCGAAGGAGCCCTTCCGGGGAACATCCATCCGCCGGAGATGATGCCCGTAGCGAGCATCGCCGGAGAGATCATGCTCGTGGGGCTGACCAGCCCGAAGGGAGATGTCTCGCCCCTCGAACTTCGTCGTATTGCGGAGTTCGACCTGCGGCCCCGGCTTCTCGCGGCCACAGGTGTCGCGCAGGTCACCGCACTCGGCGGTGAGCTCCCGGAGTTCCAGGTGCGCGTCCGACCTCGAGATTTGCTGCGCTACGGTCTCACGCTCGCGCACGTCGCGCAGGCGGCCGAAGAAGCTCACGCGCCAATCGGTGCCGGCTACCTGCCCGATGTTTCCGGACGCGAGCTGCCCCTGCGGCCAGACACTCGGGTCAGGAGTGCTGACGACATCGCCAGTACCGTCGTCGGCGAGTGGCAGGGTGCACCTGTCACCCTCGCGCAGGTAGCAGACGTCGGCATCGACGGTGCGCCGCGGCGGGGAACCGGGTCGGCTGGCGGCCAGCCTGCGGTGATTCTGACGGTGCAGCGCAATCCGGAAGCGAACACGCTCGAGCTCACGTCGAGGATCGACATGGTGCTGGCCGACTTCGAGAAGACGCTGCCGACGGGCGTCGCGCTCGAGCGGCGCATATTCCGTCAGTCGGACTTCATCGGTGTCGCTGTCGACAACGTCCTGCACGCCCTTCGGGACGCCGCGATCTTCGTCGTCATCATCCTGTTCCTGTTCCTGCTGAACGTCAGGACGACGCTCATCACGCTGACAGCTCTGCCGCTGTCGCTCGCCGCCTCACTCCTCGTGCTGGACGCGTGGGGAGCGACCGTCAACGTGATGACGCTGGGTGGAATCGCCGTCGCTGTGGGGTCGCTCGTTGACGACGCCATCGTCGACGTCGAGAACGTGTTTCGACGGCTGCGGCTGAATGCGGTGCGCCCACCGGAGCAGCGTCACTCGACGCTCCAGGTGATTTACGAGGCGAGCGTCGAGGTCCGTCAAGCGATCCTTCTCGCGACGGTCGTCATCGTCCTGGTCTTCGTTCCGCTGTTCTTCCTCGGTGGCATCGAGGGGCGCTTCTTCCGCCCCCTCGGCGCGGCCTATGTCGCCGGACTCGCCGCGTCGCTCGTCGTCGCGATGACAGTGACGCCGGTTCTCTGCTACTACCTGCTCCGCAACGCTCCGTCGATCCGCGAGCAACGAGACGGATGGATCGTCCGCATCCTCAAGACGGTCTACACATCGACGCTCTCCCGTGCGCTAAACGCCAGGGCGCTCGTACTCGGAGGCGCCGGCGGGCTGCTGGTCGCGGCCGTGCTCCTTGCGAATACCTACGGCTCCTCGTTCCTGCCGGAATTCAACGAAGGGAGCATCACGCTGTTCCTGAACACACCACCCGGGACGTCGCTGCCGGAATCCGACCGCGTCGCTCGTCGGATCGAGCTGCAGGCCGGAAGGATACCCGGCGTGGAAGCCGTCACGCGTCGCACCGGACGCGCAGAGCAGGACGAGCACGCGGAGCCGGTCAGCGCGAGCGAGATCGACCTCCGTCTCGAGGCAGGTGCGGATGTCGACGCCGTCCGACGCGAGCTTGTCGACCTTCTTGCCTCGGCTCCCGGAGTCACGAAGCAGATCGGTGGCCCGATCGCCCACCGCCTCTCGCACATCCTGTCCGGCACGCCCGCGGCGATCGCGATCAAGGTCTTCGGCGACGATCTGGAGGAGCTTCGCGCGATCGCCACAGAAGTCGAGCGGGAGCTAGCGCCTCTTCCGGGTGTCCGCGACCTCGTCGCGAACCGCGAGGTTCTGGCTGATACCCTTCCCGTCCGCTTCGACCGCGGCAAGCTGGCTCACTACGGACTGACACCGGCGAATGCAGCCGAACAACTCGAGACAGCCTTTCGAGGACGGACGGTCGGCGTCGTCAATCGCGGCGCGTCTCGCCTGGACATCGTGCTGCGTCTCGCGGAGGACGCGCGTCAAGACCTGGACGACGTGCGGAGCTTCCCTCTGCAAGCCAGGTCGGGTGCGATCGTCCGCGTGCGAGACGTCGCTGACGTGATCGAAGAGCAGTCCTCCAGCCTCGTCACCCGCGAGAACGTCCGGCGCAAGGCCGTGATCTCGTGCAACGTCGCCGAGGGGCACAACCTCGGCGATCTGGTCGCGGCGATTCGATCGCGGGTCGATCCTGTCATCTCGCGACACGCCGGGATCTACGTCGAGTACGGCGGGCAGTTCGAGGCCCAGGAGGAGGCGAGCCGCAGAATCCTGCTCGCGTCGCTCGGCGTGCTCGCCGTGATCGCTCTGGTCCTGTACTCGGCGTTCGGCTCGGTCCGTCCCGTGCTGCTGATCCTCCTCAACCTGCCGCTCGCGCTCGTCGGCGGAGTCGTCGCGCTCTTCCTGGCGGACTCGCCGAGCGTCGGAGGCAACGTAGCGGCCCTCTTCGGAGCGGGTACGTACGTGGCGCCGGTGGTCTCGATCTCGGCGCTCGTGGGCTTTGTCGGGCTGGCGGGCGTCGCGTGTCGCAACGGATTGCTCCTCATTTCCCACTACTATCACCTGATGGAGGAGGAGGGTGTCACGAAGGCTGACGCCGTCGTGCGAGGCGCGCAGGAGCGCCTCGTGCCGATTCTGATGACCGCCCTGACCTCGGCACTCGCGCTCGTCCCCCTGGCGTTCGCAAGGGGGGAAATCGGCAGCGAGCTGCAGCATCCGATCGCCGTCGTGATCCTCGGTGGATTGATCAGCAGCACTTTGCTAAACCTTTTCATCGTCCCCATCGGTTTCGACCTCTTCGGAGGAGGTCCGCGCGGATCCGGGGATGCCAACGTCGACGGCACTGCCGGCGACGCGACCACGGAGACCACATCATGAGAGCGTTTCACTGGATCCTCGTCCTCGCCACATCGCTGGCACTCACCGCGTGCAGCGACCACTCCCACGCCCCGAAGGGCTCCGGCGATCCGTCCGGAAGCGGCGAGGTCATCGCCACGTCGCAGTCGTCGCATCACGGCGAGGGAACGGCGCTCGGCACGGTCACGCTGGCCGGCAAGGAGTTCGGCATCGTCCGGCTCGGCGAGATTGCGCTCGGCGAGGAAGGCGGGTTCGAGGTGCACCCGCACGGCGTGTCGGCCGAGGAGATCGCGACGATGAACCTCTACCTGTGGGTCGAGGACCAGGGCGGCACGCAGCTCAGCGCTTCCGCCAAGGGCGAGGGCGACGGTGCCGGGCTCCACTTCCACGTCACGCCGGAGGACAAGGGCGGCGCACCGTTCCGAGTCGTCCTGCGGCTGCGCATCGACGGAGCGGACGAGCGCGCCGGCCTGCCGCTGGATGGCCACGGCCACGAGCATCACGACGGACCGCACGGCGGGATTCCGGCCGCATTCACCGGCGGCGATACGTCCGGACATCTCGAGCTCAAGCTGCACGACGACAAGGGCGACCTCGAGCTCTGGCTCGGCCTGGACGACAAGCTCGAGAAGCCGTTCGACCTGCCGCTCGCCGCGGAGATCGATGTCGAGTTCGTCGACGTCGACGGACGCAAGGTCACGCTGCGAGCACGTAACCTCGAGAAGAACGAGGACGAGGACGGCAATGCGAACGTCCGCGACGGCAAGACGAACTACTTCATCTACCCGTCCCGCGCCGACGAGGACGCGTCGTGGCTGCAGGGCAAGGAGTTCCAATCGATCGCGATCGTGCGGTTCCAGCGCGATGGCGTCGACTACGCATCGGAGGAGTTCGTGCTCAAGCCGCACGTGCACTAAGGGCATGGGCTGCCCGGGCGACGAAGCTCGCTTGTCGGGTCTGTCGCGGGCAGCCCATGCCAGCGGAGTTGGAGCTGACCGCGTCGCGCTCACGCCACAGGGGCCATTCGCTGTGCGGCAGCTCAACTCCGCACGGGCTGACCACGCACGGTCGACATTGACCGCCGAAACCCGGCATACTGTTCCTCGATCCACGCCTTGCCCCCCGAGCTGATACCCAGCGGGAGCCTCCCTGATGAATTCGCGCGAACGAGTCCTCGCGACCTTGAACCACGAGCAGCCGGATCGCGTCGTCGTCGACCTGTCCGGGCACCGTTCGTCCGGCATCGCGGCCATCGCCTACGCCAAGCTGCGCAAGCATCTCGGCCTTCCCGAGCGCCCGATTCGCGTCTACGACATCATCCAGCAGCTCGCGGTGGTCGACGAGGACTTCCTCGACCACTTCGGCGTCGACACGATCGAGCTGGGTCGCGGCTTCGCGCTCGACGACGCGTCGTGGGCCGACTGGACGCTGCCGGACGGCACGCCGTGCCAGGTGCCCGCGTGGTCGGTTCCCGAGCGGCGTGACGGCGAGTGGGTGCTGGCGTCGAAGAGCGGCCGCGCGCTCGGTGTCATGCCGGGCAGCTCGCTGTACTTCGAGCAGTGCTGGTATCCGTTCTTCAACGAAGCCAACGAGGATCTCGACGCGATCCCCGAGGCGCTCGCCGAGTGCATGTGGACCGGTATCGCGGCGCCACCGGGCCCCGTCGACGACGACGCGCTCGCCGCGGGCGCTCGAGCGCTTCGCGAGCGCACGGACCGCGCGATCATCGGCCTCTTCGGCGGCAACTTGCTCGAGACCGGACAGTTCCTGTACCGCAACGACGGCTTCCTGATGCTGCTGGCGGCCGATCCGGAACGGACGAACCTCTTCCTCGATCGGCTCGTCGAGATCCACCTCGCGAACCTCGAGCGCTACCTGTCGCTCGTCGGCGACTCGATCGACATCATCCTGTTCGGCGATGACCTCGGCATGCAGATGGGCCCGCAAATCTCGCCCGATATGTACGTCGAGTACTTCAAGCCCCGTCACGCCAAGATGTGGCAGCGGGCCAGGGAGCTCGCGAACGTCAGGGTCATGCTCCACTGCTGCGGCGGCGTGGAGCCGCTCCTGCCGCATCTGATCGAGGCGGGCCTCGATGCGATCAATCCCGTGCAGATCGCATGCCGCGGCATGGAAGCTCCGGAGCTCAAGAAGAAGTTCGGCAACGATCTGACGTTCTGGGGCGGCGGCTGCGACACGCAGGAGATCCTGCCGAACGCGACGCCGGAAGAGGTCGCGGCCCACACGCGCGAGCAGGTGAAGGTCCTCGCGCCCGGCGGCGGTTTCGTCTTTCAGCAGGTGCACAACATCCTCGCGAACATCCCGCCCGAGAACGTCGTCGCGATGTACGGGGCCGTGCACGCTTAGGCGCAGCAAGATTTCCGGCGAGGAGAAGCCGTGTCCGATCTCGACTACAGCATCATCGTCCTCTACTTCGTCGTCGTGATCGGGCTCGGCTTCTGGTACCAGAAGCGCGCGTCGAAGGGGATCGAGTCGTACTTCCTCGGCGGGAAGAGCATGCACTGGCTCGCCCTGTCGATGTCCGGATCGGTGTCGAACTTCGACATCACGGGCACGATGTGGATCGTGTCGATGCTCTACGTGCTCGGCATGAAATCGATGTGGATCCACTGGATGTGGGGCTGCATGCTGGCCGCGTTCTGCATGGCGTTCATGGGCAAGTGGGTGCGCCGCTCCGGCGTGATGACCGGCGCCGAGTGGATGGTCACACGATTCGGAGACGGTCTGGGCGGTCGTCTGTCGCGCACGACCTACGCATTCGTGGCCGTCATCGTCCTCGCGACGTTCGTCGGCTACGCGTTCCAGGGCATCGGCAAGTTCGCGTCGGTCTACGTCGCTCTCGAGCCGTGGCAGTGCGCGGTCATCATCATGAGTGCGACGACGCTCTACGTGCTGCTCGGCGGCCTCTACAGCGTCGTCATCACCGACGTGCTGCAGACCGTGATCCTGACGGCCGTCAGCATCATCATCGCCGTCATCGCGTGGAATCACCTGACGCCAGAAACCCTGGCGGACAAGCTCCCCGCGGACTGGACGTCGCTGACGCCGAAGTGGGAGCTCCCGAAATTCGCCGACGCGGAAAAGCACGCTGAATTCCAGTGGTTCGGCGCCCTGGTCATCGTCTGGGTCCTCAAGGGCTTCCTGATGAACGCGGGCGGCCCGGCGCAGATGTACGACTTCCAGCGCTACCTCGCCGCACGCGACAGCCGGGACGCCGCGAAGATCGGCGCGAGCTGGACCGTGTTCCTCGTCGTGCGCTGGGCGATGGCCGCGGGCATCGTCCTGCTGGCACTGACCGCAGCCGAAGCCACGAAGGACCCGGAAAAGGTGATGCCGATGGTCCTGAAGGACTGGCTGCCGATGGGCGTGCGCGGCATCGTCGTCGCGGGCTTCCTCGCCGCGTTCATGTCGACGTTCAGCTCGACGGTCAATAGCGGCGCGTCCTTCATCGTGCGGGATCTTTGGCAGCCGCTCTTCCCGCAGTCGTCGGAGCGCCAGTTGATGATCGCGAGCTACGCCGCGACCATCGGCCTCGTGCTCGTCGGAATCGCGGTCGGCTTCCAGGCGGGATCGATCGCCGAGATTTGGACGTGGATGATGATGGCCCTCGGCGCCGGCATCGTCGTGCCGAACGTGCTGCGCTGGTACTGGTGGCGCTTCAACGGCGAGGCGTGGGCCGCGAGCTCGCTCGCAGGCGTCGCTTGCTCCGTCATCGCGTTGATCGTGCCGACGGCCCCGATCTGGATCGTCTACCCCATCATCTCTCCCGGCTCGCTCGTGAACGGCCTCGTCGAGACGTTCTTGACGCGGCCGGTTCCCGGCGACGTCATGACGCGCTTCTGGACGACCGTGCGTCCGTTCGGCCTCTGGGGCCCCATCCGCCGACAAGCCGACCTGCCGCGCGAGGAACTCGACAAGACCTCGGAGAGCGCCTGGCGTTCGATTCTCAACACGCTGCTCGGAATCGCCGTCATCACCGGTCTCTACCTGTTCCCGATGTACCTCGTCGGC
>CAYMRB010000206.1:15248-17133 GCA_964392615.1 uncultured Planctomycetia bacterium | reverse complement strand
CACCAGCAGATCGGCCCGGGCCTGTGCGCGGGCGCCCTCGTCGTCGTCCACGTCGCGCTCGCTTTCGTGCGTCGCCGGGCTGCAGCGCGCAGCGACGCCGACCTGGCCCGAGCCCGCGGCGGCTTCCTTCGCGGTACGCTCGCCGGTTTCGCCACCGTCGTCGTCGCGGTCGCCGGGCTCGCGAGCGCGTGGCCGACGAACTCCGTCAATCTGCCACTGTCGGATGAGTACGTCCTGCCGGACTACCTCCAGGAGGTCGACGAGTACCGCGGCAACCCGTTCGCGCCGACGTACGCGCGCACGGAGAGCGGTCAGCTTGTCGACCCGTCGGTGCTGTCCGGGTCCGAGTCGTGCGGCAGCGCCGGCTGTCACGAGCAGATCCTCGCCGAGTGGCAACCCAGCGCGCACCGCTTCTCGGCGGCGAACCCGCCGTTCCAGCAGGTACAGAAGAACTTCGCTGCCGACCGCAGTGCGGCGGAGACACGCTACTGCGCCGGCTGCCACGATCCGATCAGCCTCTTCGCCGGCGCCAAGGACATCCACAGCATGGACCTGTCCGCGCCGGGCATGCAGGAGGGCTGCTCGTGCATCGTCTGCCACTCGATCTCGAAGGTCGACACCCGCGGCAACGCCGACTACGTCCTGACGCCACCCACGAAGTACGTGTGGGAAGGAACGACCGGCTGGCGGAAATTCGTGTCGGACTTCCTCGTGCGAGCGTACCCACGCCAGCACCTGGTCGACTATGACCGCAACCTCCTGCGGACCCCGGAATTCTGTGCTGCGTGCCACAAACAGTTCATTCCCGAGGCGTTGAACCGCTTCGGCGAGAGCCCTGGCCAGAACCAATACGACGAATGGCGCAAGAGCCACTGGCACTCGGATGAGCTCGACATCGACCTCGCATGTCGCGACTGCCACATGCGCTTGGTGCGCGACTCGACCGATCCGGGTCGCGGCGAAGACGGCGACGTGCGGCGCTCGGCAGACGACGCCTCTCACCGACACCACGGCACCATCGCGACGAACATGTTCATGCCCGCGGTCATGAAGCTCCCCCACTGGGAGGAGCAGGTGCGGCTGACCGAGGAGTGGATCCGCGGTGAGACGCGCATCGAGGAGATCGCGCACATCTGGCCGGAGGGCCCCATCGCGACGCTGAGCATCCTCGCACCGCGGGAAGCGAAACCGCTGGAGAAGGTGAGCCTGCGTGTCGTGACCTCGAATCGCAAAGCCGGACACAACTTCCTGACCGGGCCGCTCGACTTCCTGCGCGCGTGGGTCCACCTCCGCGTGCTCGACGCTGCGGACGAGGTCATCGCTGAATGGGGCGCGATCGATCCGCGGACCCGCCGCATCACCGACAGCCCCGGCAAGCCGCACCAGCTCGGCAACTCGCGCAAGGAAGGCACGCTCGTCCTCGAGTCGATGCCGCTCGACGCCCAGGGCAACGAGCTGATCCGCCACGAGCTTTGGAACAAGGCCGGCGGCAAGGGTCAACGCGTGATCTTCCCGGGACACGCCGACAACCAGCAGTACCGTTTCGTCGTCCCCGAGGAGGCCAAGGGCCCCCTGCGTGTCGTCGCGGACCTGAACTTCCGCCGCTACCGCCAGGAGTTTCTCGATCTCGTGCTGCCGACGATGGAGAAGGACAGCGGCGTACTGCAGCCCACCGTGCGGCAGTCGACCGCGCAGACGACGATCGCCATCGCCGACACCGAGCAGGCGATGCGCACAGCACCCCGAGAGACCGACGAGGACCATCAGAAGTGAGTCGACGGGCCCGAACCCGCCGCGAACGAAAGATCCTCCTGTCGATCTGGGGAGCGATCGTCGGCCTCACCGCCGTGACGGCTCTGGTCGTCTGGATCGAGATCTCGCGAAA
>CAYMRB010000206.1:0-15148 GCA_964392615.1 uncultured Planctomycetia bacterium | reverse complement strand
ATGGGTGCGAGCTTCGCCGACTACGACGGCGATTCCCGAGTCGACCTGTACGTCACGAATCACGGCCCCAACCGGCTATTTCGCAATCTCGGCGACGGCACCTTCGAGGAGGTCGCGGGCGCGGCCGGTGTCGCCGATCCGTCGTGGTCGACGGGCGTCGCTTGGGGCGACTACGACCTCGACGGCAACCTCGACCTCTACGTCTGCAACTACATCGACTACGAGGACTTCGGCTTCGATGGAGCGATCGAGGTCGGCACCGCGGGCGGGGCGTATGCCGTCCCGTTCACGCTCAACCCGAACTCGTTCGACCCGCAACCGAACCGTCTCTACCGCAACCGAGGCGACGGCACGTTCGAGGACGTCGCGGCGACAGCCGATGTGGCCAACACGGACGGTCGCAGCCTCGCGGCGACATTCTGCGACCTCGACGGCGACGGTTGGCTCGACCTCTACGTCAACAACGATGTGTCCGCGAATTGCCTGTACCGCTGCGAGGGCGCGACCGGCGACAACGATGAGGTCGTGTTCTTGGACCTCTCGTCGGTCACCGGCACCGCGGACCCGCGCGGATCGATGGGCCTGTCGGTCGGCGAGATCATCACGGCCGAGGCAGCCGGCGACGGCCTTCCGGACCTGTTCATCACGCACTGGGTCGCGCAGGAGAACGCGCTCTACCAGAGCCTCGCCATGCCGTCCGGCCAGGTCGAGTACCGCGACAAGACGCGGCGCATGCGACTCGGCGAGATCTCGATCGACACCGTCGGATGGGGCTGTGCGATGGTCGATCTCGACCTCGACGGTCTTATCGACATCGCCGTCGCCAACGGCAGCACGCTCGAGCGGAAGGAGAACCTCCTCGAGCTCGTCCCCGAGCCGATGTTCCTGTTCTGGAATGCGGGAGACGCGTTCCTGGACGTCGCCCCGAATGCCGGCACGGCACTCGCGGCTCGGCGCGTCGCGCGCGGTATGGCAGCCGCCGATTTCGACGCCGATGGCGACGTCGACCTCGCGATCGCGGTGAATCAAGGCCGCCCTCTGCTGCTGCGCAACGACACCGCGAACGCAGGACAATCCCTGCGCGTACGACTGCGAGCTCCGGCGGCGGCCGCGTTCGGCGCCCGCGTCGAGGTCGAGGTCGGGGGTCGATTGCAGACGCGGTGGTACGGAGCTGACGTCGGCTATCTCGGCAGCCACGACAGCGAGATGGTGTTCGGTCTCGGGGAGCACGTGACGGCCGAGCGCGTACGCGTAACGTGGACGTCCAGCCGCCCGAACGGCCTGCGCTCCGAGCGCACGAACGTGCCGGCTGGCGTGATCGAGATCGCCCTGCCGCGCGAGTAGTGGCGGGTTATCGATCGCGGCGACACCCCAATGCGTCGTCCGTCGGGTCCCGTCCCGGGGCACCGACCAACGGTGCAGGCGGTCGGGGCCCGCCGCGGAACAGGTGATCCAGCAGCGCCGCCGCGTCGGCAACCGTCAGCCGACCGTCGTCATCGACGTCCGCAGCGTCGTCGCACTCCACGCCGCCGCCGCGACCGAGGACGCGGAGCAGGATGCGCACCGCATCCGCGATGTCACGCCGCGCGTTGCGATCGACATCGCCGCGCTCGAACCACTCGTCGCCGACGATCTGCACGACGAGATCGTCGGCCACGGCCGCCGTGCCGAACTGGCCGGCGATGATCGTCACGCGGACGAACGCCGCATCGACGTCGAGCGGCAAGAAGCCCCCGAAGCGTTCCCACTGCGTCTCGCGACGGCTTCCCGTGAACGCCGCGCTCAGCACGCGTCCGTTCGCGTCGAGCACCTCCGTGCGCAGCCCGGCGATCAGTCGACTCGCGAAGCTGCGCAACGCGCCGCCCCAACGCACGTACTCGCCCGTCCTCGAGCGAGGCAGCTCGACCGTCTGCGACATCCGACTCCCGCCGCGCCTCGGCAGCGCGAGGAATAGCCCGTCGCCCGAGTGGGTCACCATGCGATGTCCGGCGAGCAGCTGGTAGTTCGCCGCGCGCCGTATCGCCCCGTCCACGTCCCACGGCGCCGTGTCGTCGTCCTCCGCTCCGCCGTTCTCGAGCAGATTGCCGGTGTGATACGCATGCGGCACGTCGCCCTCGGCGCCGATCGACAGACGCATGAACACGTCGTCGAGCCCGACGTCGACTTGCGGCCCGCCCAGCGTCAGCTTGCGGTCTCCGGCCAGCGTCACGCGGGCGCCGCGGCTTCCCGGCGGCAGCGGGACGACCTCGCGCCACGGATACCAGTAAAGCGTATCGAACTTGCCCGACGACACCTCGATGAGCGTCTCGCCCGCAGCGTCGAGTACCGCGACGCGCATCTCGGCGTCGTCGTACGGCTCGGCGCGGCTCTCGCCGCCGGGGAACGTCAGGTACGCCGACACGAGCCATGCGCCGACGACCAGGCTCGCCCGCTCGGCATCGATCGCGTCAGCGTGTTCTACGAGCGACACCGTCTGCACCGCGCGCGATGCCGTCGCGTTCGCCCCGCCCGCGAAGAAGCGCCCGCCCCGATACGGCACGACCTCGCGCAACGCGTCCCGAGACGTCATGCCGTCCGCCATTTGCCAGCCGACCTCACCGTCCTCCGCGCCCGGGTTGACGAGCAGGTTGGGCAGGTACGCATAGGAGGCCGTCGTCTCCGGCATGCCGACGTCGCCGGCGCGCGCGCGAACACCCGCGACCACGATTCGATACGCCGCGTTCGGCTCGTGCGGCGCGGTCTCGAGACGGACCCGACGACGGTGCCGATCGACGGCCGCGCCGAGCACCGCGAGCGTCTCCACCGCCGCGCCGTCGGCGCCAACGCGTTCGATGCGGTAGAGCGCCGCATCGGCCGCGGTGTCGACGTCGGCCTCGCGATCGAAGCGCACCTCGACGACCGTCGCCGCGACCGCGTCCGGAGCGCCGCGCAGCCTCGGCGGCGAGACGACGATCGGGTCGCTGAGGAGGAGATCGAAGACGATCGGGCGGTGGTCCGACAACACCGGCGCCAGGTGGGGAATCTCGCCCCGCAGGACCTCGATGCCGGATCCCGGCGCGATCATGACGAGATCGATCAGCTGCTGCCCCTCGCTCCCGGCCCAACCGGTCGCCGGCCACGTCGTGCGATCGCCGGGCCGCACGCCGAGGTCGCTCCACGCGTCGACGAGCGCCGACTCGAGGATCGCGTTCTGCGTCGAGAAGTGCTCGTCGTTGAAGTCGCCGACGAACACCTGACGCGGATCGGATTGGGCTGGAACCACCTCGTCGACGATCTGACGAGCCTGGCGGTCGCCGGTCGCGTCCCAGGAGATGTGGACGCCCCAGATCGTCACCGGAACGCCGTCGACCCGCACCGCGATGCGGATGAGCCCGCGGTTCGATACGAGGTCGACGACCTCCTCGGTCTCGATCGGAAAGCGCGACAGCAGCGTCTTGCCCCGGTCGATCGCGGTCGCGTGCTCGAAGCCGGCGTCAGCGGCGACGCGATCGCGATACGCCTGCGTCGGCACTTCGTGCAGCGAGACGACATCCGCTCCGAGACCGGCGATGAAATGCGCCACGGCGCCGACCGTCGCGTCCGCGCCCTGATGGACGTTGTACGAGGCGACCCGCAAAGGCACATGCCGCACCTCCTGCGCTGCGGCGTATGTCGCCGGGGCGAGGATCGAGACGACAACCGAAATCGCGCGAAACGCGGTGTGAAGACGCATGCGAGGAACCGACACAAACGCGGCAGCAGAAGCGGGACCCGCCTCCAGCCTACCACGGAAAAGCCCTTCCACGTTTGACGCGTGACGATAGAATCTCGTCCATCGCGGCTACGGTTCGGGCGCTGAGTTGGCGAGTGCCCGATCCCCGCCGACCTCGGAGGGCCCTTGACCAACGACCGCGTTACCATCGTCGTTCCGTACTACAACACGCCGCGCATCATGAAGGTGTGTCTGCGTGCGCTGCGGCGGTTCACATCGCTCGAGAACGGTCACGAGGTCGTCGTCGTGAACAACGGCACAACCGACGGCTCGGACGAGTATCTCCGCGGATTGAGGTGGATCCGGTTCATCGACCGACAGCTCGACGCGGTCGAGCTCGGCAGCACGGGGCCGGAGGACCTTCGCTCACGGGCCGACCGAGCCGGCCTGTCACACGGCAGGGCGATCAACCGGGCGTGGGACGAAAGCGACACGCCGTTCTTCTTGACGATTCACAGCGACACCATCGTCAGGCGCCCCGACTGGCTCGAGTTTCTCGTCGGTCGCCTGCAATCCCGGCCGCGATGCTTCGGATCGGGCTCTTGGAAGCTCGAGCGCCGCAGCCTCGCGCGACGGTGCACGAAGCACGGGGTGGACCTGATCGCCGCGCTGACGCATCCTCGCCGGCGCAAGCGTCTGACAGACGGCATCAAGCCGTTCCTGCGCAGCCACTGCGCGCTCTACCGGCGATCGACGCTCGAGGAGGCCGGGCTGCGGCCGTTCGGCGGCGAGGGAAGCACGTGCGGGCAGGAGGTGCACTACCGCCTCGTCGAGCAGGGCTGGGAGGCGGACTTCGTGCCGGCCCCGGTGCTGATCCGCTACCTCGAGCACATCAACCACGGCACGATGGTGCTCAACCCGGAGCTCGGCACCGACGAGCGGACGATCCGCAAGGGACGCGCCAAGCTCGATCGGTTCTACGCGCGGCGCTGGGTTCGCGATCTGGAGTCGGACGCGTCGCTCGATGCGTAGAGCTCGTGGCGCGCCCGTGTGGATCGCGCCGGGCAGCCTGTCGAAAAAGGGCTGTTGAATCTCCCCGACCGCGAGTGATCATCGAACTGGGTCTTCGTAGCCGACCGACGCGCGGTCAGTGCCTTGTTCGTGAACAGTCGACGAGCGGTTCCCATGCACAGCGACTTCCTGCGAAGCTTCCAGTCTTGGGCGTTGGTCGGGACGATCGTCGCGGCGTGTTGTTCCGGCGTGTCGGCCGGAGCGGACGCGGTGATCGATCACGACTTCGAGGCCGGCATCCCCGCCGGCGCCGGGGTTGTCGGGACGCCTGTCGCCATCACTGACGGTAGCGACGCCAACACCGTGCTCGCGCTGACGCGGGGCCTCGAGGACCAGACCAGCTGGGTCTGGTTCCCCGAACAGCTCGACATCGGCGGCGGTCACGTCGAGGTCGAGTTCGACCTGTTTCTCGGCCGCGCTGCATCGCCGACGCCTGGAGACGGCTTCTCGGTCATCTTCCAATTCGACGGCGACCTCGCGGCGACCGGAGGCGGTGCCGGCGGCCTCGGCACGGCGAACTTCCGCGACGGCAGCCCCTACATCGCGGTCGGCTTCGATCTCTACGACAACGGCGACGGCGACGCGGAGACCCCTCATGACGGGCGCTACGGCGCCAACTCGACCTGCAGCGTCGAGGTCAACCAGGACAACCCGGCGCCGCACCTCGGGTCGCAGGCGTTCGCGGATGCGCAGCCCGACTTCATCGCGAGCGCCGACGTATACGGCTCGCCGGATCAAGCGGCACGGCCGGGCGGCTCATTCGACCGAGCCGATCTCGTTCGTGTACGCATCGTCTTCGACCGCGGCCTCCTGCAGGTCGCGCTGTCGGGCGGCTGGACCGGCGACGACGCCGGCGGCGCGGGCGAGCCGTTCGGCGAACGGATCGTTCTGAGCTACACCGCCGCGCCCTTTCCGAATCGTCCGGCGAACATCGGCTTCGCCGCGACGACCGGTAGAGGCAATGCATGGCAGTGGATCGACAACCTGCACGTGGTCGAGCGCGAGTCGATCGTCGCCTTCGTCCCTCAGCCTCCGTCGGCCGCGGGCGCGATGAACTGCGGTGGTGGTGAGGTCGACACCGCAGGTGAGCTCGATCTCCTGTTCGCGGCCGACGTCGAGCTCGACACCGAGGTGAGCCGTGAGGGCAATCTCGACGACGGACTCGTCGTGACGCTCGCCAGCTTCGGCCGCGTGCCGCAGCTCGGCGACTACGTGGCGACCAACCCGCGCGTCCTCGACCTCAACCCGGTCGTTGGAGCCGGACGCGCCGCCGAGGAGCTGTTCGCGACGAACGCCGCGTCGGCCTCTTCCGTCGCGTATCGAGGGCGCGTCGAGCCCGGTCGCTACGAGGTGAAGCTCTACTTCGCTGCGCACGACCGCGACGCGCTGATGGACTCCGGACAGAGCGGGCAGATCTTCGACGCGTTCCTCGGCGACGAGCGCGTGCTGTGCAATTGGTCGCCGGCCTCTGCCGCCGGCAGTCCGACCGGCAGCGGTCTCTACGCGGAACGTTGCACGGCGCGACTCGATACCGGCATCGTCCGAACGTTCTCGGCGGACGTGACCGCGATCGACGGCGCGGCCGACGGGCACCTCGACATCGTCCTCGCCGACCTCGGCAACGGAGTGCCGCCGGGCGACCCGAGCCTGAGCGCGCTCAGCTACCGCCGCATCGGCGACGCGACGGGGCAGCCTGCGGACGGCGACCTCGAATGCGTCGGCCAGGATCCCGTCCAGGAGCCGCCCGGCGATCTCCTCGTCGCGGACTTCGATGACGAGGTCGACGGCGCTTGCCCGCTCGGCATGGTGTGCAACTCCACGGGCGCGCTGCCGCGAGTCGCGGACGGTCGCTTGCGCATCGCGGACGACGCGATAGACAACACGGCGGCTACGGCGATCTTCGCGAGGACGGTCGACGTCGGTCGTGCCGCGCTGCGGGCCGAATTCGACCTGTTCATGGCCAACCCCGGCGGCCCGGCGCCGGGCGATGGCGGTGCGTTCTTCGTCAAGGCCGGAAGCGATGTGACCGCCATCGGCGCAACGCATGCCGGGCTCGGCGTGCCTACAGGCACCTACGGTTTCGCGGTCGAGTTCGACGCTTGGGATAACGGAGCGGAGGTGAACGATCCGTCGGGCCTCAACTCCGCCGAGCAGGCGTGGACCCACGTCGGCGTCAACGCGCTCGGGTTCGCGTCGATCGCGACGAATGCGGATTTCGACCCGAGCCTGCGTCCCGTCGCGAACGGCGGCACCGGCTGGCCCGACTTCTTCGATCCGCGCGGCGTGCACGTCACCGTGGCGTACGACGCCGGACTCGTCGAAGTGTGGCTCGAGGGGACGACGGCCGAGGGCGCGCCGTTCGACGCACTCGTACTCAGAGCGAGCGTGCCGCCGATCTTCGCGACCGAATCCGTCGTCGGATTCTCTGCGAGCACAGGCGGCGTGACCCAGCACCTCGAGATCGATGACGTCATCGTCGAAGCACGCCGGGGTCGGGTGGACGACTTCGTATCGCAGGCCCTCGAGAACGCGGTCGAGAGCTGGAACGGCGGACAGGGCAGCCTCTACATCAACTGCGGCGGTCCGCTGCTCGCGTGCAGCGCCGGCGAGCATCCGGCGCCGGGCGCGTCCGGTCACGAGACGACGGGCGAGCCGGTCGCTTGGCTCGAGGACCTCGCCGGCGGCGGCAGCCTCGATCCCGCAGTCGGCGAACTCTTCTCGGTCGTGCCGCTTGCGGGCACGGGCGCGGCAGGGCTACACGTCCAACCGCGAACGGACATGGGTCACTGGAACGCGCGCGGCACGGATCCCGGCGTCGACGACAACGACCGAATCTTCCACTCCGAGAGATACGGCAACGCCCGGTACGACATCCCGGTCGAGAACGGCACGTACGAGGTGTCGCTCTACTTCGCGAACTCGTACAGCGGCACCGCCGGAAACGCCAGGCGCGTCTTCCACGTCGACGTCGAGGGCACGCGACGGAACGGCTTCGCCCATTGCCCGAGCGCCGGCAGGACGCCGCTCGGTGAGCCCGTTCCGAATCCCTTCTTCGGCTTCGACGCGCTGTTCGACCCGGTCGATCAAGCCGAAGCGCTCTACTCGGTCGATCCCTGCAACCGAGCTCCGTGCGACAGCAGCGGCGTGGAATCCCTCGACGACCCGGACGCCGACGGTGTGCCCGCGAACGAGGAGTGCGGCAACGCGGCCGCCGTGTGCCTGACTTATCGCGTCACGGTCGGCGATGGCATCTTGTCGATCGCCTTGACCGAGCCGGACGTGGACGCGGGCGAACCGGCATCGCCGAACCCCGACCCGAAGATCTCGGGCATCGCGGTTCGCCGCACGGAAGATGCCGGTCCATGGTTCGTGCGCGGCGACACCGACTCGAGCGGCGCGATTCAGCTCAACGACGGCATCATGACGCTGAGCTGGCTCTTCCTCGGGTTCGACCCGCCCCCGTGCCTCGACGCCGCGGATGCGGACGACGACGGACGCGTCCAGCTCAACGACGCGGTGCTGACGTTCAACTGGCTCTTCAGCGGAGGTCCGGCGCCAGCGCCGCCGTCGCCGTCGACCGGCGACTATCCGCCCGAGGAGTGCAACGAGGACCCGTCGGACGATGCGCTCGGCTGCGAACGCGTGGCCGGCAAGTGCGGTTAGCAGACGAGGCCGCGAGCAACCGACGTCCGCATGTCCACCGACGGGGGCTCCGTCAAAGGTCGACGTACCCTGTTCCAGCCCCCCTCGAACCTTGCTACGATCCTGGCGGTTCCTCGGGTTCGGAAGAAGGGGCACTGGAGAACTACGACATGAGCAAACGCGGTTTCGCGTGGACGGGGTCGCCGTTGACTGTGTTGATGGCTTCGCTCGTGTGGATCGGACCGTACGGTTCGCCCGCTTCGGCGCAGCAGCTTCCTCTCGTCGACTGCCCGTTCAACGGGGGCGTCGGAGACCTTCTCGACCGGGGGTTCTACCTGCCGACGTATCCCGGCACGTCGATCGGGGTGATCGAGCTCTGGCTGTCGGCCGATCGCGTCGGGTCGCACTCGGCCCGCCTCACCGCCCATATGAACACGTACGACGGACCGGAGCTCGGCAGTCGCACGGCGACAGCCACGCTCACGGAGCGCAGCTTCTCCGTCGTGCGATTCCCGTTCGGCAACGTCGGCGTCGCTCCGGGAAGCCGCGTCGCGTTCACGCTGGAGGTGACGGGCGGCCCGGGAGGCAGAGTCTTCTACTCGACCCGGCAGTCTCCCGATTGTCCGATCGTGCAGACGAACGGCACGGCGCCGCCGCTCGATACGCCGCGCTTTTCGGGTCGTGGCGTCGCGATTCGCATCTTCGGCAATCCGGTGCCGCCCGAGGTCGTCGTCGACTGCCTGCCACGGATCAAGAATGACGAGGGCGCCCTGCAGTCTACCGGCGATGGCATCAGCCGCGGATTCTACGTGCGGTCGTTTCCGAGCGACGCGCTGACTCGCGTCAACCTCTGGACGTGGTCGAACACCGGAGGAGAACAGACGTTCCGCCTCACCGCGCGCCGCGATCGTTACGACGGCGCTCTCCTCGGCAGGAGCACCGCGACGGTCGACATGCTGCCGAGCGAAGAGGGGCGCGCGTTCTACACGCTGACGACCTTCGACTTCCCGTCCGCGACGGTCACGCCCGGCTCGACGGTCACGTTCGCGCTCGAGAGAACCGCGGGGTCGGGGCCAGTGTTCTACGCTCGCGAGCCCGATAGCGACGACTGCCCGACGGTTCAGACGAACGGCACCAGTCCGCCGCTGGACACACCGCGTTTCGGCGGACGCCCGGTCGCCGCGCGCATCTGGGGCACCGAGCCCCCGAACCTCAGGGCCGGCCGACTCGAGATCACGCAGGCGGTTCAGGACCTGAACAACAGCGTGCGGCTCGTCGCAGGCAAGCGCACGTTCGTCCGCTTCCACGTCTCCTCGGCAGACGGCAATCACGCGAGCTACGCGACGCTACGGGTCCAGCGCGGCGAGGCTTGGAACCGGCTCCTGCCGATCGGCGGGTCGTCGACGGTGCGCGAGTCGCCCGATCGCGGCGAGCTCGACCACGCGTTCCTGTTCGAGCTCCCGAGCTATTATCGTCAGGGGACCGTCACGTTCACCGGGGAGCTCAACCCCGACCTGACCTGGCGAGATCACAGTCCGATCGAGTCGACCTACGCCGACAACACGACCACGATCACGAAGACGTTCGAGAACGTCCCGAGGGTCAACCTAGTCGTCTATCGAATCGGCTACAGGGACGGCAGCAGCACGTACTACGCCCCCACCTGGCAACGCGACCAGATGGTCGACTGGCTCGAGAGAGCCTACCCGCTCGATGACCTGCGGGTCTGGAACCGTACTCTCTTCATAGGAGACGGGCTGCCGACGTGCGGCGAGGTGAACAACTCGTTGAAGACGCAGAGGCTCCTGAATCTCGTTCTGAGGATCTTCGGCCTGACGAGTGTTCCGTCGAACGCGCACTACTACGGCATGGTCGACGATCGCGGCGGCTTCATGCGTGGCTGCTCCGACGACATCCCGTCGGCCGTCGCGGCCGGACCGACCGGCACGCGCGCCTGGGAGTTCAGCGGCGGCGGGCTCTGGTCGGTGTGGGACGACGACGGCACGTTCGGCGATTGGTACGGCGGCCACGAGATCGCACACTCGTACGGCCGCTTCCACGTCGGCTTCTGTGGCGCCGGCGGCTCCGCCCCGTACCCGCATCCCGACGGCGAGATCAGCCCGACACAGGTCGGCAACGCGGCCCTCTACGGCTTCGACCTCGGCAATCGAGCGATCTACGGACCCGACTGGCACGAGCTGATGACCTACTGCGACAAGCAGTGGATCAGCGACTTCACCTATGAAGGGCTCATGGACTACTTCCAGGACGAGCTCGCGCTCGTTCCGGACGGCGTCGTCGCCGGTCAGGTGGTGGGCCAACGGCTGCTGATTCTCGGCACGGTCGACCTGCGCCGACGCCGCCTCGATCTGCACACCGTGCGACCGCTTCCGGACATCGGCGATCTCGAGCCGCGCGTGCCGGGGACGTTCACGATCCAGCTGCGCGACGCGGCGGGGCGCATCGTCGCGCGCTACCCGTTCACGCCGAGCGCCTCGTCGGAGGAGGGTCAGGATATCGTCGAGGGACGAACCGTCGATCAGCTGTTCATCAGCGAGTTCGTACCGCTTCCCGACGGAACGGTCGACGTCACGATCACCGGACCGAACGGCATCCGCGAGACGTTCGCGGCCGGTCCCAGTGCGCCGACGGTGCGCGTCGTCTCGCCGAACGGCGGCGAGGTATTCGACGGCCCCACGGTGCCCGTGTCGTGGTCCGCCAGCGATCGAGATCGCGATCCGCTGTCGTTCTCCGTGCAGTACACGCCCGACGGCGAGCGCTGGGAGACGGTCGCGGTGAACCTGACGGAAACGAGCGTCGACCTCGACGCAGCGAACCTTCCGGCCGGCAACGCCGCACGGATTCGCGTGCTCGCGACCGACGGCTTCCGCTCCGCGGCGGACGAGTCGGACGGCCCGTTCCGTGTGCAGAACCGCCCGCCGGACGTTCGCATCGAGGAGCCGGTCGGCGCGATCACGATCTCGTCGGAGGACACGCTGGCTCTCGTCGGCTCGGCGTATGACATCGACGACGGCCCCCTCAGTGGCCAGCAGCTGCAGTGGAGCTCGAGCATCCAGCGCAACCTCGGCGTCGGCTCGCCGCTGGCGGTGACCGGGCTGCAACCGGGCGTCCACACCGTGCGACTGCGCGCGACCGACAGCCACGGAGGCTCGTCGGAGGACACGGTCCGGGTGACGGTCGTCGCCGATCCGAGCGATCTGCCCCCCGACCTACCCGACGAGCTCGTCCCGACGCCGCGATCGATCTGGTTCGATGTCGACCGCGGCGCGACGAACCAGATGCTCGCGATCGCCAACGCCGACGCGACCGAGTCGATCCCGTGGTCCGCGCAGACGACGGTTCCCTGGATCGGCCTGAGCCACAACCGCGGCGCGACCCCGTCCGACGTGCTCGTGCAATTCGTCGACACGGGCTTGCCCGAAGGAGAGCACAACGGCGCGATCCGCCTGACGAGCACCGCGCTGCCACGGGGCGTAGTCGTCACGGTTCCGGTGCGTGTCACCGTGCCCGAGGGCTCGGGAGAGTCCGCCTTCCTCCGAGCCGATGCGAACGCCAACGGCGGCGTCGACATCGCCGATCCGACCGCGCTCCTGAACTTCCTGTTCCTCGGCGGCGTGGCGCCGCCGTGCCCGGACGCCGCGGACGCGAACGACAGCGGCGCGCTCGACCTGAGCGACGCCGTGTACACGCTGACGTTCCTGTTCCTCGGCGGCCCGCCGCCGCCGGCGCCGTATCCGGAGTGCGGCATCGATCCGACCCCGGACGGCCTCGGAGCGTGCGTGTTCGTGCCCTGTCCGTAGGAAACCCGGCCGGCGAACCGAAAGTCGCGCAAGAAAGGCGAGGTCCGCGACGTCCGTATGCAAGGGATGTCGGTTTCGGAGAGGTCTCGTCATGGCGCGACGGACATCGGTTCGCCGTCGACGGGTTGCGAAGCTCGTCGCGATCAGCCTGCTCGCATCGTGCGCGCTGATGCGGGTGGCGGTTGCGGACGCACCGCCGTATGACCTCGACCGCGTGCGCGGCATCGAAGCGTTTCCGCAGGACCCTCACCTGCGGGAACAGCTCGCGCGCGATGGCTTCGCGGTCGGCCCGGAGCGGCTCTCGTCGTTGCACTGGATGTACAAGCACCCGAGCACCGGGGCGATTCTGGGTCGCAGCCTGCCGCCCTTCATCACGGTCGACAGCGCGTTTCGTACGTACCACGTCCTGCTGGAGGAGGCGATTGCGCAGTACGAGCGGCGCCGTGCGGGAGAGATCGCCGGCCTGCTGCGATCACTCCTCGACGCAGTGAGCGCGGTGCGGGTCGACGGGTCGGAAGGGGACGCTGCGAAGACGCGCCTCATCGCGTGGCTCACCGTCGGTCTCGCACTGTCGGACGACCTGCCCGCGGCCGATCGGGCGAACGGGGCGGGCTGGCGGCTCGTTCGCCGTGAGCTGCGCCGCATCGAGGCCGGCGTCCCGACACGGTGCACGGTCCTGTCGACGCGGCGCGACATCGACTACGGAGCGCTCGAGCCGAGCGGCCTCTACGCATCGTCGGAGGAGCTCGCCGGCCTCTGGAGAACCGTGCGATGGTTCGGCGTGACACAGTTCTCGCTCGAGGATGATGACGATCTGCGCGCGCTGCTCCTGCTGGTCGTCGCGGTCGCGAAGAAGCCGCAAGTCCTCGAAGAGATCGCGAGCTGCTCCCGCCTCGAAGACGAGGTTCTCGGTCCGCCGGACGACCTGACGCTCGCCGAGGCGCTGCGCGCGGGGGAACAGGTCATCGCACCGTTGCGCGACGTTGGATCGATCGACGACGCGCAACTCGATCCGCGCACTCCGATGCTTCGAAAGCGTCTCGCCGCGCTGCGCAAGCCGCGAGTCAACGATCGCAGCCTGACCGCACGCGAGTTCGCCGACGACTTCGAGAGCCGCGCGGCCGGAGTGCGGCTGCTGCCGCCGCGCGCGACGTGGGAGAGCGCGCTCATCACCGCTCTGGGGCGCCAGCAGTGCACGCCGAAGCCGCTCCACGTGCTGGTCGCACTCGGCGACCAGCGTGCGCCGGAGCTCTTGCAGCGCTGTGAGCCACCAGTATCGCCTGCGGAGATCGACCTCGTCCGCAGGCTCGGTGGACCGCTCTGGCGCGAGTCGTCTCCGGGCCTCTATCGTCAGACGATCGAGATGCTCCTGCCGACTCTCGCGGAGCCTCCCGACGGCGCACCGGCGTTCACGCGTACGAGCGCGTGGCGCACGAAGTGCTCGCGCACGGCGCTGAGCGCGTGGACCTGTCTGCGCCATGCGTTCGCGCTGCACACGAAGGAGTCGGAGATCATCGTCTTCGGGCAGGAATTCGTGCCGAGCGGCTACGTCGAGCCGTACCCGGAGTTCTTCCGTCGACTCGGTGCGCTGGCGCGCCACACGGCCGCCCAGCTCGTGCTGCCGGAAGACGACGACGGACCGACGCGCCTCGCCGAGTCGTTCGAGTCGTTCGCTCGCCTGATGACGAGCGTCGCCGACATCGCCGTGAAGCAGAACCGCGGCGAGACCGTCACGAGTCACGAACGCGGCCTGCTGTTCGACTACGGCAACCGCATCGACCACATTCACGACGACTACCTCGACACCGACGCCGACATCGGGCTCGTCACGCCGTTCGCGACCGTCCGCGTCGACGGCAGCCCGCCTCGCACCCTCTACACGGCCGTCGGTCGCGCTCAGGAGATCTTCGTCATTCGCCACGCACCGGCCGAGCGCATGCGCGGCTACGGCGAAACGCGGGAGATGCTGCCCGCCGCGCTGCAGCTCTACCGCGGCGCGGTCTTCGGATACCACGAGATCGAACGACCCACCGCCGACGGTCGACTGACCGACGAGGCGTGGCGGCACCGACTGCGAGAGCGGAAGCAACCACCACCGGCACCGACCTGGACGGCCGAGATCAGCGGCAAGGTCCGCGCCAAGGGAACCGAGCGCATCGCCCGCGGCGGGTGGGGCAAGATCGAGAAGACCGCGACGTACACGGAGGTCCGCGACGCGGCGCTGCGCGGCTACCTCGTGCTGCAGGAGCGCGGACGAGCAGAGCTCGCTCACGAGCACATGGAGCTCTTCCTGCGTCACGTCGATCTCGAGGAGGCTCGGCTGCTGCTCGACCTCGCGCCGCGGATCGAGAACGTCCACCACGTATCACGCATGGCGTCAACGTTCGCCGAGGTCGCTCCGCCGCCGCTCATCGAGGAACTCCTGGCACGCGCCGAGACCGGCCACCGCAACCTGATTCCGTTCGCGATGGACGCGCTCGAGGAGACCGCGTCGTTCGACCGCGCGCGCGAGGTGTTCGGCGACTCCGAGTGGGGCCGCTGCGCGCTCGTCTGGTACGCCCGCACACGAATCGAAGAGCCCCCGGTGTTCTTCTCCGACGACGAGAAGGAGAAACCGCGAGCGAAGGTGGCTCGCGTGGCGACGAACGCCGCGGCGGTCGCGCTCATCGAGCGCGCAGCTCGCGAGGATCCGAGGTTCCTCGTGCGCGCGCAGGCGATGGTCAGCGCACTCGACGCGGACACGTCGGATCTGCTGCCCGCCGTCGAGCGAGGGCTGCAGGACGAGAGCCCGGCCGTGCGGACGATGGCCGCGTTCGCGCTGCGAGGCGTGACGCCGAAGACGGAGGTAGCTCCGATCGACTTCGACTTCGACTCCGACTCCGACACCGACACCGACTCCGACTCCGACTCCGACTCCGACTCC
>CAYMRB010000205.1:0-17157 GCA_964392615.1 uncultured Planctomycetia bacterium | reverse complement strand
TGATCGCCGCAGCGGGGGCATCGCCGCAGCGTACCGGTCGCTTCGTCGAGCTCGGCGCCGGCGCGAAGCGGCTTCCGATCCAGCCGCACACCTCGACGCGAGAGCTTCTCGAACCGGTCCTCGCCTCGGGACGTCGCGTCGCCGAGCTCCCGGAGCTCACCGAGTCGCGCGAGCGCGCCGCGTCCGAGCTGGCGAGCTTCGAAGCGGGCCGTGCCCTGCGCGACGGAGCGCCGTACCTCGTCGGTCTCTCCGAAGAGCTCCACCGCCTCGAGGTCGAGCTCGGCGCCGCGGCGACCTCCGAATCAACCCCGTTCGAGAATCCAGACGAAGAGTGATGAGCACGAAGAGAATCCTGTTCCGGGGACGCCACCTCGAATTCATCGACGCCGACGGTTGGGAGTACGCGCATCGTCCTCAGGCGACCGGCGTCGTCATCCTCGTTCCGATCACCGACGACGACCGCATCGTGCTCGTCGAGCAGTACCGCATCCCCGTCGCCGCGACCGTCATCGAGCTGCCCGCGGGGCTTGCCGGCGATATCCAGGGCGAGGAGGATGAGCCGCTCGTGGCCGCAGCGCGTCGCGAGCTTCTCGAAGAGACGGGCTACGAGGCAGCCGACATCGAGCTCCTGACGGAGGGGCCGCCGAGCCCCGGCGTCTCCAGCGAGGTCACGTCGTTCTTCCTGGCTCGCGGCCTGCGCAAGACGGGTCCGGGCGGCGGAGACGAGGACGAGTCGATCACGGTGCGGGAAGTGCCGCTCGGCGAGCTCGACGCATGGCTCCTCGCCGCTCGCGAACGCGGAGCGATGGTCGACCCCAAGCTGTACGCGGGACTCTGGCTGGCGGCACGCCACAGCCCAGCGGCGGACTGACCTGTCAGCCCGTTGAAGAAGGGCTGCTATCGGAACGTTCGCCCCACGACGCAAGGAATCCGCCCGTCCTGCCGACCGAGTGAAGGGGGGAAGGTCTGAAACAAAGGACGGGCCGATCGCATGCGGCACCTCGGCGAGCTCCTGGTCAACCTGCACATCGTCAGTCAGAAGGATCTCGACGGCTGTCTGGAGGTCCAGCGCGACAGAGAGCCGGCGAAGCCGATCGGCCAGATCCTGATCGAGGCGGGCCTGCTCGACACGACGACGCTCCGTGAGACGCTGACGATCCACGGACACCTGGCTGCCTCGTATCGCCCGAACGAGACGAGCGCCGTGAAGAGCTCGACGACGTCGAAACCCGCGGCGCACGGCGATCGAGATTCGCGAGCGACACTCAGCGCGCTGATTCAGGCCACGCGCGATTTCGGAGGGTCGGCGCTCCACGTCTCCGCCGGCGAGGTTCCCAGAATCCGCCTGCATGGCAACCTCTTGCCGTTCGACGTGCCGGCGATCTCGCCGCAGGACTGTCGCGCCCAGATTCTCGCACTTCTTCCTCCGGCGCTGCACGACGGATTCACCAAGAGCGGGACGATCGAGTTCTGCGCCAACCTCGGCCCGCTCGGCCGCATCCGCGCGAGCTTGCTCGAACACCAAAAGGGCATCGCGGCGAGATTCTCGCCCGTTCCAGATCCGGTGCCGACACCCGCCGACCTGCATCTCCCGGAAGCCGCGGCACGATTCACGGAACTCCGCAGCGGACTCGTGATCGTCACAGGACCGCGCGGATCGGGGCGCACGACCGCGATCGCTTCTCTGGTCAACGACATCAACCGGACGAGTCAGAAGCACATCGTCGTGCTCGACGAGACGCTAGAGCACTCGATCACGAGCCACACCTCGTTCGTCTCACAGCGCAAGATCGGCGAGCACGCAGTGTCTTCGAGCGCAGCGATGCGCGCCACGCTCCGCCAGGACGCGGACGTCATCGTCGCAGGCAACCTCGGCACTCCCGACGCAACGAACGCAGCACTGACCGCTGCGGAAATGGGCCACCTGGTCTTCGGTGAGTGCTCCTCGCACAACGCTGCGGATACGCTCAGTCGCCTGGTCGAGCAGTATCCGGACGACCGGCGCACCGCGGTCTTCAGGGCGCTCTCCATGAACCTGCGGGCGATTCTCTGTCTCGATCTCGCGCCGAACGCGGACGGCAAGGGCCGCAGCCTCGCATACGAAGTGCTGGTCGTCGACGAAGCCATCGCCGAGCTGATCCGAGACGGCCGCGTCTGGCAGATCCCCATGCTCATGCAGGCCGACAAGAGCGGCGCGATGGTCCTGCTGGACGACTGCCTCGAGCGATTGGTGGAGACCGGCACGATCACTTCGGAACAGGCTCTGCTCCGAGCGACAGAGAGGCTCCGCTTCGCGAACCTGACGACCTGAGAACGCAACCGATGCACGAACTGGACGCCATCCTCGCCAAGCTGACCGACCTCGATGCCTCCGACGTTCACCTGAAAGCCGGGGAGATGCCGCGGTTTCGTCTCGGCGGTCGCCTCGAAGAGTGCGACGGCTTCGACGAGCTGACTCCGCACGACATCGACCGCATGGTCGGAGAGATCCTCAGCCGAGAGCAGGAGCTGCGCTTCGAGGCCGGAGAAGACATCGACCTGTGCTACGGCCGCCCGGCGTTGGGCAGATTCCGCGGCAGCTTGTTCCGCGATCAGCTCGGGTCGGCCGCCGTGTTCCACCGACTCCCGGCGACGATTCCGACGACGAAGGAGCTGGGGCTGCCAGCCGCCGTGGCCGGATTCACACGCCTGAGAGGCGGTCTCGTTCTGATCTCCGGCTCTCCCGGCAGCCGTGTGGGGGCGACTCTGACCGCGCTCGTCGACGAGACGAATCGCTCGCTGTATCGTCACGTCATCACGCTCGAGGAGCCCGTCGAGTTCGTCCACGAGTCGCAGCATTCTCTCATTCACCAGCGGGCGATCGGAGTCGAGGCCCCGGATTTCCGGAGCGGCCTCGCGGAGGCACTGCGGGCGGATCCGGACGTCGTCGTGATCGCCGAGCTGCGCGATTCCGACACGACACGCCTCGCCCTCGCCGCGGCCGAAAGCGGCGTGCTGGTGTTCGCGGGGGTGAACGAGTTCGGCGCGCCCGAGACCGTTCGCTACCTGGTCGAGATGTTCGCGCCGGCAGACCAGCCGCTCATCCGTACGATGCTCTCGCAGAGCCTCGAAGCGGTCGTCTCACAGCTCAGCCTGGAACGAGGGGACGCCGCAGGCCACGTGCTCGCCGCCGAGGTCCTGGTCGCGAACTCCTCCGTGCGTGGACTGATCCGCAACAACAAGCTCCAGGACATCCTCACCGTGATCCAGTCCGGCAAGCGGCACGGCATGCAGGCGCTCGACGATTCGCTCGAGATGCTCGTCAGCACCGGGGCGCTGAAAGCAGCCGCCGCTGCTCGCCACGCCCGCAGCCGCGCGCGCTTCGACCCCCTGATTCTGGCGGCCGGTCGCTCCTGACGCGCCGGCGCGGATCAGAGCTCGATGAGCTGTCCATCCGTCACGCAGGAGACCCCGTCGATCGGCTGCTTCCCGAGGGACCGAGCCACCGCGTCCATCGAATGCACGATGAAGACTCGCCGCCCCCCGAGAAGCGCCGCATGCGCACGGATCTCGGCAAGCGACACGTGTCGCGAGGTCGACGGATCGAGCAACGTGCACTCGATCACGGCAGCGTCACTGCGACGGATGATCTCCTCGAGCCCATCACACCAGGCGGTGTCACCCGAGACTCCGAGGACGACCGACTCGCCGCCCGAGTCGAGGTGGAACACGAGACCGATGGACGACTCGTGGTGCTCGACCGGCACCGTGTCGAGTGCTACGCCTTGGCCACAGTCGATGCCGTCGGCGCACTCGACCGCGAGCTCGCGGTACTCGACGGCGAACGGCAGCTCGTCCGCCGACAAGATGCTGCCGTAGCAGAGCTCCGCGAGCCCCTCGAGGCGTGCACGGCTGCCCTGTGGCCCGATGACCTCGACCGGCCGCGTGCGGCGATCGATGAACAGGAAGCGCAGCAGGAGAAACGGCCAACCGGCGATGTGATCGCCGTGCAGGTGCGTGAGGACCACCCGATCGACCGTCGCGGTATCGACGCCCGCAGCCTCGATGTCCGCGACGACCGTCGGCCCCGCGTCGATGAGCGAGGCGCGCTCCGAACGGGACAGCAGCAGCGCGGAGTTGCCGCGACCATCGGTATTGAACGCGTTGCCCGTCCCGAGGAAGCGGAGCGACCAGCGATCGTCGCGATGAGTCCCGTTCATGGTCGCGTCAGGCAGGAAACTGGATCTGCGCGAGCTTCTCGCCCATGTCTCGCGCACGGCTGAACGCGAGCTCGACCGCCGCGATGCGACTCATCCGCGCGCGCAGGGACACGACCTCGCCCTCCGGGATACCATCGACGAACGACCGCACCGGTCTCTTCGCAGGGTCGAGGCTGCGCATCTCGACCTCGGCGTCGATCGACAGCACCGCCGACTTCCAGCTCGGAGGCTCCATGGGATTCGAGCCGACGAGCAGAAGCGCGCTCGCATCGACCGGAAGCGGCATGGCGCCCATGGCTCGGGCATACGACGTCGATCCCGGCGCTGTTGCGACGAGTGCGCCGTCGGCGACGAGCTTCGGCAAGCGAATGCGCCCGTCGACCCGGACCTCGACCCACGCGGCCTGTCCGCCGCTGCGTTCGATCCACGCGTCGTTGAACGCGACGTAGTGCTGTCGGTCGCCGGCCTTCGACGTCATCTCGACCCACAGTAGCGGCAGGTGATCGAGCACGAACTCGTGATCGAACGATGCGGGATCGACGGCGTGAACCTCGTTCAGCAGGAATCCTCGATGCCCGACGTTCCAGCCGAGGAACGGCACGCGCAGACGCCAGTACTTGCGGATCGCCTGCAGCATGATGCCGTCTCCCCCGACGACGACGACGACATCGGGGCGCTCATCGCCCTGCACCGAGGGCATGCGCTCGGCGATCGCTCGCGCCTCGGGTTTCGTGTCGTCCGCGCAGACGAGACACCGAGGGGAGTCCCAGCGGACGCGGGTCTGTCGTCGCGCGGGGGCTCCGCAGTAGAGGCCGTACCGCTCGAGCGTGTCGGCGACCTCCGGGACGACCAACCCCTCGAGCGACTCGCCGCGATAGGCGCGGTCGCGAATCGTCGAGCTCGCGCCCTCGAGATCGAGCCGCAGGATCTCGTGCCGCGGTGGCAGTGCGCTCTCGTCCAGCTCGCCGCCGGCACGCGTGACGATCAGGAACCGCGCTTCCCGCCACAGTCGCTCGCCCTCGTACCAATCGCGCCGGATCTCGGGGCGATCGTCGGCGCCGACGACCAAGTCCGCCCCGACCAGCAGCCACACTTCGCCCTCGCTCGCGTACCGTGTCAGGAGGTCGACCGTCCGCGTGAAACGGTCCTGCTCGAGATCGAACAGATCGACGCGCACGCCGGGGAGATCGCAAAAGGTCTTGTCGACCATCGCCGCGTGGTGCAGAGGCTCGACGTCGTTGTAGCTCCCCTTGTCCGGCCGCGGACCGCAGGGGACGACGATGACCTCGTCGCAGCGCTTCGCAGCCTCGCGAACGATCTCGCGGTGGTGCGAGCCCGGGGGATTGAAGCTACCGCCGAAGAGCGCGATCCGCCGTGTCATGTCGATCGATTCGAGTCTCTCAAGCCGATCCGACGCGCTCGACCACCGCGGCCGCGAAGGCGCTCGTGGACAGCGTGCCCCCGAGATCCCTCGTCGTCGCGCCTTCGGCCACGGCGCGATTGTACGCGTGCTTGATGCGATCCGCCGACTCTCGACACGCGGGATCGTTCCGCGCGTCCGCGAGGTAGTTCAGAAGCATGACACCGGACATCAGGAGCGCCAGCGGATTCGCGATTCCCTGACCCGCGATGTCCGGAGCCGAACCGTGCACGGCCTCGAAGACCGCACGGTTCACGCCGATGTTCGCGCCAGGCACGACCCCGAGGCCGCCGACCATACCGGCGCACAGATCGCTGACCACGTCGCCGTAGAGGTTCTCGAGCAGGAGAACATCGAACGCCGACGGATCCTGCACGAGCCGCATGCACCCCGCATCGATGATGAGCTCGGAGTACTCGACCTGCGGGTACTCCTCCTCGTGCACGCGACGCGAGCAGCGAATGAAGAGCCCGTCGGTGAGCTTCATGATGTTCGCCTTATGGAAGACCGTGACCTTCCTGCGCCCGCGCTCGACCGCGTACTGGAATGCGGATCGCGCGATCCGCGTGCACGCGGTCTCGGTCGCGACCTTGAGGCTCGTGACGACGCCGTCGGTGATCTCGCTCTCGATGCCGCTGTAGAGCCCCTCGGTGTTCTCGCGCAGGACGACGATGTCGACGCCGTCGAATCGAGTCGAGATGCCTTCCAGGCTGCGCACAGGACGCACGGCCGAGTAGAGATCGAGCCGCTTGCGAAGCTGCACGTTGACCGACGAGAAGCCCTCGCCGACCGGCGTCGTGCAGGGTCCCTTCAACGCGACACCGCAGTCCTGAATCGCTGCGACGGTATCATCGGGAAGCAGGTCTTTGCCCTCGTCGAGGGCCGCGAGACCGGCGTTGTGCGGCAGCCAGGCCACCGGGGCGCTCGCTGCGGCGAGGATCGCCTGGACGGCTTCGGTTACTTCCGGGCCGATTCCGTCACCCGGTATCAGAACGACGTCGTGTGATTGCATGACCTTCTCGTAGTGCGCGTATCGGGCCGAAACCCAGGGGGCTCAGGTTACCGCGCTAGCAGCCCGTTGAAAAAGGCAATCCGGCGCGATGGCGGCCATTTCGCCCAGGCTCTTCGTTGTCAGAACTCGACAATGCACCACATTGCCTGCGCTCGCCTGTCAGCTTTCGGTCGCATCCACGGTCTCGGTCGTCGACACGACGCGCATCCCCGCACGGCGACACTGCTCGATGTTCTCATCCGCCAGCGCCGGGAAGTCGAGGTCGGGAGGCAGCGGGTCGAGCGGTGGCGGCGGCACCGGGCTCATGGCGTCGCGGAGGATCCAGACCTTCGCGGCGAGCGAGGGGTCGCGCGAGACGATCCGCTCGCGCAGATCGCGCAGTGTCGACAGCACGCAGTGCGACTTTGCCTGCCCGAAGACGTAGACGCGATCGTAGCTCATCAGCCGCGCGAAGAGCGCGTCGTCGAAGCCCCCCACCGAGCTGCCGGCGATCTCGAGCACCTCGGGTGCGAGCACGGAGTAGCTCTCCGTCAACGGGTGCGTACCCTTCGACTGGAATATCGGTGCCCGTCGGCGTGCGACGGCGTGAAACACCGCGGCCTCGAACAGCGCCGGGACGAGCGCCCGCCCAACACCTCCCTCAAGCGTATGGTACGGCCAGACCGTCAAGACGTAGCGCCCCGACGCCTCGAGCTTCTCGCAGTACTCGAGGCTTTCCGCAGCCTGCCGCAAGGCGCGGTAGCGACCACTTCGAACGTCGGCAGCGCGAATCGTCGTGAAGGGTTCCGGGTGCTTGCCGGCCGCATCGACCCACCAGGCGGGATGAAAGATCTGCCACGCGCTGTGTGTGTCGAGCGAGAAGAACAGGTCCGTGATGCGGCCGACGTTGCGCAGCAACCACTCGATCGTGCGGGTCGTATCCTCGACGGCGCCAGGCACGTACAGGCTTCCGCCCGGCAGGCAGAAATCGACCTGACAGTCGATGCCGAACGCGGCCACGCGACGGGAGTCGTCATCCCCCGGAGCGATACGGTGCTCGTCGCGAAATGCCGCGGCCTGCTCGGCGACGAGCGCGGTTCGCTCGAGATGCAGCTCGCCGACGCGGCGTCGATCGTAGAACTCGGGGAGCATCGGTTACCGGACCTCGGTGTCGGAGCCGCCGCGGTCGTTCGGGAGGTGCGCCCAGGGCGGCGGATCGTGCGGCTTCAGATCGTGAGAGGTCCGCGGGAGGCCGAGATCCTCGTTCGTCCAGCTCGGCTGCCAGCCCTCGGGAAGCCCGCACTTCGGGCCGCTCGGCGGACGGCCGTCGAGGTCCTCGCGCTGTCGCCAGTGAAGCTCGAGCAGCTCGCGCTCGATGTGATTCCGGAAGGCCTTGACCTCGCCGCGCCCGCCTTCGGGGTCGACCCAGTACGGCCCGACGGCGTCCATGCGGATCCGACCGAACGGAAGCGGGATCACCGTGCGGTCCCAGGTCGGCAGCTCGATCCGCCACGAGAACTGCGTGCCGACGCAGTAGAGAGGGGCACGGCACGCGTTCACGATCTTGACCGCCCCCGGCTTGACGCGAAACCGAGGCCCGTGCGAGCCATCGACGGTGACGCCGTAACCGACCCGCGAATCCTCTTCCATATGCTCGATCATCGCGCGGATCGCGAAGCCGCTCGACTCCTCGTGCGAGCCGCCGCGGCGGAACACGACGTAGCCGCAGTACTCGAGCGCCCGAGTGATCAGGCGGCCGACATCCTTGGTGCTCGCGAGCGTGTGCGGGTGCAGCTTGCGATACGCAAAAGCGACGGTCAGGACCTCCTGGTGCCACAGGATCGCCACGAAGCGGTCGTGTCGCTCGGCAGCATCTCGAAGGTGTGGCTGAAGGTCGTCCTCGACGCGGCTCGTCTTCCAGACGAACCAGCAGTACGCGAACAGCACACGCGGCCCCAGCCATGCCAAGAGGGCGACGAATGGCGCCTTCACGGCCCGCCGGAGACGTCGCCGCCACGATCGCGACTTGGCGCGCGGCTTGTGCTTCTCGTACTGGCTTCCCTGGGCGCGGGGCGCGGTCGGCTCCGATGTCACGTTTTCGACTCGAACTCGATGCCGCTCGAAAGGACGAGGGCTCATGAAAATACGGCACCAAGGAACCGTCGCTCGGCAGCCGATAAGAATCATGGCAAGTGAATCCGCCCCTCGTCAACTGCCCGGCCACCGCCGACGGAGCCTCGCATGGTCCTGCACACCCGTCCCACACCGCTCACATTCGCTGTCGCCGCCGCGGTTTTGCCGCTCGCCGTGGTGTCGACCGCTCTGAAGTCCCAGGCTCAGGAGCAGCCCCTGACGCCTCTGCGCGACTACCTCGTCCTCACCGGGGCAACGCAGCCGCGGCGTGCTGCGCTCACGATCGACGTCCTCGCGCACTCGCTGGCTACCGGGGCCTGGTCGCCCCCCCGAGAGGGCGACACGGTCACGCTCCCGGACGGTTCGCAGAGCGCGTGGAAGCGCGCGACGGCCGATGAGGAGGGCTGGCTCGCGGACGCGGGCCTGCGGAGCGGCTACGCGTGGGTCGGCGTCGAGAGTCCACGCGACCGCGTCGTTCTCCTCGATGCGACCGGCCACGGGGTGGTCTACGTCAACGGGAGGCCGCGGGTCGGCGATCCTTATTCGAGTCGACCGGGTCCGATTCCGATCGCGCTGCGGGTCGGCGGGAACGGGCTCCTGTTCGCGGGCGCTCGTCGAGGTCGCCTGCAGGCCCGTATCGTCAACCCGGTCGCACGCGTCTTCTTGCAGACGCGCGACGCGACGCTTCCCGATCTCGTCGCGGGAGCGCCGGTGGATGCCGACGGCGCTGTCGTGGTCGTCAACGCGACGCGACGCGCGCTGACCGATCTCCGCATCGCGGCGGCGCTCGGGTCCGCGGCACCGGTCATCACGCGCCTGCCGACCGTGCCGCCGCTCGCGACACGCAAGGTCGGCTTCCGAATGACCGGGGCGCCCCCGGACGGCGGCGACGACCAGGCTGCGGTTCGACTCGAGCTCCTGCGGGGTCCGAAGGACGATCCCGTGATCCTGCACGACCTTCGGGTCGACCTTCGCGTGCGGAAGCCCGGCGCTCCGCGTCGCGAGACGTTCCGCAGCGAGATCGACGGCAGCGTGCAGTACTTCGCCCTACAGCCCGCGCGACCCCTCACCGGTGATTCGCGCCGTCCGGCGCTCGTCCTGTCGCTTCACGGCGCGGCCGTCGAAGCGATCGGCCATGCGAGAGCGTACAGCGCGAAGAGCTGGGCGCACATCGTCGCGCCGACGAACCGCCGACCGTTCGGTTTCGACTGGGAGGACCAGGGTCGACTCGACGCGCTCGAGGTGCTCGAGCTTGCTCACCGCCGCTTCGGAACGGACCGTCATCGGACGTATCTGACCGGCCACTCGATGGGCGGGCACGGTACGTGGCAGCTCGGCGCGCTCTTCCCGGACCGCTTCGCGGCGATCGGTCCGAGCGCCGGATGGATCAGCTTCCAGACCTATGTCGGTACGGGATCGACGAACGCCGACGACGCGCTGCGGCGCGTCTTCTCGCGAGCGAGCGCGACCAGCGACACCCTGGCGGCTGTGCACAATCTGTCCCGCACCGCCGTCTACGTGCTCCACGGCGATCGAGACGACAACGTCCCCGTCGCGCAGGCGAGGCAGATGAAGAGCGCGCTCGAGCCCTTCCATCGTGACCTTCACTACTACGAACAACCCGACGCGGGCCATTGGTGGGACGATTCCGATGAGCCCGGCGCCGGCTGCGTCGACTGGGCGCCGATGTTCGACCTGTTCGCGCGGCGCGCGCTGCCCCCACGCGATGCGGTGCTCGAGGTCGACTTCACGACGGCCAACCCCGGCGCCTCCGCGTCCTGCCACTGGTTGACGGTCGAAGCGCAGCATCGCGTGCTCGAACCGAGCCGCGTCCGGATGCGCTACCTCCCCGGCAGTCGCGCATTCCACGGCTCGAGCTCGAACGTCGAGACGCTGTCGGTCGACGTCGCGCACCTGCGTCCGAACGAGTCGATCGGCGTGCGGATCGACGACACGAAGCTCGATGGCCTGGAATGGCCGCACGCCGCTGAGCGCCTGTGGTTCCGGCGCACGACGGCCGAGGGCCCGTGGGAGCGCATCGAGCGACCCGCGCGCCGCCGCAAGGGGCCGCATCGCTACGGCCCGTTCAAGGACGTGTTCCGACGACGGGTGCAGTTCGTCTACGGGACCCGAGGCACGCCCGACGAGCAGGCCTGGGCGTTCGCGAAGGCGCGCTTCGACGCGGCGACGTTCCTGTACCGCGGCAACGCGTCCGTCGACGTCATCGCCGATCGCGACTTCGATCCCGGCGCCGAGCCGGATCGCAATGTCGTGCTGTACGGCAACGCCGACACGAACACCTCATGGAAGACGCTACTCGCCACGAGCCCCGTCGTCGTGCGGCGACGCACCGTGCACGTCGGAAAGCGTCAGTTCACGAGTGACGAGCTCGGCTGCGTCTTCGTCCGCCCGCGACCCGGAAGCGACACCGCGTACGTGGGGGCCGTCGGCGGAAGTGGCGTCGCCGGCATGCGAACGACGGACCGCATGCGGTTCTTCGTCTCGGGCATCGGGTTTCCAGACTGCCTCGTGATCCGCCCGGACGTGTTCCTGAACGGTCACCGCGGCGTCTTGACGGCGGGGTTCTTCGATCTCGATTGGCGCGTGCGCGAAGACGACTTCATCTGGGGCGAGCCCGGGAAGTAGCCGCGGGACGGAGCTCACTCGAACACGTCGGCGACCGCGACCTCGAGCCCCTCGAGTGCGGGGGACGTGACGATGTCTTCGATCTCGAAGAAGCCGTGCGCTCGGTACGCCTGGCCGTCGAGCACGAGCACCTCGACGCTGCGGGTCGCCTCCTCGACAAGCCAGTACTCGCTGACGCCGCCGCGAGCGTAGAGGCCCCGCTTGACGATGCGGTCACGCTCTTGCGAGGTCGAGCTGATCACCTCGATCACGAGGTCCGGGGCGCCGCGGACGCTCTCCGTCACGATGGCCAACCGCGCCGTAGAAACGAAAAGCACGTCCGGCTGCACAACTTCTCCGCTCGCCAGCAGCACGTCGACGGGCGCGACGAACGCCTTACCGGCGCCTCGACGCGCAAACTCGCGCACCATGGCGTAGACGTTGCCGACGATCTCCTGGTGGCGGCTGGTTGGGGCCGGTGTCACGTACAGCTCCCCGTCGATCAGCTCCGCTCGGACGTCCTCCGGAAGCTGCAGGTAGTCCTCGACGGTCTTGCGAGGGCGGGTCTTCACGGACATGCTCCGCTATCTTGCACGCAACTTGCCATCAGTCAATATCATTCCATAAGGATCAATTGCCGCAAGCGTCAACACACCCAGCCACGCGCACGCACTCCGTGCCGGCCGCTGGCGCGGCGCCGCCCGCAAACAACCAGTTGAGCGTCCAGATCGGATCCGACAGATCGACGTTGCCGTCGCCGTTCGCGTCGAGGAACGCGACGTTCGCCGGGTCGTCGACCGTACCGTCGCCGCACGGCAGTTCGGGCGGCGTGCCGCGGAACAGGTGGCCGAGCAGGTTGATCGCGTCGGTCAGCGTCACTCGGCCATCGCCGTCGGTGTCGGCCGGCAATCGCCAACCGCCGCCCTCTTCGACACCGATCGAGTTCGGCCGGCCGGGCGTTCCCGGCGCGGCGAGCGACGCACCCCAGTTCGCGACGTCGTCGCCGTAGTCGCCGGCGACGATGCGCTCGAGCGACGGCCCGCTGCCATCGGCGACGTCTGGCCAGGGCGCGGCATCGTCGTAGCGCACGCGGTCCGCCTGCGTCGTCGCCGGGATGTCGAACACGCGGATCGCCCGCCGCAGCGTCAAGCGCTCGCCTCCGTTGTCGAGTACGCCGTCGAACGGTCCGACGATCGGCACGTTCGCCGGCACGTCGTGCTCGGTGCGGAACGCGTCAGGATCGCCAGCGACGACGAGGAGGAAGCCGTTCGCCGGAATCGTCGCGTCGCCCGCGAACGTGAATCGTCCGTCGTCCAGCCCGACGTCGCGAACGCCCGCCAGACTCCAGTCATCGCCGAGGTCGACCGCCTCGCCCGACAGATTGCGCAGCTCGACGAACTCGACGCCGCCGTCCTGCGGGTGGTACTGGATTTCGTGAATCACGACAGGCCCGACGAGCGGCGCCGCGTTCGGCCCGCCGAGAGTGCGTCGACTCATCGCGGTGAACCGCGAGCCCGTGCTCGTCTCCCACAGCCCGAACGAGACTCCGGCTTCGGCGGCGCTGAAGTCCACTCCTTGGAGGAACACGACCGAGCCGTCGTCGTCGAACAGCGACAGGTAGACGTCGTCACCGAGCGCGGAGAGGCGGAAGGCCGCTTCGAACTCGCTGCCTTCGACGACGAGGTAACCGCCGGGGGGAATGTTGGCTCTGGCGGCGGGAAATCGGAAGCCGCGCAGATCGCCCTCGTCGCCGCGGCGGTTGCTCAGATACCAGCCTTCGAGCACGATCGTGTCGTCGGAGCCGTTGTGAATCTCGATCGCCTGCATGAGCCCATCGTCGACGCTCGCCAGCACCTCGGAGATGCGCAGCCCTACGGGGCCGTTCGCCGCGTCGAGCGTTCCCGGAGAGCCGCCGAGCGCCGTGCTCCCGCGCCACGCGTGCGCCTCGCTCGGATCAGCTGTCGCGTCGGCCAGCACGAGTGACCGCCCGAAACCGTCGGCCACGAGCGGCCAGTAGTCGCCGTCGTCGTACTCGACGGACAGAATCTCGCTGCCGTCCGGTGCCGTGACGACGATCCTCTCGCCGCTATTGGCGAGGTTGCCGATGAACGTCGCGGCCGGGTCGACGTCCGGGTATCGCTCCCGAAACGCGAGGTCATCGCCGACGACGACCAGCGTCGCGTCGGGCTCGAGGGCATGGCCCGTGACGAATCGGCACTCGACCGCATCGCTGATCGACACGCCGGCGAGGTCGATCGCATCGGCGCTGAGATTCGCGAGCTCGATGAACTCGACAGCGCCGCCTTCGATCGGGTTGAAGTGGATCTCGCTGATGGTGAGCCCGTCGTAGCTCGGCGGCGGAGTGAACACCGCCTCGACGAGCGCGCTCCAGTTCTCGCCATCGAGCGTACGGGCCTTGACGACCGCGCGCCCCTCCAGGACGACCGGCGCGACATACTCGTTCGCGCCGGGCAAGACGGCACCGGACACGGGAACGCGCGGATCGCTGCCGTCGAGCGTGTACAGAATCATGCCGTCCTGCCCGTCCGGGAGCGCCATCGACAGAGCGAACGGCGGTTGGATCTCGCCGCCGTGCTGCGAGAACACCGGAGCGCCGGTTCGCGGATACAGCCCGCGCGACCGCAGCTGGGCGACGGCCAAGTCGGTGCGGCGCGGGAAGTACGACGACAGCAGGCGGTTCTTCTCCGGCAGCCAGTGCTGCTCGTAGCGATAGAGCTCGAACGGTCCGTTGACCGCGGGATGGACGTCACGTCGGTAGTCTCCCCAACGGGCCGACTCGGCGATGACGGCGGACTCGATGAAGTCCACGCGCTCCGTGAAACGCTCAGCGGCCTTCTCGGGCGTCAACGAACCGTTCGCGAAGAGATGGCGCTGCGCGTGGTCGCCGAAGAGCACGCGATACTCCGGGATACGCTGCAGCGTCTGATGCACTCCCGACGGCTTGCTGGGCTCGTTGACCGCCGTGCGGTTGTCACCGACCCCCTCGAGGATGCGCTCGGCATCCCAGCTGAAGAAACGCCACTGGCCGCCGGGGACGTTGCGGCGCGCCGCATACCAATTGTGGTTGTCCCAATCGTGATTGGCGCCGTAGAAGTTCATCAGCATGTAGTCGATCAGGTTGTCGACGTCGAGGTGGTCGTACACCTGAGGCAGAAGCGCAGGATTGCTCGCAGCCTGGCTGACCGCGGCCATCATCGCGCTCCACGCCGCGGTCGTCCCGTCGACCGCGGCGCCCGAGTTCAGCGCGTCGTACTCCTCCTTGTCGCCGCCCATGTGCGATGCCGCGAACGGAGCACTCGGTCGCTCGACGACGTTGTAGATGCCCCAGTAGAGGCCGTCGAGATAGACGTGAAAGTACGATCCGTGCGTGCCCAGCTGGCCCATGTCGAGCGTCGTGTCCTTCGCCCATTGATCGCGGATCATCATGGCGCGACGGCGCTGGCCGCTGTCCCAGTGGATCCACGAGTTGTTGTAGTTGCCGCGCAGACTGATCGTGTCGAACTCGGTGACGGTCGAGTCCGCGAACAGCGGAAAGCGGAGCTTGGTCGGCCCGTAGATGCCCTTGAACAGGAGCCGCAACGAGTGCTTTGGCGAGCGGTCGGGCCGTCGACTGGCGCCGCCGAAGATTCGCAGACCGCAGTCGATGGCGAAACCCTCGCGGCCGTCGGGAAAGATCAGCTCCGTCGAGCACGGCCGCTCCCACGCGACGCCGCCGCCCTGAGGATTCGAGTAGATGCCGCCGGGCCCGAAGACATCGTCGACGTCGAAGACGATCGACAGCGTCGGCAGGCTGACGAGCGCGTCGCGGATTGCCGCCTCCCGATCGTCGACGATCTGCGGGTCCATCTCGTAGTCGACGCCAGGCGCGCTCCCCCACCGAGTCGGGAAGCCCGCCGGCCGTGCCGGCTGGGTCAGTACGTGTTGCGGAAAGATGTACGTGCTCGTCACGACGCGAGACGGGACGACGCCGTCGCGCCGCGCGACCGCACGCAGCGTCAGCGCCGCGCGGTCGGGCATACCCTCGACGCGCAGCGGATCGGTGTAGACCTCGGTCGCGAGATTGTCGGGATGGGGCACGCTGCCGTCGGTCGTGTACCAGATCGACGCGCCCTCGGTCGCGGTCGACAGCACGAGATCGAACGGCGTGTCGAAGAAGCCGCGCTCGACGCTGAAGACAGGCTCGGCCGCAAGCGCGGTCAGCGGGACACCTTCGTTCGGCGCTCCGGGCGTCGGCGTCTCGAAGTACCCCAGAGAGTCATCTGCGCCGAAGCCGTACGAGTGATCGGCTCGTTGCGGTGGGAAGTCCGCGAACTCGGAAACGACCGAAGGCGGCGACTCGGACGTGAACAACGCGAGGTACTCGCCCCCCGCGCCGAGTTGGAAGCTCGTGTGGAGGTCCGCCGCAGGGTCGCGACGGTTCTTGCCGGAAGCGAACACGACGAGGAGCTCACCCGGCTCGAGCGTCACGTCCGGGAAGCTCCAGACGGCGGAGTCGCGCGGATCGTCGCTCAGCGTCCAGCCGCTCAGGTTGACGGCGAAATCGCCGTGATTGAGGAGCTCGATCCAGTCGGATGTGTCCGCGTCCTCGTCCTCCACCCCACCGCGGTTGGAAGCGAGAAACTCGTTGATGCGGATCGACGGCGGCGGCGCGTCCGGATCGAGCGTGTAGGACCACGGACCGCCGCCGAAGGCGTTGGCGGCCGGCGCCAGGTCGATGATGCCGTGCTCATCGGCCCAGCTCACGGCGACTTCGCCCGGCGGCAGCTCGTCGAACGTGAACACGTACGGCCCCGGCCCGCCACCGGACACGGCGGCCGCCGGCGCACCCGCGACGATGAGATCGGCGGCATCGACGCCGGTGACGGGCTCGTCGAACCGCACCTCGATGCGCGACAGGCGACGCACGATCGCGCCGGCCGCTGGAATCCGCGTCGCCACGCTCGGGGCGGTGATATCCGGCCCGAACGGATCGACGAGCTCGCAATCGAACTTGAAGTCGGTGCTCGACACGCTGACGTTGAACGCCTGGACGGCCATCACGTTCGTCTCGCCAGGCACGACGAAACGCTCGGGCTCGGAGATGATGAACTCCTCGTACTCGCGCGCCTCATGCCCCCGCAGCGCACGGCTCTCGATCGTGATCGGATCGCCGGGCTCCCCGCGCATATTGTGAGCGAGGACGAGCTCGCCATTGATCCAAACGACGAAGGCGTCGTCGTAGTCGACGAGCAGGCGGTACCAGACGAGCTGCGCATCCGCGGCGACGGCAAACGTCCGCCGAAGGAAGATCGATGTATGGGTGCCCCGCATCGGGGGCTCGCGAAGTGACAAATCCGTGCCGAACGGCCCGTCGTTCTCCGCGCCGTAGCCGAAGGGCGCCGGGAGCTCCTCCCACGCGCCGTCGTCGAAGCCGCGCTGCCGCCAAGCGTCGATCGGATCGGAAGCCTCGGCCGCGCCGGGCACGAAGTGCCAGCTCGCGGTGCGCGGCACGAGAATGGTGTCGGCCGCGTCGACGAACAGCGTACAGACCGAGAAGAGCAGCGACGCGACGAGCACGACGACGAGGCGTCGAGTGCGGGGCATGGAAAACCTCTTCGAGACCGACGGGACATCCGGGAGACAGCCCTACCATTGTAGGGGGCAGGCGACGGCGGGGTCCACGGGCAGGTGGGGAGTCGGCGCCGGAGTCGGCGTCGGTGTCGGAGTCGGAGTCGGTGTCGGAGTCGGAGTCGGTGTCGGGGTCGGTGTCGGAGTCGGGGTCGGCGTCG
>CAYMRB010000204.1:6432-17158 GCA_964392615.1 uncultured Planctomycetia bacterium | reverse complement strand
CTGGGTTCCTGGGTTCCTGGGTTCCTGGGTTCCTTAGAAATCCTACTTGGAGGCGCCAGAGGTCGTCCCCGGAGAACAAGATTCTGGATGTCCGTCTTCTCCGCGCCTTTGTGACCCTGTGGTGAATCCTCTTCTCCTGGCTCGAGCGGCCGTGCGAACCCGACCGCGTCGCAGCACCGCGATCGCCGCATCGAGTGCCATGTCGGGGCGATCGCGTTAGACTGGACCTCGTCGTCAGCGCGCACGACCCACGCGCCCCCACCGGAGACCTTCGCGTGCAACCCTCGCCTCGTTCCGACCGCGCCGGCCTGCTCATCTCCGGGCGGTACCGTGTCCGCCGTCGGCTCGGCGTCGGTACGGTCGGCTCGGTGTGGCTCGCGCGTGACCTGACGCTCGATCGCGACGTCGCGGTCAAGATCGTCCGCGCGGAGCATCTGGGCGCCGAAGGTCTCGCGCAGCTGCAGGGCGAGTTTCGCTCGGTCGCGGGACTTCACCACCCGCAGATCGCGACCGCGTTCGACTTCGGCTACACGCAGGATGGCCGCCTGCCGTTCTACACGCGTGAGTACATCGAGGGCGCGCCGATTCCCGCCGGCCCACCCGGACCCGACGGGCAATCCGATCCGCACGCCTTTCTGCGTCCGATCTTCGACCTGCTCGACGCGCTGCACTACCTGCACGCGCACGGCATCCTCCACCTCGACATCCACGCCGACAATCTGATCGTCGCCGCCGACACGGCGCGCGGCAGCGTGCTGATCGACTTCGGTCTCCTGCAACCCGCACTCGTTCGCGGCGCGACGACTCGAGGGCTGTCGTCCCGTGCCCGGCTGCGGTCGACTCCGGCGCACCCGTCGACCGGTGGCACGGCGAGCCTGTCGACCGCGCCAGAGATCCTCGCGGGCGAGAAGCCCGTGCCCGCGTCCGATGTCTGGTCCGTCGGCCGCCTGCTTCTCTACCGTCTGACGGGCTCGTACAGCGGTTCCGGGCGCCTGCCGCGCGAGGTCCCGGGCTGGAGTTCGCGGCTGACCCTCGAGCTCGAGCGCATCGTCGGCAAGGCGATCGAGACGGACCACCGGCGGCGGTTTCCGTCGGCCCAGGAGTTTCGCCGGGCGCTCTCGCGAGCGCTGGGTTCCGGGACGGGAGACCCCATCGCCGTCGAGCCCGGCGAGCTCACCGTCGGCCGCGATGCGGAGCTCGCCCTCGTCGACGACGTGCTCCACGATGCGCGCGAACGCGGCGCCGCCTGCGCGTGGCTCTCGGGCCCCGCGGGCATCGGCAAGACCCGACTTCTGACCGAGGCCCGCTGGCGCGCTCAGCTCCTCGGTCTCGACGTCGTCCGAGTCGAGTTCCGATCGGACGCGAGCTCCGCGCCCGCGCTCGAGCAAGCGCTGCGATCCGCGCTCGGAACACGACGACACGACGAGCCGGCGGAGTGGCTCGACGCCCTGTCGACCGACCACGGTGGAACGACAGGAACGCGCGCCGACCGAGCCGCCGAGTCGTACTTCGCCGTCCCGGCACCTCCACTGGTTCTCTTGCTCGACGATCTCGACACCGCCGACCGCGAGAGCCGCGTGCTCGCCGAGGCGCTCATCCGCGAGACCGCTCGGCGACGAGATCGCGACGCGTCCGCAGCTGGACGGGGCCTCGCCGTCATCGCGACGTCGCGACAAGCGCCGTCCCGCGACCTTCGCACGGCCGCCGACCCGGCGCGCCTTCGACAGCTGGGCCGACTCGACCGCTCCACCGCCGCGTCTCTTCTGCGGACTCTGCTTCGGCCTCTCGAGCCGTCCGACGCGCTCGTGCACGCGTGCGTTGCGCGCGCGCGAGGCTGTCCCCGGCGCCTGCGTCAGATCGCCATCGCACTGCACTCGGCGCCCGATGCGCTCGGTCGCCTGTCGCCGGATGCGCTCGTGCCGGAGATCCCGCTCGCGACAATCGAGGATGCATCGAGCGTCGACGCGATCCAACGCCGCATTCTCGACGCGCTCGCCACGATCGATCGACCGGCCGAAGCGGGCGAGCTCGCGGCCGCGTTGGGGACGACGCGCGCGCGCATCGGAGCCGCTCTGCGCAAGCTGCGCGCTACCGAGCTCGTTCGCGACACGCGATCGGGACGGACTCGCCTGTGGACGCTGACGACGCGCGAGGCGGCCGCGACATTCGTGCGCCGCGGGTCGCCGCGCGCGCCGCGGGGGCGGCCCCCCCCCGCCCCCCCGGGCGCGCCCGGCCACACCCCCCAGGCGGGCGCGGGGGGGCGCCGCGCGCGCGGCGGGAGCTCCACCGCCGCGCCAGCGAGTACTTCCTCGGCAAGACCCGACTGAACGCGCGACAGAAGGAGGCGCTCGCACGTCACCTGCTCGCGGCCGGTCGACGCGCGGAGGGGCGGTGTCAGGCGCTCGATGCGGCGCGTGAGCTCGCCGACCGCGGCCTCCTCGACGACGCGGCCCGCCTTCTTCACGAGGCCGCAAGCTGCCAGACGAGTCGTCGCTGGCGGCTGCGCCTCGCCGAGGAGATCAGCGAGATCCGCGCCCGAGCCGGCGACCACGTCGAGGGCGTCGAAGCGCTCGAGCCGATCTTCCGGCTCGAGGCGACGACGCTGCGACCGAGCGAGGCGGTTCGTCTACGCCGCCGTCTCGGGGTCCACTACCACCACGTTGGCCGCACGGACGACGCGATCCATCTCTTCGAAGAGGCGCGCGGTCTCGCCCGGCCGGGTCGCGACGCGGAAGAGATCGTGTTCGTCCTGTCGGAGCTCGCGGAGCTGCACACGTTCCGCGGCGAGTACGAGAGCGCCGAGTCCGTCTGCCGCGAAGGCCTCGCGCTCTTGGAAGGCGCGAGCGGCGCGTCGCCGGAGTTCCGCGGGCCGATGGAAGTCACGCTGCGCGCGAGCCTCGGTCACCTCGAGCTGCGCCGCATGTCGCTCGAAGCAGCGCGCCGCGAGTTCGAGGCCGCGCTCCGACTCGCCCGACGCTGGGGCAAGCGGTCGATGCGAGCCCTGATCTCGAACAACCTCGGCGTCGTGCTGAACCAGCTCAACCGGTTCGCGGACGCCGAACGGCACTTCCGCGAAGCGGAGAGCTTGCTGACCGTCGCTGGCGAACGTCGCGCCCTCGTGCAGACCGCCTGCAATCTCGCCGTCATCGCCGCGAAGCGCGCCGACGCGGCACTCGCTCGCGACGAGCTCGAGCGAGCCACGCGGCTGCTGCGAGAGCATTCGGGCGCACGCCTGGAGTTCTTCGTCGAGATCTCGCATGCCCTGACCTACCACCTGCTGGGCCACCTCGAAGACGCCATCGAGCACTTCGAACGCGCCCTGCCGCAGGGGCGTCGTCTCGGCGACGAGTACCTCGTCGGATTCGGCGAGCTGTATCTCGTCGAGGCACACCTCGTCTGCGGCAATATCGGCGAGGCCGCTCGCGTCCTGCGATCGAACCTCTCACGCGTCCGCGAGCACGGCCCCGCCGTCCTGCGGCGTCTGTCAGCGACGCGGGCGCTGCTGCTCGAGTCCTGGCTCGGAAGATCGCGCGCCGCGGCGAGCGCGCGGCGGCTGCTCGATACGGCGCCGCGAACCGACATCGCGCTTCCCGAGCTCTGGAACGACCTCTGGCTGGACTTGGTGCCGACCTCCGACAAGGCCGGACGCGCCGATGGCAGAGGTGAGGAAAGCGATGCGTCGCCCGATGTCGTCGCCGCCTGCCGGCAGTTCGCTCACCTCGGCGTGCCCGCGGGTCGCCGCTTCGCCGCGGTCGCCCTCCTCGGCCGTGCGCTGACGGAACGCGACACGACACGTGTACGCAAGCTGGCCCTCGATGTGGAGAGGGGACGCGACGACTCCCACCGCGTGCTGAGCGTCGTCGAGCCGCTGGCGTGCGCCGAGGCCGCTCTGGCGTGCGGACAGCTCGAACGGGCGGAACAGCTCGCGCAGGAGGCGGCGAGCGCGATCGTCGGTCGGCCGTTCCTGGAGCTCGACTGGCAGGTCGAGCTCCACCCCACAGCTCTCGTCTGGCGGAGCGGCGCGGCGATCGAGAGACAGCGCGACACCACCTGCACCGGGCGCTTCAGGCGCGCGACCTGATCCGGCGATCCGTCCCGGCGCGCCAGCGCGAAGCGTTCGCATCGCACCCGCGCTTCGACCGTCTGCGGGAGTGTTGCGAACGACTCGAGCAGCCTTCTGCGCTGCGGTCCACGCCGGCGCGCTCGGAGCGCGGCGCGCTCGCGGAGTTTCCGGAGATCGTCGGCAGCTCGCGACCGATGCGCGAGCTGTTCGAGTCGATTCGCCGGTGGCGCGACGTCGATCTCCCGATCCTGATCTGCGGCGAAACCGGCACGGGAAAGGAGCTCGTCGCGCGCGCTGTGCATGCGGCGAGCACGCGACGCCACGGCCCCTTCCACTCGATTCACTGTGCATCGCTCCCGACCGAGCTGTTCGAGTCCGAGCTCTTCGGCTACGAAGCCGGCGCGTTCACGGGGGCCGAGGAGTCGCGCCCCGGGCTGCTCGAGCACCTCGACGGCGGCACGCTGCTTCTCGACGAGATCACGCTCCTGCCACCGGCGACGCAAGCCAAGCTCCTGCAGGTGCTCGACCGCAAGACGATCCGCCCTCTCGGCAGTCTCGACGCTCGTTCGGTCGACGTCCGCTTCCTCGCGTCGACGAGCTCCTCGCCCGACGATGCCGTTCAACGCGGCGACTTGAGCGACGAGCTGTTCTTCCGGCTGCGCAGCCTCACGCTTCCGGTCCCTCCGCTACGAGCGCGACAGGACGATATCCCGCTGCTCTTCGGGCACTTTCTCGCGCTCCACGCGCGCCGACTCGAGCGGGAGCTCCCGTCGGTGTCCGAAGCGGCCGAAGATCTGCTTCGGCGTCATGGCTGGCCGGGCAACGTCCGCGAGCTCGAAACGCTCGCGATCCGTCTCATCGTGGACAGCCGGCCCGGCGACCTCGTCGGCGTCGATGGGGTGCGGCGACTGCTCGGTCCGCGAACGCGCGCCGGACTGTTCGGGGACGACCTCCTCGAGGGACGCACTCTCGACGAGCTGCGCACGGAACTCGAGCGCGCGTACCTCGAGAAGCTCTTCCTCGACTCGGGAGGCGACGTGCGGCGCGTCCTCGAGCACCTGGGGATTCGTCGATCGAACCTCTACACGCGATTCCGGAAGCTAGGCATCGACGTACGCGAGCTCCGCCAGCGAATGCGGGATGGCAGAGGGAACGACGGGTAGCAGCCCGTTGAGCGGGCTGGTGGAGAACCACCCGCTCGCCGCGACAGAACGGGGAAACAGCTGCGCGGCGAGCGGGGGAAAGTCGGTCCCCGTCAATCCTCTCGCGGTGGTTGCGGCGGGCAGGTCGGGAAGTCGTCCGGAGTCGGATCGAGGCCGATCCCCGGATACGGCGGGGCGATCCGCACGGCGCCGAAGAACAGCGTGTTCAGGATCGCGATCGGGTCGACGATGGAGATCTCGCCGTCGTCGTTCGCGTCCGCCGCCTTGAGACACACTGGCGCGGCGCCGCCGTCGAACAAATACAGGAGGTCGCCCACGGCGTCGGACAGGTCGATCTCGCCGTCGTGGTTGACGTCGCCGCGGAAGATCGTCACGTCGCCGACGATGGCCATGACGCCGGGAATCGTCTGCGGTACGGCGCTGACGTACCGCGCGTCGCCGCGATACGTGATCTCGTTGCGCAGACCGAGCGGCCCCGTGCCGATGCCGTCCGTTCCGTTCGTCGGCGTCAGGACCACCTCGTCGCCTTCGGTCACCGTGCCGCTGACGCGTCCGGCGAGGTAGAAGACGAGACGCCGCTCGCCCGGCGGCACCTCGAAACCGATGTTGATGAGCGACGGAATCACGCCGACGACGAACATCCCGTCACCGATCGGGCGCACCGCTCGATAGCCGCCTTCGTCGAGAGAGCCGTTGTCGCCGAGGAACGCGCCCTCGAAGATCGGATTGTCTCCGCGGCTCGAGAAGACGGGCTCGAACGCCGCCGGGTCGTACTCGACGACGAGCTGGAACGCCTCGGTCTCGAGCGTATTCGTCAGGTAGACCGGCACGAGCACGTCCTCTCCGGGCGCGGCCGTGATCGAGCCGATCTCGATCACATCGTCGGTGTCCTCCGGGGTGATGACGTCGTAGGCGTCGCAGCCGAGCCCGTCGTCGGTCGGGTCGGGACCGACCTCGAGATACGGCGCCGGCAGCGGCGCCCCGCCGAGGTGAGCGTGGTTCAAGATGAAGATCGGATCGGTGATGTTGATCCTGCCGCTGTCGTCGGCGTCCGCCGCGTCCATGCACGCAGGACGACGATCGCCGTTGAACAGGAAGCGTCGCAGCATCAGCGCGTCGGAGATCGAGATCTTGCCATCGGAGTTCGCGTCGCCGCGCATGAAGTCGACGTTCGGGCCGGGCGCCGGATCCGGGTCCGGGTCAGGGTCAGGGTCCGGATCCGGGTCGGGGCCCGGTGGCGGTGGCGGCGGCGGGACGTCGGGACGCTCGCAGCGCTGTCCGGCGTCCGGCGGGTCGGCGGTCGACGCGCAACCAGCACCCGCCGGCCAGTCGGCAGGCACGGTGATCGTGCCGGCTTCGACCTCGGGGATGATCGCTCGGCTCGTATCGAAGTCGACGAGCTCCGGCAGGTCGATCGACAGCGCGTAGTCACCCGGCGCCGTCCCTTCGGTCACGCACACGTCGATTTCGGCGACTGCGATGCCATCGCCGGCCGGCACGAAGATCGGTTCGATGAACGACGCGAGGAAACCCGCCCGCAACGCGTTCCCTCCAACGCTCGCGCCGAGGAAGCCGGCGTCCATGAGCCCGGTCAGATCGGTGGTGTCGGATCGCTGCCCGTTGGCGAACACGTCGCCCTCGACGCGGATGCGCGCACCCCAGCCGCTGAGGTCGCTCGAGCTCGAGACGATGACCGTCAGCGTGACGAGCCCGTCCTCGTCCACGACGCCTCCGACCACCGAGAGCCGCGCGCCGTCGTCCGCGAGGGGTGTGCCGTCCCCCCAGGCAATACAGTCGAGGCTGTCGGCCGTGTCGTCCTCGCCAGGCGCCGGAAACGGATCACACGGGCTCGAACCGCCGAATACGAGGTGATTCAGCACGACGATCGCGTCCGTGATGTTCACCTGGCTGGACGCGTCGGAGTCCGCGGCCCGCAGGCATTCGGGGCGGGGGCGCCCGACGAAGAGCCACTTGAGGGTGGCGTCGGCGTCGGCGATCGACACGGTCCGGTCGCCGTTGGCGTCGCCGCGCAGGAATTCCTGCGCGCACAGGGGGCCGACGGTCACGCAGCAGGTCATCAGCGCCACGACGATCGCCGTGGGCGGAAGGAGTCGGAGTCTCATCGCTTGCAGCTCTCCCTCGCTTGAGGTGTTGGCTGTTGTCATGCCTCGATTCCGGTCGATCAGTCCGCTCGTCTCGGTTGGGGCGGACAGGTCGGGAAGTCGTCCGGGGTCGGATCGAGGCCGATCCCCGGATACGGTGGCGCGATCCGCACGGTTCCGAGGAACAGCGTGTTCAGGATCGCGATCGGATCGACGATCGACAGCTCGCCGTCGTCGTTCGCGTCCGCGGCCTTCAGACAGGGTGGCGTGGGACCGCCGCCGAACAGGTAGTTGAGCTCGTTCACGGCGTCCGTCACGTCGATGTCGCCGTCGTGGTTGACGTCGCCGCGGAAGATCGTCACGTCGCCGACGATGGCCAGGATGCCGGGGATCGTCTGCGGCATCCCGCTGACGTACCGCGCGTCGCCGCGGAACGTGATCTCGTTGCGCAGGCCGAGCGCGCCCACGCCGGCGCCGTCCGTTCCGTTCGTCGGTGCGAGAACGACCTCGTCGCCCTCCTGCAGGGTGTCGCTGACGCGTCCGGCGATGTAGAAGACGAGGCGCCGTTCGCCCGGTGGTACCTCGAACCCGGTGTTGATGAGCGACGGGATCAAGCCGACGACGAACCGATCGTCGCCGAGCGGCCGCACGGCGTGATAGCCGGGCTCATCGAGCGCGCCGATATCGCCGAGAAATGCCCCATCGAGGACCGGGTTGTCCATACCTTCGAAGACCGGCTCGAACGCCGCGGAATCGTACTCGATGACGAGCTGGAAAGCCTCGGTCTCGAACGCGTTCGTCAGGTACACGGGAACCAGCACGTCCTCGCCCGGTGCGGCATCGATCGAGCCGATCTCGATCACGTCGTCGGTCTCCTCGGGAGCGACGACGTCGTAGGCGTCGCAACCGCGATTGTCGCCCGTCGGGTCAGGGCCGACCTCGAGGTACGGCGCCGGCAGGGGCGCCCCACCGAGATGGATGTGGCTCAGGATCATGATCGGGTCGGTCAGGTTGACCGAGCCATCGTCGTTGGCGTCGGCCGCGTCCATGCACGGGGGACGACGATCGCCGTTGAACAGGAATCGACGCAACATCAGGGAATCGGAGATCGAGATCGTGCCATCGGAGTTCGCGTCGCCGCGCATGAAGTCGACGTTCGGACCGGGCGGGTCCGGGGGATCTGGCGGATCGCGAGGATCGCAGCGCGCAGGAACCTCCTCAGGATCGGCGGTCGACGTGCAGCCGGCATCCGCGGGCCAGCCGGCCGGAACGGTCACGATGCCTGCTTCGACTTCGGGGACGATCGCACGGCTCGTGTCGAAGTCGATGAGCTCCGCGAACTCGACCGACAGCGCGTAGTCACCCGGCGCCGTGCCGCCGGCGAGGCACACCTCGATCTCGGCGACGGCGGTGTCGTCGCCCGCGGCGATGAAGATCGGCTCGACCAGCGATGCGAGGAACCCGGCTCGCAGCTGCTCGCCGCCGACCCGAGCGCCCAGGAAGCCGGTCTCCATGAGCTCGGTGAGATCGGTCGCGTCCGCTCTCGTCCCGTTGGCGAATGCGTCGCCCTCGATGCCGATGGTCGCCGCCCAGCCGCTGAGGTCGCTCGAGCCGGAGACGACGACCGTCAGAACGACGCGTCCGTCGGCGTCGGCGACGCCTCCCGAGACGGAGAGTCGGGCGCCATCGTCCGCGAGGGGTGTGCCGTCTCCCCACGACTCGCAGTCGAGCGCGTCGTTCGTGTCATCGACCCCGGGCTCCGGGAACGGCGCGCACGGGGTCGGGCCGCCGAGTACGAGGTGATTCAGCACCTGAATCGCGTCGGTGAGGTCCACCGTGCTCGACGCGTCGGCGTCGGCCGACCTCAGACAGTCAGGCGCATCGTGTCCGAGGAAGAGCCACTTGAGAACGTAGTCCGCATCGGCAATCGACACGGAGCGATCGCTATTGGCATCGCCGCGCAGGAACTCCTGGGCGGATGCCGGTCCGCCGAGGACGAGTAGCGCAACGAGCGTGGTTCCGACAAGCCTGTTCATGGTCTCTCTCAACTCCGACGCAACCGTGGGTGAACCCCCGTCGCAGTGCCTCGTGCGCAAATCCTGCGCCTCGGCCCTCCATTCCGCGCCGCAACTCCGTATCCATCGTCTTCCAGGCGACTTACGACGGCGCATCGCCTGCGACGACGATCTCGGCGGCCGCGCGGGGTAAAGCCCCGTTTACGGCCCTTCGACCCGGCGTCCGACGAAATCGGACAGTTGAGCGCCGTGCGCTCGGTCGCCTCCGCTCGGCGTGACGCCGGTCATCGCGCGGGCGCGGCGCATCGAATCTCCTCGGAGTTCCCACCGAGACAGAAGGAGACACCCCGTGCAACCGAACCACCCGACCGACGATCGCTCCCTCTCCCGACGCGCCCTTCTCGCTCGCGCCGGCTCCGTGCCGCTGGCCGCGGCGCTCGGCGCTCCGGCCGTCCTGAGCGCGGCCGACGACAAGACGGCGGCACCGGCCCCGAAGGGGCGCATCCGCCAGTCCGTCAGCAAGTGGTGCTTCCGCGGCGTCTCGCTCGATGACCTCTGCCGTCACGCGAAACGGATCGGCTACAAGGGCATCGATCTCGTCGGCAAGAACGACTGGCCGACCATCAAGAAGCACGGTCTCGTCCCCACGATGACCTCGGGCGCCGGATCGATCCGCAGCGCCTGGAACCGCACGGAGAATCACGACCGGCTAGTCGCCGACATGGAGAAGAACATCGATCTCGCGGCGGCGAACGACGTCCCCAACGTGATCACGTTCTCGGGCAACCGCAAAGGACAGGCGGATGACGTCGGCGCCGACAACTGCGTCGCTGGCCTGAAGCGCGTCGCCGCCTACGCCGAGAAGAAGAAGATCACGATCTGCATGGAGCTTCTCAACAGCAAGGTCAACCACCCGGACTACCAGTGCGACCACACCGCGTGGGGAGTCGATGTCGCGAAGCGCGTCGGATCGCCCCGGTTCAAGCTCCTCTACGATATCTATCACATGCAGATCATGGAGGGAGACATCATCCGCACGATCCGCGACAACATCGAGTTCATCGGCCACTTCCACACCGGTGGCAATCCGGGACGCGCGGAGATCGACGATACGCAGGAGCTCTACTACCCCGCGATCATGAAGGCGATCGTCGAGCTCGGCTTCGATGGCTACGTCGCCCAGGAGTTTGTGCCGAAGCGCGACAAGATCCCGTCGATGGAGCAGGCGTTCCACATCTGCGACGTGTAGCCGCCCGGTCGAACGGGGCCCGGTAGCGTCAGTCGACCTTCATCGACTTGATCGACGGGACAACCGTTCGCTCGCGAACTGGAGACTAAGCGGGAACGGCGACGCGCGCCGTTCCCGCTGCTCTCTCTCCCACG
>CAYMRB010000204.1:0-6422 GCA_964392615.1 uncultured Planctomycetia bacterium | reverse complement strand
GTGGCCGGTGGGGGGCCGGGGCGCGGGGCCCGGCCCCCGCTGCTCTCTCTCCCACGAGCCCCCGACAATCGATCCGATCGGATCAGACGGTCTCGGGCACGACGTACGGCGCGCGGTACTCGCGCGTCAGGAGCTTGTCCGCCTGCGCATCGCCGACGAACTTCTCCTTCGCGGGGTCGAACGCCAGCGTCCGCCCGAGGCGGTACTTGAGCCCGTCGAGCTTCAGTCGCACGCCGTGCGTCAGGTTGTTCTCGAGCGCCTTGAACGTGTCGAGGACGACCTTGTCGTCGCCGAACGCCTTGCGATCGTTGTCGAACGGCACCACGTCGCCGAGGCGGTACGACGCGTTGGCGAGGTGGCACAGCGCCGCCGAGTAGTGCCCCTCGAGGGCCTCGGCGTTGAGCTCGTCGCGCTTGCGGCTGCGCACGCAATTCATGAAGTTGCCGAAGATGCCACCCGGCTGCACGCCGCCGCCGCAATCGGCCAGCTTCTCGGCCTTGCCGCCGCCGCTCGGGTGGAACTTGCCACCCGTGATCATGCCTTCGGTCGTGTAGAACTCGTTCGCGACCCTGCGGCTGTCGCGCGACTTCCCACCGACCAGACCGCGGACCTCGAAGACACCCAGCACGTCACCGAACTCGAAGACGGCCATCTGCGTGTTCGGCGTCTCGCCCTGGTCCTGATACGCGAAGCGGCCGCCGAGGCTCCAGACCTTCGTCGGCAGCGTCGCGCCGGGGATCGCCCAGCGCATCACGTCGATCTCGTGGACGCCCTGGTTGCCGATGTCGCCGTTGCCCGTGTCCCAGAACCAATGCCAGTCGTAGTGCACGAGGTTGCCGTGGTACGGCTGCTCCGGCGCCGGGCCGAGCCAGATGTCGAAGTCGAGATGCGCCGGCGGCGCAGTGACCTTCTTGTACCCGATGCTCCAGCGCGGCTTGCAGCAGTAGCCCTTCGACACGAGGAGCTTGCCGTACTTGCCGGACTGCACGGCCGCGAGCTCCTTCGCACGCCCGCCGCTCGCGCGCTGCTGTGTGCCGTGCTGCACGATGCGGTCGTACTTGCGCGCTGCTTCGACGACCTTGCGCCCCTCGAAGACGTTGTGACTCAGCGGCTTCTCGACGTAGACGTCCTTGCCGGCCTGACACGCCCACAGCGCGATGGGCGAGTGCCAATGGTTCGTCGTGGCGATCGACACGACGTTGAGCGTCTTGTCCTCGAGCGCCTTGCGGATGTCCTGCACGCAGGTCGGCTTGCCGCCCGCGTCCTTGCTGCGCCCCGCGAACAGGCTCGAGTCCGGATCGATGAGGTGGGAGACCTCGACATTGGCCATGCCCTTGAACGCGCTGATGTGATTGCGCCCGCGGCCGTGAATCCCTGCGACGCCGACGCGGATGCGCTCGTTCGCGCCGAGCACGCGCGCCGATGCGTCGGTGCCGGCGATGGCGAACGAGCTCAGCACGACGCCGCTGGCGGTCTTCTTGAGAAACGATCGACGCGTTTGACGGGACATGAGGCCTCCTCCCCGAGGTCCGTTCCACGTTGCGAGTCACGGTTTCCCCGGACGATGTCGAGTTCTGGCGGCGAGGAGCCTGGCGGACCGTCCAACGAGGGCTGCCAAGCAGCTTTGCGGGCCTCGCGCCGGGGCACGTTGTTCAACGCTACTCGTCGAATCGTACCCAAACCGGGCTGCGCCGCGAAACCGGATTCCGACGGGTTCGGGACCGCGGTGCCGTCTCGCGAATCCGGGACGTCAGCAACCGGTGACCTGACAACCCGCGTCGCGCGCGACGTCGACTTCGCCGCAGTCGGGGAACGGCGCCGGCGGCGGCGCTTCTCCCGCGAAGAGAAAGCGGAGAAGGCGAAGCCCGTCACCGATCGACAGGGGGCGATCGGCCGATCCCGTCCGCGCAGCGGCGGGACAAAACCGCCCCTCGCCCGGGCCCGAGAACAGATAGCGCAGCGTCGCGATCACGTCGGCGATGTCCACGATACCGTCACCGTTGGGATCTCCGGGCCGAATCGTGAATGGCGGCCGTTCGCCCTCCTTCACGAGCGAGAAATCGTCGATCACGCTGCCGGTGGTCGTGATCGCCTGCAGGCGCAGCCGGCTCTCGCTCACATCGAGCTGCACGGCGTGGAGAACGGAGTGGAACGTGTGCATCACCGGCTCGTCGGGCGACCCGTCCCAATGGCGATACAGGAACGCGCCGCCGCCGCCCGTGACGACGTACACCGTGCCGCGCGGGCGCACGAACTCCGGGTCCTGCCAGCCGTCGCGCACGACGCCTTCGCGCACCGGCCACGTGCGCTGATAGTTGTGGTCGTGCCCCGACATGACGAGATCAACTTGGTACCGATCGCACAGGACCGGCAGGCGCTCGCGGGCCAGCGTGCGCCAATTCGAATGCGAGCCGGTCGTGAAGGGCGGCACGTGCAGGTAGGCGATGAGCCACCGCACGTCGCGCTCGCGCGCGGCGCGGAACTCCGTCTCGGCGAACTCCAGCTGCAAGGCGTCGTCCCTCTCGGAGCTGTAGTAGTCGAGCACGACGAAACGCGCCGGCCCCCAATCGTATGCACAGTACATGCCGGGTCGGCCGGGCTCGTCCTCAGGCACGCCGAAGAGCTCCCGCCACGCGTAGCCCTGCCACTCGATCAGGTCATCGTGGTTGCCGCGTGTCGGGAAGAGACACGTCTTCGACAGCGTCGGCCGGTAGGGCATGAAGATCGCGTCGTCGACCGTGCCGCGATAGATCAGGTCGCCGGTGTGCAGGAAGATGTCGGCGCCGATCGACTCGACGACCTCGGCGACGAGATACTGATTCTCCGTGCCGATGCCGCTGTCACCGATGACCACAGCCCGAAACTCCCCCTGACCGGTCGGGGGCGCCGTTCGGAAGCGGAAGTCGTTGCCGGACAAGACGACCTCGCCGTCGCAGAGCACCTCGTAGCGGTACTGCGTCGCGGGCTCCAGCCCCTCGAGCCGGATGCGGTGCTCGACCTTGATCGGTCCGGTGACCTCGCGGAACGGCTCGTCGCCCCGTGCGTACCGCACGGCGCCGACGACATCGTCCGACGTCGTCCAGCGGATCTCGACGGACGTATCGAAGAGAAGCTGCAGGTACGGGTACCGTACGATCAGTTCGGGCGGAGGTTCGACCTGGGCGCGAGCCGACGAAGCCGCGACCACGACGAGAACCCCGACCGCCACGACGCTACGTGTCAGCGGGCTCACGTTCGATCCTATGAAGCGATGGTGAAAGACGCCGTTCCCGGTCCCATTCAACCAGCGCCATCTTACCGCCTACCGGGCGGAAACTCGCGCGCTATCGCCTTGCGGTGAGCCCGCCGGAGCCGCTCAGAAGCTCGCCGTGTAGCCGACCGTGAACAGATACAGGAGCTCGTCGCGGCCGCGCCCGGGCGCCGGCGTGTTGTCCCAATACCAGTTGACCTGGAACGACGCGGTCAGGCCGCGCCACACGTCGACCCGAACACCCTGCTCCGATCGCACGAACACATCCTTCGCGTCCTCGAGGCTCGGAAAGCCCTCGTGGCGGTGGAACAGGTACACGCCGGGGTAGAACGGCCACTCGATGCGGGCGTGCCAGCGCGCGGCGAGGTAGTCATTGCCGCGGCCACGGTGGTAGTCCTCCTTCACCCACGCCAGACCGGCCTCGCCGGCAAACTCGACCTCGTTGAAGTAGCGGTAGCCCTTGAAGTAGTCGTTCGGGTAGTCGCCGACGTCGACGAACTGCCAGCCCGGGCCGACGCTGAGGGCCGTGCGCAGGTCGAGATCCCGGAAGTGGTCCTCTTCGGCGAGGACGCTCGTCCACCCGTAGAGACGATCGGTGATGAAGTAGTCGTATCGCGCCGAGCCGCGCGTGTTGCGCATGTTCGGCACGCCGCTGCGATCGCCGTAGTTCCACGCCGCGTCGGCGCTGAAGCGGTGCGGCTGATAGCGCACCTCGAACTCGCCGAGCAGACTGACGCTGCGACCCTGCGAGTTGCCGTCGACGACGCTGGCGCCGGCGTGAAGGAGGCCGCGGCCGACGAGCTTCGCGTCGTCGGAGCGGTGGATGCCGTGCACATCGCCGAGCGAGATGCGCTCGACGGGCCGTGGATGTGACGCCCGACCGTCGATCGGCACGAGCTCGACGCGCCCCGGGCTCAACGGCCGCAGCATTCCCGTGACCTCGCGGCCGTCCTTGAACTCGAGCCGCAGCGCCTGGCCGGACTCGATCGAGCGCACCTGAGGCCAGCGCACCTCGAGCTCGTCGAGCAGCGCCGTCCTGACGCGCAGCGTTTCGGCGTCCATGGTGACGATCTCGAGCGCGCGGATGACGGTGCCGTCGGCGCAGCGGATGACGATCGCCGGCTGCGCCGCCGCCGTGTTGTCCGCCACCGCCTTCGTCGCGTCGGGCGCTGCCTCGTCGCCCTGGGCACGGGCGAGCCCGCACGCGGTGACCAGCATCGCGGCGGCGAGCGTCGTGCGTACCGCGCGCGTCATTTCCCCGCCTCCGGCGTCTCGTCGGCCTCGCCGACCTCGACCATCGCGGCCGCGCTCGCGACCACCGGGTGCACGAAGAACGTGAACGGCGGGAACAAGTACCACATCACGTGGCTGCCGGACTGCGTGATATCGATTGACTCGCCGCCGTCCGCGTGGATCTGCTCCGCCATGTCGCGCACCGTGCTGGTCACGGACACGTCGAGCGGCAGCGGGAAGATGAACAGGAAGTGAACGCCGACGCGCGTCGCCGAGTAGTACTCGATCGGCTTGCCCTGCGGCCCGGGCACGCCGTGGAAATCGGCCGCCGGAACCTTGCCGACGAACGTGCAGCCGGTCGACGCGGCGAGGCACGACAGGACGGTCAGGGCGAGCAGGGCTCTTCTCATGTTCGTTCTCCTTGTTGTCCGAGGGATTGTCGGGCGTTACTCTTCCGGCGCCTTCGATTGCTGCACGACCGGCGTGATACTGACGGCACCTCCGCCGTCGCGCGACGGCTGGCGGAAGCGCGGGGTCGGCTGCTCGACGCGCCGCTCGATGTCCGGTACGTCGAGCACGAGAAGCGCGCGGTACACCCTCTCGAGCCGCAGCTCGGCAAGCGTCACGCACGCCTTGCGCAGCCGGCGCGGCGCCTGACGCTCGCTGCCGGGGCGCAGAAGATCGTAGACCTGGTCGAGCGCGTTCTCGGTGACGCCGAGCTCGCGGTGGATCGACTCGCTCTCCTCGCGCAGCTTCTCGACGCCGGCGTCCGACCGCCGCACGGCGTCGCGCAGCCCGATCGCGAGGTCGTCGGCCGCGCGCTCGAGCTCGCCGCGTCGCTGCCTGAGTCGCGTGATCAGCTCCTCGCACTCGGCGCGCGACGGATTCGCGAACACGCGCGCTCGCTCGATGTCGGCCGCGCCGACCTCGTGCCCCACTCGCAGGTGGAGCTGATCGTCCGCGCGCAGCTGCTCGGCCAGCGCCTCGAGCTTCTCCTCTTCCGCCAGCGTCATGTGTGCGTCGCCGGCCGTGAACAGGACGCGCACGGTCTGGTCGGTCTCCTCCGGCGGCTCCATGTCCGCGCTCAGCCCGGCGACCTCGAGCATGCTCTGCGCCAGCCGGAACGGCGACGCCTGGATCGCGTCGAGGATCAGCCCGCCGAGCACCGCGATGAACTCGGCGCCCAACGCGGCCAAGCTCGGCTTGCCGTCCTCGAGAGCGAATCCGACGGGCAGCGTGATCGCGCCGTCGGCGTCGCGGAGGATGAACAGCGCGACGTCGAGCGGCGCCGGCAGCTTCAGGTGTCGGCGAATCAGGCCGTTCTCCGGCTCGGTCATCGACAGCTCGGTCAGCACGGTCTGCGTGTCGACATCGAGCTCGCCGCCCGGACGGAAGCGCGCCGCGACGCCGCTGTCGAGCGTGCCGCCTTCGATAATGACGTTGAACGACTCCACCGTGCCCTTGAAGGCGCCGAGCTCGAGCGAGCTGATGCTCGACTTGACCCACCCGGACGGCTCCGGTCCGAGCGCGAGCTGACCCGCAGCGGAGATCTCCTCGAACAGCGGACGCTTCTCGAGCTCCGCCTGCGCGGCATCCTCGCCCGCCACGACGCTCGCCGTGTCCTTGACGATGGCGGCCAGGAAGTTGGTCGTATCGCGCTTCGGCAGCTCGACCTCGCCGGACTCCAGCAGCACGTTGAACCGGAACGGCTCGCTGTGCGTCCACGCGCGCGAGCTCAACCGAGTGACCTCGAAATCGAGGCCCGTGAGCGGCACGACCGTCGGGCGCGAGCCGGTCGTGTCCTCGAACCGGAAGTCGAGCCCCTCGACGAAGAGTAGGTCGAGGCGGAACTCGGGCATGGCGGGCTCCGAGTCCGACTCCGATCCCGACTCCGACTCCGACTCCGACTCCGACTCCGACTCCGACTCCGACCCCGACT
>CAYMRB010000203.1:4830-17202 GCA_964392615.1 uncultured Planctomycetia bacterium | reverse complement strand
GCGAAGTAGCCGCGGTGATCGAGGGGGAGGCGCTCCCCGCGCGCCCGTAACAAATCCACGAACACCTTGCCGAGTTGCAGCAGCAGCGCGGCGGACCGCTCCTCCTCATCGACCAGGTCCAGAACGCTCTCGGTGTGACCCCGCAGCAGCGCATGGAGATCCGTCGGGCCCAGCTCGGCCCCATGGCTGACCGGATAGCGCCCCCGCGCCCTCTCGACGAGCGCCTGTGCGAACTCGCTGTACTTCTCGAACCAGGGGCTTTCCTGATCCAGCTCCCTGTCGAGAGCTTCCTCCCAGCTCAGCTTCAACTCCTCGCCGAGCACGTTGTCGGGCAGCACGCGGATCGGGCAGCCGAGGATGGCGGGAATGAAGCAGGGAAAGGCCACCTGGATGGGGCAGGCCCCCCGGAGGATGTCATCGTCCGCTTCCTCGCCCTCGTCGAGGAGCGTCTCGTAGTCGTCGAGCCACTCGCCCGGCTCCAGCATCTCCGGCGTGACCAACTCCCCCACCTTCCAGCGCTGACAGACCGAGAAGTACTGCATCGGGTACCAGCCCACGAAGGAGAAGCCAACCAGCGGTCGCCTCGCCTCTTCCCGGCTCCAGAAAGCCCGATAGCGTTCGATCTTCTCGGGATCGTTTCCAAACTGATGAGATCCCGCCATGAGACACCTCCTGACACTCGCCCCGTCCGCACGAGTCGCGCGTTTCCACACGCGCGTGATCTCGGGAAGGTCACTTCAGCTCGGCAGGTCGAACGCCAATTCCCGGCCTCCGAACGAGCCAGCTCAAAGGCGCCCAACGCCGCTGAACGTCGATCCTGCCCGACCGCGGCTGCGCTGTCGAGGTCCTGCCTGCGCTGCTCGCTTCCGCGATGATTCTCGACGACCTCCGTTCCAGCGCTGATGTCGTGCATGCAGCGACGATCCCCTCGAAAGATATACAGCGCGTCGAGAAGCGAGAAGCAGCCGCCCACGTATGGAGCCGCGCCGATCACGGCCGTTACCCGGATGCGCAACCCTACAGCCCGCCCGAAGCCGGGGTTCCGCGCTCACTGGCCAGAGGAAGACGATCAGCGCGATCCGCACGAGAATTGAACGGACCTTCATGGGGCGGCGAGTCGCTGGGCGACGGTCGATGGCGAAGGCGCGAAGGGCGTAGCTCGCTGCGCAGAGCGCCCCGATTGCGAAGTAGACGACGGTTCCCTCTGGGAAAGTCATATCCTCACGATACCTTACCCCCACCTGCCCGACCAAGACCTCCTCAAGGACCCGTGCAGTGTCGATTTCGCTCCCTGACACGGACAAGCCGATCGGCCTGTCGGAGCACAGGACGCTACCGGAAGGATCCCGGGCCCCGTCGGCATGAGTTGGCCCTGACTACCGACCCTCCGACTTCACCGTGAGAGTCACGGCAGACCTCGAATAGAAAATGGTGAAGCGAGAACCATCGCTGCTGACGACTTCGCCACGTGGATTGGCGAAGGCTCCCGTGATTCGCTCGGCGGTGAGGACGGTGTACGACCCTCCGAGCGTCAGCCTGAACCCTTCCGCAATAGCGACTTCGAGTACGCCGCCGAGATTTGCAGCCCCCGCGACTCGGACCGCCGGCTCCTTGCCTGCGATCGTGATGCTCAGCCCAGCGTCCTCAGACTGATGGTAGTCGCCGCTGAAGGTCATTCTGGGTTGATCGCCACCCGCCACGGTGACGGAGCCGTTGTTGTAGGTGATGCCGTTGATGGAACCGTACCCCTCGAGCGCGGCACCGGGGTGGACGTCGATCCACCGGAGCGACGTCACGACCCCGCCGTTCACCGCGAGCGTCCCGTGGGGAGCCACGCGGATCTCGTTGCGCCCCACCAGGTTGATGTCCGGGCCCAGGACCAGCGACTGTCCAACCTTCTTGCTGGCGTTGCCACGGATCTCGAGACCGAGGAACTCCAGGTCGGAGTCGGCGCGAGCGGTGCCGGAGGTGTCCCCTTCGTTCTCGATGCGAGCGATCCATGACAGTTGCGGCGCGCCGTCGTCCGACATGTACGTGATGCCGGCGTTGGTGTATCTGTAGTCGGACCAATTGTGGGCATCGGACGTACTGGCACCGTCTTTTCCCGTCCAGCGGTGGTAGGTGTTGGCGAAGCCTCTCGGCTCGGCAACGCGCTCGCCCAGAAGGAGCGACTCGAGAAACCTGACGAGTTTCGGGCGATCGGCGGCGATGTCGTTTGCCTCCGCGCGATCCGCGTCGAGATCGTAGAGCTCGAGGGAAGTGTTCTTCGAACGGATCAGTTTGTACTTGCCCCGGATGATGGACTGACCGTTGCCCGCCTCGTGAATGATGAAGTCGCGGCGGCGCTGATGGCCGCTGCCAACAAGAGTCGGAGCGATGGACACGCCATCGATGCCCAGCGGGACCGGAGCGCCGGCGAGATCGCAAAAGGTGGGGAGCAGGTCGGTCACGTCGACGACCATGTCGCAATCGGAGCCGGCCTTGAGCGCTGAGTCCGCTGTGATCTTGCTGGGCCAACGCATGACGAGCGGGACGCGGATGCCGCCTTCCTGAATCTTCCCCTTGTTGCCCCGGAGACCACCGTTCGCGTCGAGCTCGACGTTGTTCCTACCCTTGGGACCGCCGTTGTCAGACTGGAATACGACAAGCGTGTCTTCGGCGATCGAGTCCGCTTTGTCGCCGTCGTTGTTCGGGTCTTCGAGGGCCGCTAGGATGTTCCCGAAGTGCGCGTCGATGCGCGTGACCATCGCAGCCCACCGCTGCGTTTGACCGGAGAGCGATGCGAACTGAGCGTCCTCGGTGTACTCTTTGTCCCAATCGGGAAGAGTCGAGATCTCGCCGAACGGCGCGTGAGGTATTTGCGCCGCCAGCAGCCCGAAGAAGGGCTGACCGGTCCGATTGTAGTTCTGCCCCTGGTTGCGGACGAAGTCGAGCGCGGCGAAAGCATAGGCGTCATCGCAATACGCGGTTGTCGGATAGTCCGCGTGATCCTGCAACGCCGGCGTGTCGGGATAGGCCTCGTTGTTCTGATAGCGAGCCATCGAGTTCGGAATGAGCTCCAGACCGCCGTTGGCGCCTGGCAGCGCAGGTGCGCTCCAAAGAGTCGGCTGAAAAAAGGTGTGAGCACGGACATGGTGGAGTTCGGCCAGCACGTACTTGTAGCCGTGCGAAGTCGGGAGAGTCTGCACGTTCTGGATCACCGGATCGACACGGGCCTTGGAAGCGCCGTAGCCCCACTTGCCCCAGTAACCCGTCACATAGCCGACGGCCGAAAGCGCATCGCCGATGAGGACATCGTCAGAACGCATGGCTTTCTTGGCGTTATCAGGATCGTTACGATCGGCGAAGGTATGCCCCTGGTGAAAGCCAGACTGTTGCGACGAGCGTGCGGGCGAGCAGACGTGGCAGCCGTAGCCGCGAGTGAAATTGACGCCCTGCTTGGCGAGTCGATCGAGGTTGGGAGTGCGCACGTAGGGCAGGCTCTTGGCTCTGCGAGCCGACTGACCATTCGGGCCGATCGAGCCCCACCCCATGTCATCGACGTAGAGGTAGAGAATGTTGGGACGTGCGGGATCGGCGCCGACGAGTTCTGGAGCCGGCATGGCTGTCAGAGCCAAGCCGAGCAGGAGTGCGTGGTGTTTCATGGTGACCGGTTCAGCGTTGTCGAATCTCGAGAAGGACGCCTGGCTTGGCAAGGCCTCTTCGCCCTGCGACTCCGCCAGCTCCTACGCGTTCGAGCTCAGTCCTCGATGCAAAACAAGTGCTTGCTGCCCCGCAGGAAAAGCTGCTTGCCGACGATCGCGGCGGAGGCATCGACCGGCTCGCCGATTCGGTTGACCGCCAATACCTTCAGCTCCTTCCCCTTGCTGATGACGAGAGTGCTCCCGTCGCGAGCCGTGAAATACACGCGGCCGTCTGCGCCGACAGGTGACGCGTACAGGCGTGTGATCTCGGGGAGCCTCTGGCGCGGAATGATCTCGTTCCCAGTTCGAGCATTCACGCAGGAGACGATCGCGCTATTGGATTGGGTGAAGTAGAGGTGATCGTCGAACAGGAGTGGCGAGGGAACGTAGGGCGCGCCGCGGCCGAGCGACCAGACGATGCCCTTGCTGCCGCTGACGTCGCCCTTCGAATCGAGCGAGATCGCTTGCACGGCGTTGCCTCGATAGCCGCTCATGCAGATGGCCAGGTTGTCGATCACGACGGGCGACGGGATGACGTTGACGGTCTGGCCGCCACAGTCCCAGATCACCTCGCCCGTCTTCAAGTCGTAGCTTCGCACGCGCTCCGTCGCGGACACGATCACGTGCGTGCGTCCCTTGTACTCGAGTACGCGCGGCGTGCTCCAGGTGGTGATCTCGTCGCGGTCCTTCTTCCAGCGAGTCTTGCCGTTGCGGACGTCGAGGACCTCGATGAAGGACGGTCCATCGTGATCCCAGTTGACGACCAGCGAGTCGCCATGGACGACTGGCGACGCGCCCTCGCCGAAGCTACGGCGCGTCTGCATTCTGCCCAGTCTGCGCTCCCAGATGATGTTGCCAGCGAGGTCGAGGCGGTACACGCCGCGTGACCCGAACGAGGCGTAGAGTCCCTCGCCATCGGTCGTCGGCGAGCCGGAGGCGAAATCGTTGTCCGAGTGGCGGCCCTCGTGAGGCACCTCGTCGGTGACGGTCGTTTGCCAGCGCACCTTGCCGGTGGCGCGATCGACGCTCAGCACCACGAACCGGAAGGAGTTGCGGGGAAACTTGATCCCGAAGGGTCGCCGTGGTTGCTTCTCGGGCGGAGGCACGCTCTCGTCGATCCGATCCGTCTTCACGGCCGTGAGAACGAAGACCTGATCTCGCCAGACGATCGGAGTCGAGCTGCCCTCACCGGGTATGGGCGCTTTCCAGCGCACGTTCTTCGTCTCGCTCCACGTCACCGGTGGTGTGCCGCGCGGCGAGTGACCTGTCGCCTCGGGTCCGCGCCACTGATGCCAGTTGTCGAGAACGTCGGCGGCCTGGACGCCGGTGGTTCCAGCGAGCAGAAGGATCATGGTGATCGATCTGGCCGGAGTGAGTTTCCAGCGTAACGAACGCTTGATCGCGTGGTGCATGATGCGAGACCCTGACATGCCTTTTCTCGACGTTCATGTGGAGACGAGCGTCGAGAGTAACCTCCACGGCCAGGTCTGGCCACCGCTCGCTCTTAGTGCCTCGAGGCCGGTCCCAGGGGCAACGACCGAAGTGTGGGACGACAGCGCCGAGGATCGAGAGTGCTGCCGGCTCTGTACGCCGACCGAGCGCGTCGAGCAGCGCGCGACGCATGCTGTAGACCGCCAGCGCCTCTCTCGTGTACTCGTCGACGATGACCAGGAGTTTCAGGCGCCGGCCGTCGTCGGTTCGGTCGTGAAGGAAATCGTAGCTCCAGACGTGGTTTGGCGCCTCTGCGGCCAGCCGGACGCAGCCTGAGTCCGCGCCTCCCAGGCGTCGCCGACTGTACTGCACGCGTGGAACCCAGAGCCCCTCACGTTGCCAGAGACGGTGTACGCTTCATTGGACGCACAAGGTCCTGACGGACAGCTCTGATATTTGTCATCAACCGAGACGTGCTGCCGATGTAGGATGCCGTCGGTTTACTGGATCGGAGGCCCTTGACGGATGCCGGGTTCCCCCCCCCATCTCGAGGATCGTGTCAATGCGGCTGCGACGCTCGTCGATGCGAACGTCGAAGCGGGCCGTGGCGACCGGATCGCCATCTGGAACGTCGCGGACTCGGCCCGCTACACGTATCGCGACGTGCTGAAGATGACGAACCGCACGGGCAATGCCCTGCGGGAGTTCGGCGTCCGCATGGAGGAGCGCGTGCTTCTCCTTCTCCTGGACTCGCCCGAGTTCGTGTTCAGCTTCTTCGGTGCGATCAAGATCGGCGCCGTACCGATCCCGATGAACACGCTCCTGAAGGCGCCCGACTACGAATACGTGCTCAACGACAGCCGGGCCCGGGTGCTGGTGATTCACCAGGCGCTGCTCGAGCAGATCGAGCCGATCCGCTCGCGGTTGCGGTACCTGCGCCACGTGATCGTCGTCGGCGGACCCGGTCGCACGGCCGTGAACGACAGCGGTGGTGATCTCGCGTACGAGGATCTCGTCGCAGCGTGCTCGACCGAGCTCGACCCGGAGATGATGAGCCCGGACGACGCGTGCTTCTGGCTCTACAGCTCGGGGACGACGGGCTTTCCGAAGGGAGCCGTCCACCTGCAACACGACATGATCGTGGCGGCGGATCTCTACGCTCGCCCGACCCTGGGCATCGACGAGGCGGACCGCACGTTCTCCGTGGCCAAGCTGTTCTTCGCGTACGGACTCGGCAACGGCCTCTACTTCTCGTTCCGCGTCGGCGCCGGCACGATCCTGTACCCGGGGAAGCCCGACCCGCTCACGTTCTTCCGCATCATCGAGGAGTTCCGCCCGACGCTGTTCTTCTGCGTGCCGACCGGATACGCTCGCATGCTCGCGGTGGACGACGCCGAGACGCGCTTCGACACGAGCAGCGTGCGGCTGTGCGTCTCCGCCGGCGAAGCGCTGCCGCCGGCGTTCTTCGAGAGCTGGAAAGCGCGGTTCGGCGTCGAGATTCTCGATGGCATCGGGTCGACCGAGATCTTGCACATCTTCATCTCGAATCGACAGGGTCGCGTCAAGCCGGGTTCGACGGGCGAGATCGTCCCCGGATACGGGGGACGAATCGTCGACGAGGATGGTTGCGAGGTCCCCGTCGGGGAGGTCGGCGATCTGCTGATCAAGGGCGATTCCATCTGCGCGTACTACTGGAACAAGCACCAGCGCAACAAGGAGACCATCCAGGGCGACTGGATCCGCACCGGCGACAAGTACCTGATCGACGAGGACGGCTACTACTGGTACCAGGGCCGCACGGACGACATGCTCAAGGTCGGCGGCATGTGGGTCTCGCCTGTCGAGGTCGAGAATGCGCTGACTGCACACCCCGACGTCCTCGAGTGCGCCGTCATCGGCGCGGAGGATGCGCAGGGACTCGTCAAGCCGAAGGCGTTCGTCGTGCTCCAGGACGGGCTGCAAGGATCTGACGAGCTGAAAACGACCCTGCAGGAGTTCGTCAAGGAGAGAATCGGCGTCTACAAGTACCCGCGCGAGATCGTGTTTCAACCAGAGCTGCCGAAGACGGCGACGGGCAAGATCCAGCGCTACAAGCTACGAGCCGAGCCGTGACGCCCTGTCCGTGCCAGCTCGATGCTGCCGTTCACGAGTCCCCCTGTCGCGGGTACTCGTGCAGCGGCTTCTGAGATTCGAGGAAGACCGTGCGCATCACTTCGTGGACCGTCCAGAAGACCGACGCACCGATGGTCCTCACCGAGAGGGATGAGACCCCCGCGGCGGGAGACGTCCTGATCGCAGTCGAGGGCTGCGGCGTCTGCCATACCGACCTCGGGTACTACTACGACGGCGTGCCGACGCGGCACGGTTTTCCGCTGACGCTTGGACACGAGGTCAGCGGTCGCGTGATCGAGGCCGGAGCGGGCGCCGAGAGTTGGATCGGCCGGCAGGTCATCGTGCCCGCGGTGATCCCCTGCGGCGAGTGCGCCGCGTGCCGCGCTGGGCACGGACGGATCTGTCCCGGGCAGATCTTCCCCGGCAACGACGTTCACGGCGGCTTCGCGAGCCATCTGTGCGTCCCGGCCCGCGGCCTGTGCCTGGTCCCCGACCTGGACACGATCGACAGGCCGCCCGGGGATCTCGACCTGGCGACGCTGTCGGTCATCGCCGACGCGGTCTCGACGCCCTACCAGGCGATCCTGCGCAGCGGACTCGAGTCCGGCGACCTCGCGGTGTTCGTCGGCACCGGCGGCGTCGGCGGCTTCGGCGTCCAGATCGCGGCCGCGCTCGGCGCGACCGTGGTAGCGCTCGACGTGAACCCGCAGCGACTCGAGCTGATGGCCGCGCACGGCGCGTCGCTGACCCTGCGACCCGACGAGCTCGAGTTTCGCGACCTCCGCCGCGAGCTGCGTGCATTCGCGGCCGAGCGTGAGATCCCGAGCTGGCGCCAGAGAGTGTTCGAGACGTCCGGAACGCCGACCGGCCAGGCGACCGCCTTCGGACTGCTCGGACCGGGCGGTTACCTCGCGGCCGTCGGTTACACGCCGAAGAAGGTCGAGATCCGACTGTCGAACCTGATGGCGCTGGACGCGACGGTACAGGGCAATTGGGGTTGTCTCCCCGAGCACTATCCGGCTGCCCTCGAGCTCGTCCTGGCGGGTAAGGTCGTCCTCGCCTCGTTCGTCGAGCACCGGCCGATGTCGACGATCAACGAGGTCTTCGAACAGCTCCACGCGGAGCGTATCGCGAAGCGCGTCATCCTCATTCCGGAGTCCTGACATCATGGAGTTGCGCAATCACGACCTGACGTCGGCCGCAGACTGTCCCGGCGTGCTGTACGACGAGGTCCCGCTGTGGGAGCCGAGCGGAGAGATCGTCGACGGGCTGCACACCGCGAGGATCTCTCTCGACAACCCACGCCAGCTGAACTCGTATACGACCGAGATGGTCAAGGGAGTGATCCTGGCGATGCGCCGGGCGTCGAACAGCCGCGCCTGCGTGGCCGTCGTGTTCACCGGCGTTGGCACGCGTGCATTCTGCACGGGCGGCAACACGGCCGAGTACGCCGAGTACTACGCCGGTCGGCCCGAGGAGTACCGCGCGTACATGCGTCTCTTCAACGACATGGTCAGCGCGATCCTCCACTGCGACAAGCCGGTCATCTGCCGCGCCAACGGAATGCGCGTCGGAGGCGGACAGGAGATTGGCATGGCGTGCGATTTCTCGATCGCCCAGGACCTGGCCAACTTCGGCCAGGCCGGTCCGAAGCACGGTTCGGCGCCGGACGGCGGCAGCACCGACTTCCTGCCGCTGTTCGTCGGCGTCGAGGCGGCGATGGACAGCTGCACGCGGTGCGAGCCGTGGAGCTCGTACAAAGCTCTGCGCGTCGGACTGTTGACGAAGGTCGTCCCGGCCCTCAGGGTGGACGACAGCTGGGTCCCCAACCCGTTTGTCATCACCGATCGCTGGCTCGACGACATGGGCCAGATCGTCCACGGCGAGTTCGTGACCGGCGACGGGCGGGCGGCGGCCAAAGAGCTCCTCGCTCGAGGCGAGGTCGATCTGACGCTTCTCGACGAGGCCGTCAACGCGCTGGTCTGGGCGCTGGCGACGACCATGCCCGGGTGCCTGTCGAAGACGCTCGAGAGCGTACGCAAGCACAAGCTCGAACATTGGAACCGCAACAAGGAGTCGAACCGCTCCTGGCTCGGCCTGAACATGATGACCGAGGGGCGGACGGGTTTCCGCGCGTTCCACGAGGGCACACGAGCCTGCCGGGAGGCCGATTTCCTGCTGCTGCGGCGACGTCTGGCCGAGGGCGCTACGTGGGGGCCGGAGCTCGTCGAGGACGTGCTGGCCCGTGCACACGGCAAGAGCGAACCGTGAGCGGTGCGCCCGGAGTCGAGCCGGCTAGGCCCCACCCGTCGAGCACGAACACGACGCTCGACGAGCTCCTGAAGCGTGCGGAGAATCTGTGCGACGACGTCCGACTGTCGCCGGTTCGCGAGTGGAAGGAGGCGAACGGCGGCCTGGCCATCGGATACATGCCGATCTGGGTGCCGCGCGAGTTGCTGCACGCGCAGGGAGTCCTGCCCGTCGGAATCGTCGGCGCCGGCGAAGGGCTCGACGTCATCCGAGGCGATGCGTACTTCCAGTCGTACATCTGTCGCATCCCGCGCAGTACGATCGAGCTGGGGCTCAACGGTGCACTGGACTGTCTCGACGGGATGATCTTCCCTGCCATCTGCGACGTGATTCGCAACTTGTCCGGCATGTGGAAGATGCTCTTCGAAGACAGGCTCGTCTACTACCTCGACTTGCCCCAGGACTTCGACCGCGACATGGGCGGAGCGTTCTTCCGGCGAGCGCTGGAGGAGCTCTCGAGCGACCTGACCGCGCGCGGTGCCGCACCGCTCGACGACGAACGTCTGCGTCAGTCCATCGCCGTGTACAACGAGAACCGCCGCCGCGTCCGCGAGCTGTATACGCTGCGGCGTCGCGAACCGTGGCGCGTGCCGACGGCCGAGCTCTACCTGCTGCTCCGCGCGGGACTGGTGCTTCCGGTGGAGGAGCACACGCGTCTGCTCGAGGAGTACCAACGCGAGGTCGAGGCCGACCCCGGCCGTAAGCCGAAGGATCTGGCGCGCGTACTCCTGACCGGCAGCTTCTGCGAACAGCCGCCTCTCGGTCTGATCCGCGCTCTCGAGCGTGCGGGGTGTTATATCGTCGACGACGACTTCCTGCAGGTCCACCGCTGGATCCGCGGCGACGTGCCCGTCAACGGCGACCCGATCGACTGTTGCGTCGTCGCGTTCCTCGAGGACTCGATCGAGAGCCCGACGCGCTATATAGGCGATGCCAGGAAGGGTGACGATCTGATCGCCCGCATCGCGGAAAATCAGGCCGAAGGCGTCCTGTTCTGCGCGCCGAGCTTCTGCGACCCCGCGCTGCTCGATCAACCGATGTCCGTCGCCGCGGTCGAGAGAGCCGGTGTCCCGTGGACGAGCTTCAAGTACAGCGAGAACACCGGCCAGTTTCAGGTCATCCGGGAGCAAGCGGGCACGTTCGCCGACTCGATTCGCTTGTGGAGTCAGGACTGAAGACGATGGCCTCCAGGGAAGCGCCGACACCGGCACGGAAGGACACCAGCCAGCTGCGCCAGAAGCAGATGCTGGCGGACTATTTCACCGAACTGTCGCGGGCTCCCGACACCGGCACGAAGTGCGTGTACACGTTCGTGCCGGGAAACCTCACCGAGCTGCTCCTGAGCTTCGACGTGCTGCCGGTCCTCCCCGAGATCAACGCGCTGCAGTCGGGCATGCGCGGACTGTCGCGCGATTACATCCGGGGTGCGGAGGAACAGGGTCACTCCGAGGATGTCTGCACGTACGTCAAATGCGATATCGGCATGGCGCGCGCGGGCAACATCGGCCCGACCGGGGAGCGGCTTCCGGAGCCGGACCTGTTGCTGCTGTCCTACACCGGTTGCTTCACGTTCATGAAGTGGTTCGAGCTCCTGCGCGAGCAATACGACTGCCCGGTTGTGATGCTGCACGTGCCCTATCAGGGCGGTGGACGGGTCACGGAGTCGATGCGTACCTATGTCGTCGACCAGCTGCGCGACAAGGTGATCCCGGCACTCGAAGACGTCACCGGCAAGGCCTTCGATCCGGACCGTCTGCGCGAGCTGCTCGCGTCGTCGGCCCAGGCCGAGGACGACTTCGTGTCGGTTCTCGAGTCCGCGAAGAACGTGCCGTCGCCGATTGACGCCTACTTCGGCGGCGTGTACTACATCGGGCCGATCTTCACGGCTTTTCGCGGCACGACCGGGGCGGTCGACTACTACCGCGAACTGCGCGCCGAGGTCGAGGAACGCCGGCATCTCGGCAAGGGCCCCGTGACGCCCGACGGCGAGATGGAACGGGAGTGCTTCCGGGTCGTCGTCGAGGGCCCGCCGAACTGGACCAGCTTCCGTCAGTTCTGGAAGATGTTCGCGGACGAGGATGCCGTCGTCGTCGCGTCCAGCTACACGAAGGTCGGCGGCATCTACGACGACGGGTTCCGACACGACCCGTCCCGACCTCTCGAGAGCCTCGCGGACTACTGCCTCGGCTGCTACACGAACCTGAACCTGCCTTCGCGGACGGATCTGCTGGTGCGCTACGTCGAGGAGTACTGCGCGGACGGTCTGCTGATCAACTCCGTCAAGAGCTGCAACTCGTTCAGCGCCGGGCAGCTTCTGATCCTGCGCGAGGTCGAAAAGCGCACCGGCAAGCCGGGAGCGTTCATCGAGAGCGACCTCGTCGACCCACGCTATTTCTCGGCGGCCAACATCAGGAACCGCCTCGAGTCCTACTTCCAGATGATCGAGCAAACGCGGGCGAAGGGCACGGCTCCGTCGCCTTGAATCACCACGGAATCTCGACTTGAACTACTGCGTCGGAATTGACCTCGGCTCCACCACCACGAAGGCGGTCATCCTCGATGAGGGCGGCTCGATCGTCGGCCGTGGGATCACGAACAGCCGCAGTAGCTACGAGGTGGCCTGCGAGGTCGCCGTCACCGAGGCGCTCGTCGACACCCGGTTCGGCCGCGTAGAGGCCGAGCTGGTCCGGAGCCTGAACACGACGCCCGGCAGCCCGTCCCGGGAGCACTTGCTGGCCGAACTCGAACGTGGCTTTCGCAAGGAGCAGTATCTCGGCCAGCTCGGCAAGCTCACTCGCGACGTCCACGAGCTCCTGGGTAGCAGCAGGATCACCCC
>CAYMRB010000203.1:0-4820 GCA_964392615.1 uncultured Planctomycetia bacterium | reverse complement strand
GGTCGCCGCCGCACCCCCCGGGTGGTCGCGGCGTGTGCCGGGACGACGGTCGACACAATCCTCGCGCGCATGGAGAACGAGGCGGACGACCTGTTCGCGGAGGGCGCGAATCGCAAGAGCGACTTCTTCCGCGACCTGGCCGGGAGCCGCTACCTGCAGCTCGCATCCGAGGCCGCCGGCGCCGGAAGCGGCAGCTTCGACGTGCTCGTCGGACTATTCGACAAGGCGATCATCGCGGTCGAGAACACAACGGCGACGGACGGCGCCTTCGAGACGCACACGCGTGCCGCGCTCCGGTCGATGTGCGACGCGCCGCAGGAGCTCGGCGAAGCGCTCGAGCGGGCGCTGGGCGGCGAGATCCGTCAGGTCTCTCGCGTCGGCACGGGTTACGGACGACAGCGACTGCCGTTTCCGAAGGAGCAGATCCGCTCGGAGATTCTCTGTCACGGTCTCGGAGCGCACGTGCTGTTCCCGCAGACGCGGACGGTCCTCGACATAGGCGGGCAGGACACGAAGGCGATCCAGGTCGACGACCAGGGCATCGTGACGTCGTTCCAGATGAACGACCGCTGCGCCGCAGGTTGCGGCAGGTACCTCGGCTACATCGCCGACGAGATGAGCATGGGCTTGCACGAGCTCGGTCCGATGGCCGCGATGTCGACGCGTCCGGTGCGGATCAACTCGACCTGCACTGTCTTCGCGGGCGCCGAGCTTCGCGAACGTCTGTCGTGCGGGCAGAAGCGCGAGGATGTTCTCGCGGGCCTCCACCGCGCGATCATCCTGCGTGCGATGTCTCTGCTGGCGCGATCCGGCGGCGTCACGAACGAGTTCACGTTCACCGGTGGCGTGGCGAAGAACCCCGCCGCCGTTACGGAGCTGCGTCGACTCGTCGACGAGAACTACGGCGCCGTAACGCTCAACATCTCGGCCGACTCGATCTACACGGGTGCCCTCGGCGCCGCGCTGTTCGCGCTGCGCGCGCATCGCTCGTCGGAGTTGCAGACGACCGCGCCCGACACGGCCACGGGGAGGCGGTCTCGATGACGCGACAACCGATCGACGACGGCAACTTTCTCACTGCCGGTATCGACGTCGGCTCATCGGCCGTCAAGATCGTCGTCGTACGAGACACCGGCGACGACCGGACCCGGATCCTGGCTCGGTCCTGCGAGCGCATCCGACGTCGCGACACACTTGCGGTCAGCGAGGAGGTCTTCGCGGCGACGCTCGCCGACGCCGCCGTGAGCACGGAGGATCTCGCCTACATCGCGACGACCGGCGAGGGCGAAAGCGTCCCGTTTCGAACCGGGCACTTCTATGGCATGACGGCTCACGCTCGCGGCGGCCTGTTTCTCGACCGCGAGGCCCGCGCGATCATCGACATCGGCGCGCTGCACACACGCGCGGTGCTCATCGACGAGAAGGCACGCGTTCTCGGTCACCGGATGACGAGTCAGTGTGCGTCGGGATCCGGGCAGTTCCTCGAGAACGTCAGCCGCTACCTGGGCGTCACGTTGGCAGAGATCGGTACTCTGTCTCTCCTGGCGGACGCGCCGGAGCGCTGCTCGTCGATCTGTGCGGTCCTGGCGGAGACCGACGTGATCAACATGATCTCGCGGGGCATCTCCGTCGCGAACATCCTGAAGGGAATCCACGACTCGATGGCGGGGCGCCTCGTGCGACTGCTGGTGTCCGCAAAAGCTGAGGGAGTCGTTCTCGTGACCGGGGGCCTGGCGGCGGACGATGGCCTGCTCGCAGCGATCCGCGAGGTGGCCGTGCACCAGGGATCGTCGCTCGAAATACGCCGCGACGAGAACTCGGTGCTAGCCGGCGCGATCGGGGCCGCCCTCTGGGGAGCGTTTCGCGTGCGCAAGCTCGCGCGCAAAGGCCTATCACTCGGTGCCGGAGAGACACGTTGAGCACGCCGCAGGACAGGACGAGTCCGTTGGGCCTCGCGGGCAAGATCGCCGTCGTCACCGGTGGCGCCGGAGGCATCGGCGGACGCGTCGTCGATCGCTTCGCCGAGGCCGGCGCGGAGGTCTACAGCGTCGACCGATCGAGTCGTCACGAATCGCACGCGGGCCACGACGTGATCTGCGATCTGACCGACCGCGACGCGATCCGCGCGTTCGTCGACGAGATCGACACGCGCCACGGACGGCTGGACCTGCTGGTGCAAAGCGCCGGCATCACGAGAGACGCGGTCCTCTGGAAGATGGCGGACGATGACTGGACGCGTGTCATGGAGGTGAACCTCGACGCCGCTTTCCAGGTGCTGAAGGCAGCTACGCCCCTGCTGCGTCGTGCCGGCCAAGGCGCGGTCGTGCTCATCGCGTCGATCAACGGCGAGCGTGGGAAGTTCGGTCAGGCGAACTACGCCGCGAGCAAGGCAGGCCTGATCGCGCTCGGCAAGTCCGCGGCGCGCGAGCTTGGTCGCTTCGGCATCCGGGTCAACAGCGTCGCTCCGGGGCTGATCCGCACGTCGATGACGGAGGGTCTTCCGACGCAGGTCCTCGAGACGGCGGTCGACGAGACCGCGCTGGGTCGCGTCGGAGATCCGGACGACGTCGCTGGGGCGGTGCTGTTCCTGTGCTCCGATCTGAGCCGGCACATCACCGGACAGGTCCTGCGGGTCGACGGCGGTCAGTGCATGGCCTGACGGGTGAAGCGCGGCGGGACGACGGGGCTCAGGCGTTGCGCCACTTCGGCGGCCGCTTCTGCATGAACGCGTCGAGACCTTCCTGGGCATCCTCCGTCTGCATCAGCTCGTCGAGGTAGATCCGCTCGGCCACTCCGATCCCGTCGACGACTTGCTTGTACAGGACGTCGTCCACCGCGCGCTTCGTCAGGCGTAGCACCGCTCCGCTCAGCGAGGTCAGCTTGCCGACGAACGCGTCCGCATCCTCGCGAAAGCTGTCCGTGGGGAAGACCTCGCTGATCAACCCGATGTCCCGCGCTCTCGTCGCGACGATCACGTCGCCGGTCAGGATCATCTGCAGCGTGCGCTGACGGCCGATCAGGTGCGGCAGGACGGCCGCAGCGACCGGCGGGAACACGCCCACCTGGATCTCGGGCTGGCCGAACCTGGCGCGATCGGAAGCGACGACGAGGTCACAGAACGTGGCCAACTCGCACCCGCCACCGAGGGCGGCTCCGTCGACGAGCGCCAGCGTCGGCAGCGCGAGCGTGGCGAGGCGCCGGAACATGCCGTGGAATGCCTCCATCATCACGTCGATCTTGTCGGCCGTGTGATCCTTGATGTCGACCCCCGCGGAGAACGCCTTGCCCTCGTGGTCGAAGACGAGGACCTTCGCGTCCACCTGCTGCGGGACCTCGTCAAGCGCCGCGTTGATCTCGCGCATCATCTCGATGTCGAACACGTTGAGCGGCGGACGCTTCAACGTAATGCGTACCAGGTGTCCTTCCGTGCTCCAGCCGATGTTCGCGTACCCTGCTGTCATGATTCGCCCTCGTGGCCGTCCTCTCGCCGGATCACCATCGCCATGCTGACACCCCCGCCGCCGCAGATTCCGGCGACGCCGTACTCTCCCCCGCACCGCCGGAGCGCGTGGTACAGCGTCACGAGAATTCTCGCGCCGCTGACTCCGGTCGGATGACCGAGCGCGATGGCTCCGCCGTGCACGTTGACCTTCGAGCGATCCCAGCCGAGGACTCGCTCGTTGGCGAGAGCCTGAACCGCGAACGCCTCGTTGACCTCGATCAAGTCGACTTCCTTGAGCGTCTTGCCGGCACGTTCCAGTGCCGCGGGAATCGAAACGCCGGGCCCTTCGCCCATCCGCGCGGCATCGACGCCGATCGACGAGTGCGACACCAGCGAGAACAGCGGGCGCACGCCGAGCTCGCGAGCCCTGTCGCGGGACGTCACGACCATCGCCGCGGCGCCGTCGGCCATCTGGCACGCGTTGCCGGCGGTGACCGACCCGGCCTCCTCGAACACCGGCGGCAGTCGGGCCAGTTTCTCGAGCGTCGAATCGCGACGGATCGTCTCGTCTCGGTCGAAGACGACCGGATCCCCCCGACGCTGCGGGATCGATAGCGGGACGATCTCGTCGTCGAACCAGCCGTTGTCCTGTGCCGCCGCGGCCTTGAGGTGACTCTCGAGCGCGAAGCGATCCTGCTCTTCGCGCGAGAGGCCGGTCTCAGCTGCCAGCTTCTCGGCTGTCTGCCCCATCCCCATGTTGCAGAGCGGATCGATCGAATCGTTCCATCCGTCCTCGAGGACGCGGTCGCCGATCTTGAAGCCCTGCCACCGCGCGCCCTTCAGCAGGTACGGAATCGTGCTCATGCTGTCCATCCCGCCGGCGACGACGAGGCCGGCCTCGCCAAGTCGGATCGTCTGCGACGCGAGCACGAGCGTCTTCATCGCGGACGGGCAGGCCTTGTTGATCGTCTGGGTCGGCACGGACATCGGTATCCCCGCACGCACGGACGCCGTCCGCGACGGATTCGGACCGTTTCCCGCCTGACGGCACTGTCCGAGGATGACCTCGTCCACGTGCGCCGCCGTCACTCCCGCGTGGCGCAACGCCGCTGCGATCACGTGCGCGCCGAGGTCGCACGCCGACACGTCCCGGAGAGTGCCGCCAAACCTGCCCATCGGAGTGCGGATCGCGCTGACGACGACGATATCGTTGACCTGCATGAGAGACTCCGCGGGTGTCGTCGGAGGGGGCCGTAGGCGGGGAATCCGGGCGCATTGTACCACGTTCTGCAAGTGCATGGGGCGTTGTTGCATGAATGCTCGAGACGCAGCGCTCCCATGCGACGCGGGTTCAGTTCCGAATCGGCTCCGACCGCGC
>CAYMRB010000202.1:0-17259 GCA_964392615.1 uncultured Planctomycetia bacterium | reverse complement strand
GGAGTCGGAGTCGGAGTCGGAGTCGGAGTCGGAGTCGGGGTCGGGGTCGGAGCGGCAGAGCACCCCCGACACCCCGCGTACCCGCCGCGCGGTTCGGACGGTCCGGACGGACAGCACGAGCCCGCGTTCGTTCGTGGGGCAGGTGATGGGGACGCCGGGGTACATGGCGCCCGAGCAGGCGCGGGGCGATGTGCGTGGGGTCGACGAGCGGGCCGATGTCTTCGGGCTGGGCGCGATTCTCTGCGAGATTCTGACCGGGAGTCCGCCGTTCGTCGCGGACAGTGCGCACGCGCGACAGCAGAAGACGAAGGGCGGCCTGTTGGACGACGCGTACAAGCGACTGGCGGCCTGCCGGGCCGACGCGGCGATCGTCGACCTCGCGACGCGCTGCCTGGCGCGAGAACCCGATGACCGACCGGCGAATGCCGGCGTGCTGGCGCAGGCGATCGGCGACTATCTCGCGTCGCTCGAGAGCCGCGCTCGCGCGTCCGAGCTCGCGGCCGCGAAGGCGCGCGCGCGGGCGCAGGCCGAGCGCCGGACGCGCCGGCTCACCGTCGCCTTGGCGGCGGTCGCGCTCGTCGCTGTGGCGGCGGGAATCGCCGGCTGGATGCTCGTCGAGCAGGGGCGTCGCGAGCGCTTGCGTGAGACGCGATTCGTCGTCGATGGGGCGTTGAAGGAAGCCTCCGAGCTTCATGGACGGGCGGAGTTCGCGGCGGGGGACAACCTCGCGTTGTGGGCGCGGGCGCTCGCGGCGGCGCGACGTGCCGAGTCGCTGCTGCGGGGAAGGGAGGTCGACGACGATCTCATCGCGCGTACGTCGGAGCTCGTCGGTCGGGTCGTGACGTCGGAGGCCGAGGCGCGCGAGCGAGCGCGTGCGCTCACGCAGGAGACGACGCTCGTCGCTCGTCTGGAGGACGTGCGCATTCCCGAGGAGGAGGAGGTCACCGACATCGATCCCGTCGCGATCGACCGGGCCTACGCGGAGGCGTTCCGCGACTCCGGCTTGGACCTGGAGGCGGTTGACGTCGACGTGGCGGCGCGGCGGCTTCATGGCCTGGCGAGTCGCGTGCGCATTGCCGCGGCGCCCGACGACTGGACGCGGTATCGGAGACTCTCGGAGGGGGAAGAGGATGGGCTGTGGCCGCGCTTGGTCGGGATTGCACGGCGAGTCGATCCCGATCCGTGGCGCAACAACCTGCGGGCGGAGTTCGTGCGATTGAATGTCGATCGTCTCCGTGAGCTCGCGAGCTCGGCGGCGGATGCCCAGCTCGAGCCGGCGACGTGGAATCTGCTGGCGAACCGTCTGATCCTGGCGGGAGCCGAGGAGTCGGCGGTCGCGGTCTACCGCGAGGCGCTCGGCCTGCACCCCGACGACTTCTGGCTCAACTTCGAGATGGGGCGAACGCTCGAGAGCCTCGGCGCGGATGGTGACAGCCACCGGATTCCGTGGCAGGAGCTGGTCGGCTACTACCGCACGGCTCTCGGCCTGTGGCCGGAGAATGCCGCCGTATGGTATCGGCTCGCGCACTCTCTGGCTCATCTGGAGAAGACCGACGAGGCTATCGTCGCGTATGAGCAGGCCATTCGTCGGCGTCCCGACTTCGCCCTCGCGCACGTCGGGCTCGGCATCTGCTCCTATCGGAAGGAGGAGTACGACGCGGCTATCTCGCACTATCGCGCGGCGCTGGAGCTGGACGCGGAGAACCCGAACGCGCATCTCAATCTGGGCGTCTCGCTGCAGGCGAAGGGCGATCTCGACGGCGCCGTCGAGGCGTACCGCAGAACGATCGAGATCGCGCCGGAGGACCCGCTGGCCCACTATGATCTCGGCAACGCGCTGCGAGACCTGGGCGATCTCGACGCTGCGGTCGCCAGCTACGAGAAGGCGCTCAGCCTGAGCGCGGACTACTTTCGCGCGCGTACGAACCTCGGCCTCGTGCTTCGAGAACGGGGCGACCCGGAGGGCGCGCTTGCGTGTGCTCGTGAGGCTCTTCTCCTGCGTCCCGACAGCCCGGAGGCCCACTACAACGTCGGCATCGCGCTGGACAAAACGGGCGACCGAGAGGCCGCGATCGAGAGCTATCGCGAAGCCGTCGCACTCGGGCCGCAGCACGCGGGCGCGCGCATGAACCTCGGAATCCTGTTAGCGGCCGGTGGCGATCTCGACGCGGGACTCGCTCTGCTCGAGGAGTCGATCCGCCTCGACCCGAATCACGCGAGGTCCCGAACGAACTACGGGATCATCCTGCGCAGGAAGCGGGACCTCGATGGCGCGATCGCCGCTCACCGCAAGGCGATCGAGATCGATCCAAAGTACTTCAAGGCGCACTACAACCTCGCCAATGCGCTGCAGGCGAAGGGCGAGATCGATGCGGCGATCGCGAGCTACGAGGACGCGCTGAAGATCGACTCCAAGGAAGCCGCCGTCTGGGTCAATATCGGCAAGGCGCTGTTGCGCAAGCGTGATCTGCACGGAGCGCTCGCCCGCTTTCGGAAGGCGGTCGAGCTCGATCCGGATCTCATCGAGGGGCGCCTGAATCTCGGCACGACGCTTCTGAACGAGAGGGGCCGGGTGGAAGAGGCGCTCGAGCAGTTCGAGGCGGTGATCCGAATCGATCCGGACCACGCGGTGGCCCACTACAACGCCGCGATCCTCCGCGCGCGACAGGGCGACGCGAAGTCAGCGCTCGAAGGCTATCGCGAGGCCATTCGGGTCGATCCCGACTACGCCGAGGCACACTGCAATCTCGGCATGCTGCTGCGGCGATCCGGACGGTTCAGCGAGGCGCTCGAGGCGCTGCGCCGGGGGCACGAGCTCGGCTCACGGCGGCGCGTCTGGCGCTACCCATCGGCGGTCTGGTTGCGGGATTGCGAGCGGATTATCGCGATCGCCGACAAGCTCGACGCCTTCCTGCAGGGCGAACGCGAAGCGGTCGGCGACGAGGGACTGCTCGTGGGAGAGGTCTGTCGTGTGAGAGGCCTCTTCGCGGACGCGGCACGGTTCTACGATGCGGCGGGCCAGCGCTACATGGCCCTGCGCGCAGCAGCGTACGGCGGAGGGCTCGGCGACGATAACGAAGTGCTCACGCCGGCGAGGAGCGAGCTGCGTCAACAGGCGCTCGCCTGGATGTGGAATCACCTGGCGGTGCTATCGGAGCGTCTGGATGCCGAAGCGCCCGGCTCACGTACGCAGGCGCGCGAGCTGCTCACACGCTGGCGCGTCGAGTCCGACCTCGGCAGCCTGCGCGACGACGCGGCGTTGGCCCGCTATCCGGAGGCCGAGCGCGCCAAGTGCCGCGAACTCTGGGCCGAAGTCGACGAGCTATTGCGGCGAGCGTCCGATCCGGAAGAGAGCGAGACCAGCGGCAGCGCGCGGCAGTTCTGACGGAGTCGACTTCGGGGGCGGAGAAGTGCCGATAGTGGGGCAGCGACGTGGCCGTCAAGAGATCGCGCCCGTTCTGACGACCTAAGGAACGAGTGTTTCTTTTAGGGGCGGCTTGTCTGCACCTTCTGGACCGACTGGGAGGAGTCCAGTGCCATCGTTCTCGGGCGTTCGCGATATCGTGCTGTTCACCCTCGGCGAGTTTCCCTGTGCGTTGCCTGTCGAGGAGGTCGCGGAAGTGCTTCCGATGTGCTGGCTCGAGAGACAGCCGGGGCTGCCGCTGTGGCATCGGGGCGTGTTCCGTCTCGGCCAGGAGGGCATCGCCGTCGTGTGCATGCGACGGCTTCTCGGAATGGAGTCCGAGGCCTTGAGCCTGTACTCGCCCCTCCTCGTGCTGCGACGGCCGGAGGCGCGCGCCGCGCTGCTCGTGGACCAGGTCAGGGGGATCGCTCGTGTCGACGCGGCCCACGTCGAGTCCGGCCTCTTCGGACCGCTGCCGTCCTGCCGTGCTCGGGTGGCGGGCGAGACCGTTCACGTCCTCGACATCGTTCCGGTCCTCGATGGGATCGAAGACGCCCGCAGTGCCGCGAGCGGGAGCTCGTCCGCGGGCGGCGAACCGTCACCGCCCGAATGCGACGGCACCCCTGGTGTTCTCCATTCGGCGGTCGGGGGGCAGTCGTGACGTCGGCGCAGACCGGTTCCGTCATCCGCGACCCGTGGTTTCGAGGGCTGAAGGAGCTCGTGATCGAGTTCAGCGGCCTCGCGTATTACGAGACGCGTGACGACGCGCTGGCCAAGGTCGTCGCTGACCGTCTCGAGACGACGGGCGTTCGGGATTGCGCCTCCTACCTCGACGCTCTTCAGCGTGACGCCGACGGCACCGCCGAGTTCGAAGAGCTGATCGCCGCCCTGACGGTCGGGGAGACGCACTTCTTTCGCCATCGCGAGCTCTTCCATGCGATGCGGTCGGCCGTCGTGCCGGATGTGCTGGAACGGAATCGTGACCGACGTCGGATTCGCATCTGGAGTGCCGGCTGTGCGACGGGCGAAGAGGTCTACTCCGTGGCCATACTCCTGGACCGCGAGTTCGGCTCCGCGCTGAACGGGTGGGACGTATCGATCATCGGGACCGATGTGAATCATCGCTTCCTGTCGCGAGCCCGCGACGGCGCATTCGGGGAATGGGCGTTCCGAGGAGCTCCGGAGTACCTGAAACGCGAGTACTTCGTTCCCGAAGGGAATCGTTGGGCGCTGCGGAATCGGTTCGAGGATTGGGTGACGTTTCGAGTCCACAATCTCGTCAGCGAGCCGTTTCCGTCGTCCTCCAGCGGCCTCGGCGCATTCGACATCGTCCTCTGCAGAAACGTCATCATCTACTTCGATGACGCGGTCATCGCGCGGCTCGCCGAGTCGCTGCGCGAGAGCCTCGTCGACGGAGGTTGGCTGCTCGTCGGATCCGCCGACGCGGACTTCGAGCGCTTTCGTCGGTTCCGCCACGTCAGCGTGCCTGGCGCCATTCTGTACCAGAGGCCGGTTCCCGCTCTCGGCGAGGAGCTCGTCCACACGGCTTGCAGCAGGAACAGGACCGAATCGGCACCTGCATCGAATGACGTTCCAGAGGCTGCAACAGCACCCCCGCCGTCGGAGGATGCGTGTGACGAGCGGTCGACGCCACGACCTGACCGCGGCGACGAGCTGCCGACGAACGGCGATCGGTCGATCGAGACGTCGGGCGCGAACGCCATCTCGACCATCCGCGAATGGGTCGACCGGGGAGACTGGGCCGAGGCGCAGCAGGTTTGCGAGCAGGAGCTGGCACGCGACCGCCTTCAGCCTCTCGTTCACTACTACCTCGGGTGCGTACTCGAACAGCAAGAGGAATGGCATGCCGCTCAGGCAGCCCTGCGTCAGGCGATCTACCTCGACCGCAACCTGATTCTCGCGCACTACCACCTCGGAGTGCTCCTGCAGCGGTGTGGCGACGGTGACGCCGCCATCCGGTCGTTCGAGAACGCTGCTCGGCTTCTCACCTGCGGGCCTGACGAGTTGGCGGGTGGCGACGGCGTGACAGCCGACGAGCTCGATGGCTTGGTCAGGACACAACTCCAGCGCTTGCGCGAGGCCATGAAGGAGGCCGTCTCATGACCACGGAAACCATCGAGCCTGATCGCGTCGAGACCGCGTATCGCGCTCGCACCGCGGCCTTCGCCGAGCGGTCGCGCACGGCAACGGTGCCGACCGACACCTCATTGCTCCTGACGTTTCGGCTCGGAGCCGACCTGTACGCGTTCGACGCGAGCCACGTCACGGGGATTGTCCGGCTGACGCGGTGGACTCCGCTTCCCGGCGGACCGCCGGAGTTGCTAGGAATCGTCAATCTGCGCGGTGAGGTGCGCTCCGTGGTCGACCTCGCCGCCATGTTCGGGAAGCTAGAGTCTGCGGCGTCTCCCGATTCGATGGGAGATGGCCCGCAAGGATACATCGTTCTGTTGCGATCCGGAGACCACCGCGTCGGCGTGCGAGTCGAGGCGGTCGAGAGCGTCGTGCGGGTCGCTGCTGACCTGCTGCGACTACCTCACTCGTCGGCTCTTGGCAAGGACGACGGGAATGTCGTCGGCGTGACGGCCGACGGCGTCGTCGTCCTGGACGCGGACGCAGTCGTGGCAGCAGCCACCGGGATGACGACCACAGACGCAAGAAGCCCCGGCGCGCCGGAATCGAGCGGCCGTCGGGTCAGAGTGCAAGAGACAGATGAACACGAACGAACAGGGGACTCGCAGAGTCCAGAGGACAGTCGAGATGGAGAGCATCAAGGAAACGGCGGGCAAGAGAGCTGACGGGACACGCGACGGCGGATTCCGGATCAAGTGGCGAGTGAGAACGAAGATCATCGCGCTCTCGGCGACGTTCCTCGGCCTTCTGTGCCTCCTGGCGACGGTCCTGATCGGTCAGCTCCTGCAGATCGGCGCCGAAGTCCACGGCATCGCGGCGGTGGATCTGCCGCTGCTGCATCGAGTCGGCCACATCGAGCGCCACACCCTAGCCCAGCACGTCTTTGTCGAGAAGGCCTTGCGAACCGTCGGGGGGGAGGCCGCCGTATCGGAAGCCGCCGTGCGCGAGGCGCTGCGAGGATTCGAAGGAGAAGCCGAAATCCTCGCGCAGGAGTTCTCTGCAGCTCGGAGTCTCGCGAGTGATGGTCAGAGCCTCGAAGAGAATGCTGTGGACTTCCGCGGTATCGCATCGCTTCTCGACGCGTTCGCGACCGAGCATCGAGAGTTCGAGGAGAATGCCAGGCGGTTGATACGGGCGGCGCAAGCCGGCAAGGCACCTTCGTCAACCGAATACGAGGAGCTGGAGCGACTCGCCGGCAGCGTCGAGGCGCACGCCGACGACATATCCGAGAGCGTGGCCAGGTTGACGAAGACCGCGAGCTTTGCCACGGAGGAGCGCGAGAAGCAGGCGGTGACGATCGGATCGATCATTCTCGCGGCGGCGGCATCGATCGGTCTCGTGTTTTCGTTCCTTCTCACTCGCAGCATGTCTCGCGCTCTCGAACACGTCGTGCGCTGCGCGCGACGCATCGCCCAGGGCGACCTCTCGGTCGACCGGATCCCGATCTCGACGAGCGACGAGTTCGGCGAGATGGCGACGTCGTTCAACGTGATGGTCGAGGATCTCCGCGACCAGGTACAGCAGACCCGGTCGGCGTCTGCGGCGATCTCGGCCGCGACGTCAGACATCGCAGCCTCGGCATCGCAGCAGGCCAAGTCGCTCAAGGAGCAGGCCGCCACCGTGCAGGAAGTGTCCAGCACTCTCGAGGAGATCAGCCGGTCTGGAGCTCAGATGTCCGAGCGTGCCCGTCAGGTCTCGGATAGCGCTCGAGAGGCGAAGGACGTGAGCGCCAGCGGGCTCGAGGCGGCCGAGGAGTCCGATCGCGCCATGGACTCCATCCGCGAGCAGATCGAGACCGTGGCGAACAACATCGTCGTTCTCAGCGAGAAGGCCCAAGCCGTCAGCCAGATCATCGAGTCTGTCAGCGACATCGCCGAGCAGTCGAACTTGCTGGCATTGAATGCCGCGATCGAGGCCGCGTCGGCAGGCGAACAGGGGAGTCGGTTCTCCGTCGTCGCCAGCGAGATCAAGAATCTCGCGGACCAGGCAAAGGAGTCGACGAGCCAGGTGAGCACGATCCTGAGCGACATACAGAAGGGCATCAATTCCTCGGTCATGCTGACGGAGGAAGCGGTCAAGCGCGCCGAGACCGGCAAGGGCGGGTCGGTCACCACCGAGCGCACGATCCGGGAGCTGGCCGCGACGATGCGCGGCAGCTTCCAGGTCCTCGAGCAAGTCATCGCCGGCACGAACCAGCAGCACATCGGCGTCGATCAAGTGACCCAGGGCATGACGGAGCACCGCGCGGCAGCAGAGCAATCCGCTCGAGCGACGGCGCAGCTCGAAGGGGCCGCCGAGAGCCTGAACGACCTGGGCGCTCGACTGGAAGCCGTGGTCGGGCGGTTCAACGTGTGAGCAGAGTGACCTGATGGACTCGACTTTGAGCTCACGGCTACTCGCTGCCTTCGAGGTGGAATCCCGGGAGCACCTCGAATGGACTCGGAGCTTCCTGCACCGACTGGAGGGCGGTTTCGAGAGGATCGACGGTGCCGATCTCGAGGAGACGTATCGCCGGGCCCACAGCCTCAAGGGCGCGGCCCGCGCTTGTCAGATTCGGCCCGTCGAGCAGATCGCACACCGTCTCGAGACGGTTCTGTCTCGTTCCCGTGAGAGCCCGGACGTGATCGACGGGACCACAGTCGCGCTCTTCCACCGTGCGCTCGATGCTATCGAGGACGCGATCGGGGCCTCGCTGAAGGGGGAGCCCGTTCCTGTCTCGGACGAGCTTCAGGCCGAGCTCGATCAACTCGTCGACACACGATCCGACGAACGCGACACGATCGCGGAGGACCCGGGGCCGGCGAGACCGGGAAATCTGCAGGAGCGACTTCTCGACGCCTTCGGTGCGGAGTCGAGCGAGCACCTGGAATATCTCCAGCGGTTCATGGCGAGCGATGGCGGCGGCGACGTTCCCGAGGCGTACCGCCGTGCGCACAGTCTCGTGGGCGCGGCTCGAGCATGCGGCTTCGAGGGAGTCGAGCAGCTCGCGGCGAATCTGCAGGACGAGCTGCGCGCCGCACGCGACGGCGATCGCACGCCGGAAGCCGGTCGATACTCCACCCTTCTTGCCGACGTGACGCAGGCGGTTGCCAGCGCCCTGGGTGACGGGGCGGCTCTTGACGACGAGAGCGCTGACGGCACCGAGGGAATCGAACCGGATACGACGAATCGCCAGGAGGACGAGGATCGGCAGGAGAGTGAGGATCGTCGGGCGAGCGCCGAGGCGTTGTCGGTTCACTCGGTCGACACGCTGCGCATCCGAGCCGCGCACCTCGACAGCATTCTCGATTCGACAGGGCAGCTGCTCACCGAGTGTATCCGGCAGCACGAGCTCGGCCGGCGCATCCGGAGTATGCAAGACGAGATCGCCGGCCTGACACGCGAGTGGGACCGTGCTCGCGAAAGCTCCGGCCGGTCGCTGCGACGCTTGTCCGTCGATCCCGAGCTCGCGAGGATCGGTCGGCTCCTCGAGTTGGCAGAGGAGCGGATGCGGTCGCTCAGCAGCGGAGCGCGCGATCTCGGGCGCCTGCAGAACACGAGCGCATGGCGTCTGGAGCTTCTCGGCCGTCAGCTTCAGGATGAAGTCCGCGAGGCGCGGATGACCCCTGTCGAGACCATCTTCCGCGGGTTTCGGAAGATGGTTCGCGACCTGGCGCGCGACGAAGGCAAGGCGGTGCACTACCGCTCCGAAGGGCTGCACCTCCTCGCCGACCGGATGGTTCTGCAGAACCTGAAGGACCCGGTCATGCACATCCTGCGCAACGCGATCTCGCACGGGATCGAGAGCCCCGAAGAGCGCGAGGCGAACGGCAAGAGCGCGACCGGCCACCTGAGCTTCGTTGCCGAGGTGCTGGGGAACTGGCTGACGCTGCGAATCGAGGACGATGGCCGCGGCTTGAACGTGTCCGAGATCGCGTCGCGTGCCGTGCGCAGCGGGCTCGCGTCGAGCGAGGAAGTCGCGACATTGGATCGCGACGAGCTGGCGCGGTTCATCTTCCGCGCCGGATTCTCGACCGCGAACGGAGTGACTGAGCTATGCGGCCGCGGTGTCGGCCTTTCCGTCGTCGACGACGCGGTGACCCATCTCCAGGGAGATCTTTCGGTCCTGTCGCCCGCCGCAGGTGGCACGAGGTTCGAGCTCACGGTCCCGGTCACGCTGTCGACGAACCGTCTGCTCCTCGTCGCGTGCCGGGGGCAGTCCTTCGCGCTCCCGACTCACGGAGTCGAGGGGCTGCTTCGCGAGCAGGTCGATACGCTGACCCATGTCGGCTCGCAGCCGATGCTCGAGATCGACTCCGAGCTCGTTCCCGTGGTCAGTCTCGCCGCGCTGATCGGAATGGACCCGCAGCCGGTGGAGAGTGGCGACGGCTGGCTCACGCTCGTGGTGCTGCGTTCGGGCAAGAAGAGAGTCGTCGCCGCGGTGGACCGACTTCTCGAGGAGCGCGAGGCGATCATCAAGGAGCTCGACCTGCCAGCGTCGAGAGTACGAAGCGTAGCGGGAGGGATGATACTGCCGGACGGGGACGTGGCTGTCGTCCTCAACACGGCGGAGATTGTCGACCATTCGACGCGCTCGTCGTCGGCACTCGAGTTCCGCGCCGGCATCGCCGCGAGCGAGGGGCCGACTCGCGTTCTCGTTGTCGACGATTCGTTCACCACCAGGACGCTCGAGACGAGCATCCTCGAGACACATGGCTACGACGTGGAGGTCGCGGTGGACGGAGTGGACGCACTCGAGAAGCTCGAAAGCGCCGCAGTCGACGTCGTGATCACCGATATCGAGATGCCGAGGCTCGATGGCTTCGGTCTTCTCGAAGAGATGAAGAACGACGCTCGATTGCGAGAGACTCCCGTCATCCTCGTGTCGTCTCTGCACAGCCGCGAGGTCCAGCGGCGCGGGCTCGATTCAGGCGCCGACGCATACATCGTCAAGCGCCGGTTTGACCACCAGGAGCTTCTCGACATGATCGAGCAACTTCTCTAAACCAGAAGATGGCTGTACCGGAGAAACGGTCCATGGGTAAGGTCGGAGTCATGATCATCGAGGATTGCGCGCCCGTTCGCGAGCTCCTCGAGCACATCGTGAGATCGGACGACCGACTACGAGTCGTGGCATCGGTCAAGAGCGCCGAGGAGGGGCTCCAGGTGCTGAATCGAGCCGCCCCCGACGTGATCTCGATGGACATCCATCTTCCCGGGATGGACGGGGTCGAGGCGACACGACGGGTCATGTCCGAACGACCGACTCCGGTCGTCGTCGTGTCGGCCGGTGTGGGGTGCGACGATTTCGGTGTCAGCATGGAGGCCGTCAGGGCCGGCGCTCTCGCCGTCGTCGAGAAGCCGGTCGGTCTCGGGCACGAGGCCTACGCCGAGATCGCGGATTCTCTCGCGGATCAGCTATTCAGTATGAGTCAGGTGGCGGTGATCCGCCTTCGGCGTCGCACCGAGAGCTCGTCGAAACCGACCGCGAAACCGCCCGAGCGCGAGGCGCGGCCCCGCCGATCGTATCGGGCCGTCGGCATCGTCGCGTCCACCGGGGGCCCGAGCGCGCTCGAGGAAGTGCTGCGTGGAATCGGTCCCGGGTTTCCGCTGCCGGTCTTCGTGGTTCAGCACATGGCGGCGAGCTTTCTTCCGGGCTTCTCGCAGTGGCTGAGCCGGGTGTCCGGGATCTCCGTGCAGATCGGAAGTGCGCACGCGAAGCCGATGCCGGGGGAGGTCTACCTCGCTCCCGGCGATCGACACCTGGTCCTCGAACGGGGTGAGATTCAGCTCGAGAGCGGTGCGGCCGTACGCGCCCAGATCCCTTCGGGGGATGTCCTGCTCGACTCGCTCGCGAGGGAATTGGGAGCCGAGACGATCGGTGTGGTTCTCACCGGAATGGGAGACGACGGCGCGAGAGGTCTGCAATCGATTCGCGCTGCCGGCGGACACACCATCGCGGAGTCTGCAACGAGTGCAGTCGTGTACGGCATGCCAGGCGCAGCCGTCGCGCGCGGAGCTGTGAGAGACTCGCTACCTCGTGAGGCGATCGCGCCCCGACTCTTGTCTCTATCGACAACCGAGGTCCTTTCAGGAGGAGGGGGCCGATGAAGAGCGAGAAACCACGCATCGTCTTGGTCGAGGACTCCCGCACGCAGGCCCTCCAGATCCAGCATGTTCTCGAGGAGGCTGGCTTCGAAGTCGTCATAGCAGTCGACGGCGAGGGCGCACTGGAGGAGATCGATCGCTCGAATCCGGACCTCGTCCTTTCCGACTTCTATCTCCCCGGTATCCGGGGCGATGAGCTGTGTCGGCGGCTGCGCATGAGCGTGAACACGCGGGGGCTGCCAGTCCTCTTGTTCACGGTTGACTCGACGCACGAGGCGGAGCTGCGCGGGCTGGATAGCGGCGCCGATGATTTCGTTCCGAAATCGGTGGTGCCGGACGAGCTGGTTCTGCGCATCCGCGCGCTGCTCAAGAAGACGTCCAGCCAACCGACGATTCTGGATGACCACCGCGGCAGTCTCAACGCGCGCATTCTCGCCGTAGACGACAGCCCGACCTACCGCGAGCACATCCAGTTCCAGCTCTCTCAAGACGGCTACGATGTCGAGACCGCGCCGGACGGAGAAGCAGGGATCGCAGCCGCGGAGGGCGGGGCATTCGACTGCGTACTGGTCGATCTCGTCATGCCGGATCCCGACGGGATCGAGGTCTGCAGGCGAATCAGTCAGATCCGGCTCGGGACGACGAATCCGGTCGGCATCATCGTGCTCACCTCCCAGGAGACGAAGGAGGATTTCGCGAAGGCCCTCGAAGCCGGCGCGGACGACTTCGTGGGCAAGTCGAGCGACTTGTCGGTTCTCAAGGGGCGAATCCGCGCTCTGCTGCGGCGGCGTTGCTACCAGGAAGAGAATCGACGCATTCACGAGGAGCTCAGAAGCAAGGCGCTCGAAGCCGAGCGCGAGCGAGCGGCCAAGGAAATAGCCGAGGAGCGCGGGAAGCTCGTCGGGGAGCTGGAGCTGACGACGGCCGAGTTGCGGCAGTCGAAGGAGGCGTTCCGCAAGGCGAAGGAGGCCGCGGAGTGCGCCAACCGATCCAAGAGCGACTTCCTGGCCAATATGAGCCACGAGATCCGGACCCCGATGAACGGAGTCATCGGAATGCTCGACCTGCTTCAGGGCTCGGGCCTCGACGAGGAGCGGGCCGATCTCGTGTCCACCGCGCTGAGCTCTGCGGAGGCCCTGCTGGGCATCATCAACGACATACTCGACTTCTCGAAGATCGAGGCCGGCAAGCTCGAAGTCGAGCTCGTCGAGTTCGACCCCATCGCGACAGTCGAATCGATCGCTGGCGCCGTCGCCTCGACGACAGCCGACTCGGCCGTCGAGGTCCTCGTCGACCATGATCCCGGCGTGCCCAATTGCGTCGTCGGCGATCCCGGCCGCGTGCGCCAGATCCTGACGAACCTGTCGGGCAACGCGATCAAGTTCACCTCCGAGGGTCGCGTGCTGATCGATCTTCGGCGGGACCGCGTCGACGAGCAAGGGCGCTGTGTGCTTCGCTTCTCGGTCGAGGACACCGGCATCGGCATCGACGATGCAAAGCTGGGCACGATCTTCGAGGAGTTCACTCAGGCCGAAGCCGCGACGACGCGCACCCACGGTGGCACCGGCTTGGGGCTCGCGATCTCCAAGCGACTCGTCGAGCTGATGGGCGGCGAGATCGGGGTGGAGAGCCGAGAGGGGAGCGGCTCGACGTTCTGGTTCCGGCTGCCGTTCGAGGTCCGGGCGCAAGAATCGTCGGAGCGGAGTCCCGAATCGCCGCTTCGCGGCAGGAGCCTCGTCGTCGTCGACTCGAGCCGGTCGCTTCGCGACTTCGTGGTCGCATGCGCGACGGCGTGGGGAATGGACGCGGTCGGGTTCGGGGATTGCGCAGAGGCTCTGCAGCACCTCGAGTCTCGAAGCGAAGCGCCGGATTGCATCGTCGCGTCGGACTGCCTCCCGCTCAGCCGACTGGCGCCAGCGATCGAGGCTTCGCGACCGGCCATCATCTCCATCATCACTGCCGCCCAAACCTTCGAGAGCGGTCCGGGCGGAACCATCACCCCGGACGTGAGGATCCGCAAGCCCGTCGCATCCGGGAAGCTGCGTGCGGCGTTGGAGCGTTGCCTGGACGAAGCCATGGACCGGCGGTCGAGGGAGCGACTGGTCGAGCGAGCGCCGAAATCCACCGCCGAGACGGCGGACGCCTCCGCAGCCGCTGCACAGAGCCTCGACTTGCACATCCTGCTCGTCGAGGACAACGCGGTGAATCAGAAGCTGGCGTCCAAGCTCATCGAACGTCTCGGCTGTACGTGCAACTGGGCATGCAACGGTCGCGAGGCGATCAGCCTCTTCGAGGATCGCCCCTACGATCTCGTACTGATGGACTGTCAGATGCCGGAGATGGACGGCTTCGAGGCCACACGGGAGATCCGACGGCGCGACGGCGACACGCACACGCACACGCCGATTCTCGCGCTGACCGCCAACGCCATGGTCGATGACCGCGCCAACTGTCTCGCGGCCGGTATGGACGGGCATGTCGCCAAACCGATTCGCATCGACGCGCTGCGCGAGGCGATCGAAACGGTCATGGCAGTCGAAACCGTCGCCCAGCACTGACCGGTTGGAGCGATCGTGGCGCTGGAGCCACGACGTCGCCGCGATCGCGTTCTACGGCGTTCTCAACGATCACCGAGCGCGCAGAGCGTCGCCGACACCTTCCAGCCACCGCCCTCGATGATGCCGTCGACATAGGTGGCGAACGTGTGCTCCAGCGGCCGGCATGATCGTCTCAGCTATGGGAAAGTCCGCTGCCCCATCGCCCCATGAAATAGCGCAGGTCGTTGACGATCAGGAACACGTCCATCCGCACCAACACGACCGCGATCTTCTTGGCGATCTCAGTCACCTGCATCGAACTGGCGGACACTCCCAAGCGTCCAGCGATGAACGCGGCGAGCACGGTGATGAGCCGCACCTCCAGATTCAGGTTACCGGAGAGGATCGCATCGACGAGCTGCTGGAAGAACGCGATCGCGGCCGCGACGAGCCCCGGGTCGAACCCGCCGTGCGTCACGGCGAGCGTCGCTCCGACTCCGATCATGAAGCCCTTCGCGAAGGATACCGCCCAGTACGCCTTGGTTGTCGCCGCGGGATTGAATCCGTCGATGACCATCTGGGCGATTGCCTGAAGAAGGCCCATGAAGAGCGCTGCCGGTCCCAGGCCTACCGTGAACGCTACGAACAGCATTGCCACGGCCGCCGCCATGAAGAGGCCGAACTGGACGCCCGCCTTCCAGTCGCCCGCGTAGACCGCGACGATGGTCGACAGGATCGCGATGATCGCGACGACGATCATCACCTCGATCAGCGTGACCTCGCCCGACGGATCCCAGTTGTTCACGGGATCGCTCTGCGTGTACAGGTACTTGTGCAGCGTCGCCGGGTCCGATGTCGAGCCTTCGTAGCCGTCCTGCGTCAGGAAGCGACCGTTGTCCTGCGCGTAGTACCGCGCTCGCAGATAGTAGAAGCCGACGTTCGGGTCGTACTGCTCGCCCGTGTAGCGGTAGAGGTTCTCCGTCACACCGGTCGACGCGAGGAGCATTCCGAATGCACCATAGTCGTACGTGTCGACCACCGCGCCGGACTCGTCGCTCAGCTGCCTCGTCGATAGATGGCCGTCGTAGTGGTAGTAGCGCACGCCGCCCTCGGCCTCGGGGCGCGTCATCGAGACGAGGTCGTCGCCGTAGGCGTAGCTGACGAGATCAGCGCCGCGGCGCTCCTCGATGACCTGCGCGAAGCGGCGGTTCACATCGAGCAGGAAGCTCGTCGCGTCGCCGTCGACGACGCTCTTCACGCGCAGCCCGTCGGCGTCGTAGGCGTACGCCACCGCGCTCGACTCGTCGCCGGTGTTCAGGTCGGCGACGACCAGACGGCGCGCGAAGTCGTACTCGTAGCGATCGGTCGCGTTGCCGTTCGTGCGCGTTAGCGTGCTGCCGTTCGCGTCGTAGCCGTAGATGAAGAACGAGCTCCTCGCGCCTCCGGCGATGCCGCCGTCGAGGCTGCGGCGAAGACGTTGATCCTCCTTGCCCTCGGGGACCGGCTCCTTGCCGGCGGCTTCCTGCTTCGGATCCAACGCTCCGGCGTCGCGCGCGCCCTCGAACTGGCGCCGCGCATCCTCTCGCTGTCGGAAGAGCTCGCCGTTGCGCGCCAGCGCCAACAGGTTCTCGTGACCGATCGCGAAGTTGCAGACGACCATCCACACTGCCGCGTACGTGAGCGCCGCCCCGACAAGACGCGGCCACCGCCGCCGCGACCGCGTCGAGCGCAGGATGCGCGCGAGCGTCCACAAGGCCGCGAGCGCCAGGATCGCCGCGAGCAGGAATTTGTACGCCTCGCGCCCCCAGAAGTCCCACGCGCTCGGCGGCAGCGCGCCGATGCGAATGCCGCCACGGCCCTGGCCCATCGCGATGACCTCGACCGACTCTTCGCGCACGAGGCGATCGTTGTCGTCGTAGACGTATTCGGTCGTCGTCGTGCCGCCCGGTGCGTCGACGACGCGTTCCGTGCGGTTGCCGACAGCGTCGTATTCGTATGAGATCGCGAGGTCGCCGTCGTCTCCTAGCGCATCGATCGTCTCGCCGATCAAGCGCGACAGCGCGTCGTACTCGTAGTCGACCGTGCGGGCGTTCGTTCCCGGACCGGCCTCGACGACGCGTGTGCGACGACCGGACGGATCGACCGTGTACGCGTAGGACGCGATCAGCGCGCCCACTTCGTCCGTCGTCATTACCGAGGTCAGACGGTTGAGCGCGTCATACTCGTGCAGCGTGCGGTTGCCGTTCGGATACGTGACCGTCGAGCGGTTGCCCGCCGCGTCGTAGCCGTACGTCGCGGTCGCCTCGGCCGGATCGGAGACGCTCGCGAGGCGATTGAGCTCGTCGTAAGTGTACGACGTCGTCCCCGCTGCCGTCGTCAACGCGGTGCGATTGCCGGCCGCGTCGTACTCGTAGGCGACGAAGCTGCCGGCGGGTTCCGTCTTGCGAATGAGCCGTCCGCGCGCGTCGTGCTCGTACGACGTCACTCCGCGACCGTCGGCGACCGTCGCTCGCTCGCCGCGGGGTGTGTACGTCGTCGCGATCTCGGAGCCGTCCGGCCACGTCTCGAGCGTCACGCGATTCTGCTCGTCGTACTCGTAGGTGATCGCATCGCCGTTGAAGTCGGTCTTCGAGAGCACATTGCCGACCGCGTCGTAGGAGTACGTCTCGCGCTGCCCCATGGGCAGGACGCGCGCCGTGCGACGGCCGAGAGCGTCGTACTCAAAGCGGGTCGTGCGGCCGAGCGCGTCGGTCTGGCTCGTCAACTTGCCGAGCTCGTCGTACTCGTAGCGCATCGTGAAGCCGAGCTCGCCGCGCACCTCGACGAGGCGGCCGCCGACGTCGTACGAGAACTCCCGCCGACGGCCCGCCGGGTCGGTCTCGGCGAGCTTGCGCCCGGCGAGATCGTGCTCGACGGTCGCGAACGTGTCGTCGTCGTACGTCGTTCGCACGAGACGCCCGGCGCCGTCGTACTCCCAGCGCGTCTCGTGGCCGAGCGGGTCGATCGTGCGGATCTGGTTGTCCGTATCGTCGAATTCGTGCACGGTCACGCCGCCCAGCGGATCGGTGATGACCTGCTTGC
>CAYMRB010000201.1:0-17382 GCA_964392615.1 uncultured Planctomycetia bacterium | reverse complement strand
CGAAGAACAACTTCGACCGCGTCGAGACGCTCGGCACCGCGCTCCTCGGGATGACGCTGAATTGTGCCCGCTGCCATTCGCACAAGTACGATCCGATTCCACGCGCCGAGTACTACCGCGTCCTGGCGTTCTTCAATTCGACCGCCGAATCGCCGCTCGACGGCAATTCGTACACGTACGGGCCCGTGATCCGCGCGCCGGAGAATGGCCTCGCGTGGCGACGCTGGCGCGACGCCGAGTCGAAGCGCGACGAGCTGCTGCGTCGCGCGGAGCAAGTGCTCGCCTCGCGCGACGCGAACGACGTGCGCCGGTTCGCACGCGAGCGCGGTGCATGGTCGACGAGCGATTGGCGCATCGCGCCGCCAGTGGCCGCAAACGCCGACGCACCCCCAGACGCCGACGGGTGGGGGCAGGCAAAGGGCCTGCCCGGTACGAGCAAAGAGAAGCTCGCGGGCGCCGACAAGGCGCGCTGGGTCGCGGCGCGCGTCGAGGTCGAAAGGGCCCGCACGCTGTGGCTCACGTTCGCGGGATCGCGCGCCACGGAGATCCGAGTCGACGGCGAGATCGTGCCCCGGGGCGACGATGCCGTGACGGATCGGCAGCTCGATGCCCTGCCCCTGCGGCTCACCGCCGGTGCACACCAGCTGCGCGTCAAGCTGGTCGGTCACAAGTCGACGGCGGTGCGCGTCGAGCTTCGCGATCCGTGGAAGGCCATCGCCGATGCCGGTTGGGCCGAGAGCGCGGCGGACGATCGCCTGCTCGCCCTCACCGCCGGCAACGGTCCGTTCGCCGCGTCCGAGCTCGCCGCCGACGCATGCCGCATCGTCCGCCAGCGCATGATCGCCCGCTCGACGTTCACGACGACGCTCGTCGCGCGCGATCTCCCGCAGCCGCGCGTCACGAAGGAGCTCCACCGCGGCGAGTACGACCGCCCGATCGGCGAGCCTCTCGAGCCGGGAATCTTCGCCGTCATGGGAGCGTTCCCGAAGGACGCACCGCACAACCGCCTCGGCCTCGCTCGCTGGCTCACGTCGCGCGAGCACCCCGTCGTCGCGCGCGTGCTCGTCAACCGAATCTGGCAGTCGGTCTTCGGCCACGGCCTCGTGCGCACGCCGGAGGACTTCGGCGTGCGGGGACAGCCGCCGACGCATCCCGAGCTGCTCGACTGGCTGGCGGTCGAGCTCCACGACAGCGGCTGGAATCACCGTCACATGCTCCGACTGCTCGTGACGAGCCGCGCGTTCCGCCAGAGCTCGGCTTGGCGCTCGAAGATCGACGACCCGAACAACCTGCTCCTGGCGCGCGGCCCGAGCTTCCGGCTCGACGCCGAGGTCATCCGCGACATCGCGCTCTGGTCGGGCCGATTGCTCGCGACGGAGATGGGCGGCGAGGGCGTCAAGCCGTACCAGCCCGAAGGTTTGTGGTCCGCGCTCGCGCACCCGGCGAGCAACACGAAGCGCTACGAGCGCGATCGGGGCGAGCGGATCTATCGACGCAGCCTCTACGTCTACTGGAAGCGTACGAGTCCGCACCCGATGATGACGCTCTTCGACGCACCGAGCCGCGAGTCGGCCTGCGTGCGTCGTTCACGAACGAGCACGCCCCTGCAGTCGTTGGGACTCCTCAACGAGACGCAACGCCTCGAGGCCGCGCGCAAGCTCGCCGCACGCCTGCTGCAGGCGGAAGGCGCGAAGACGGACGACGACCTTCTCGCGTGCCGCGTCCCGAACGACCGTGAGCGCGCCGCGTGCTCGCAGCTTCTCGCGACGATGCGAACGCGCTACGCGGCGGCCGACAAGGACGCCCTCGCAGTCGTGTCGCAAGGCGACACGCCGCGTGACGAAACGCTCGACGTCGCGGAGCTCGCGGCGTGGAGCCAGGTCGCCGTGACGGTGCTCGCGAGCGATGTCGCCCTGCTCTTGTACTGAGACGAGTATTCGTGTCCGCGCACTTCCGGAATCGATCGATGAACCTCCAATCCTCCGTCGACGCGCATCCGCTTCGCGAGACCGAGCTCTCGTTGACGAGGCGCCAGCTCTTCGGCCGCGCTGCGTTGGGCCTCGGGACCGCCGCGCTGGCCGGTCTGCTGCCGAACGATCTGCCCGCGGCGTCTTCCGACGGGCCGGGGAACCTCGGTCTCCACCATGCGCCGAAGGCGCGACGCGTCATCTACTTGTTCATGAGCGGCGGACCGAGCCACCACGACCTGTGGGACCACAAGCCCAAGCTCAAGGACCTGTTCGGCAAGCAGCTCCCCGCACACGTGCGCGACGGCCAGCGCATCACCGGCATGACCGCGAACCAGCGCAGCGGCCTGCCGATCGCGCCGAGCAAGTACGAGTTCACCAAACGCGCGAACAACGACGGCGGCGTCTGGGTCAGCTCGCTCTTGCCGCACACGGCGACGGTCGCGGACAAGCTGTGCGTCGTGTACAGCACGTTCACCGAGGCGATCAACCACGACCCCGCGATCACGTACATCCAGACGGGGAGCCAGATCCCCGGACGCCCGAGCCTCGGCGCGTGGCTGAGCTACGGCCTCGGCAGCCTCAACGAGAACCTGCCGACGTACGTCGTGATGCACGCGCGGTCGCGCTATCCCGAGCAGAGCCTGTTCAACCGACTCTGGGGCACCGGCTTCATGCCGTCGGACCACCAGGGCATCCTGCTGCGGTCGCAAGGCGATCCGGTGCTCTACCTGAGCAACCCCGCAGGCGTCTCGCGCCAGGATCGACGCGCGCAGCTCGACGCGCTGGCGGCGATCAATCAAGAACAACACCGGCAGTTCGGTGATCCGGAGGTGCTCTCGCGCATCCGACAGCACGAGATGGCGTACCGCATGCAGATGTCGGTGCCGGAGCTCCTCGACCTCTCGACCGAGAGCGAGTCGACGTTCGAGCTCTACGGCAAGAGCGCCCGCACACCGGGCACGTTCGCCGCGTGCTGCCTGAACGCCCGACGACTCGCCGAACGCGGCGTGCGGAACATCCAGATCTTCCACCGCGGCTGGGATGCGCACGGCAACCTCGCGGGTGAGCACGAGTCGCAGTGCCGTGATATCGACCAGGGCACGGCCGGGCTCATCAAGGACCTCGAGCAGCGCGGCATGCTCGACGAGACACTGATCGTCTGGGGCGGCGAGTTCGGCCGCACCGTGTACTGCCAGGGCAAGCTGACGCGGGAGAACTACGGCCGCGACCACCACCCGCGCTGCTTCACCACGTGGATGGCGGGCGGCGGCGTCAAGCCGGGAATCACGTACGGCCGGACCGACGACTACGCCTACAACATCACCGACGCCGACGGCTACACTCTCGCGCCCCAGCCGGACAAGGAGCACTGGACGCCGGGGACGATGCACATCCACGACCTCAACGCGACCATTCTCCACCTGCTCGGCATCGACCACCGGCGGCTGACCTACCGCTACCAGGGCCGCGACTTCCGGCTGACGGACATCCACGGACACGTGCTCGAGGACATCCTCGCGTAGCGTCGGCGCTCGCTCTCGAAGCGCCCGTCAGATCCTCGCCTTGCCCGTGCGACGCTTCGGGTAGCGGAACGACTTGTCCGGGTACGGCGGCGGCTCCGGCACCCCGACCGGCTCGGCCGCGATGCGTTCGAGCAGGTGGTCGATCGCCGCATCTAGCTGCGCGTCGGCGCCGAGGAATGTCGCGTGCGGCGGGTTGTCGACGACGATGTCCGGATCGACGCCGTGGCCTTCGATCAGCCACTCGCGCTCGGGGCCATAGACGCCGTACTGCGGGGCCGATGCGATGCCGCCGTCGGAGAGCCGGTTCTGGAAGCTCAGCCAGATCTCGCCGCCCCAGGTCCGCACGCCGATGACCTTGCCGAAGCCGAGACGGCGGAAGCCCTCGACGAAGGCCTCGCCGTCCGACGCGGTGCGCTCGTCACAGACGACGACCATGTGACCACCGAACGCGTATTGCATGTTCGGATACGGTCGCCCTTGTCGCGGCTTCCACCAGAACCACGGTCGACGCAGCAGCTTCTCGAGGATGATGCTGTCGATGTTGCCGCCGCGGTTGTGCCGAACGTCGACGATCAGCCCCTGACGGCGGTAGACGGGGTAGTACTCGCGATACCACTCGGTCAGATTGCTGCCGCCCATCGCACGCAAGTGGACGTAGCCGAGCTTGCCGCCGCTCCGCTTCTCGACGCGCAGACGCCGGGTGTACCTCCAGTCGCGGTAGCGCAGATCGTCCTCGTCAGTCGTGGGAATGACGATGCCGTTGCGTTCCTCGCCGCTCTGCACCGACCGAAACCGCAGCAGCACCTGGCGGCCGCCCTGGTTGCGCAGCAGCGATCCGATGTGCGGCACCGACAGGGTCGGAGTGCCGTTGACGTCCAAGATCACGTCGCCGTCCGCGATGCCGATGTCGGCGCGCACGAGCGGCGAGAGCTCGTCGGGGTAGTCGGGATCCGATCGGTAGATCCTCTCGACGACGTAGCCGCCCGCCTGCAAATCGCGCCGCAGTCGCGCCCCGAGGCTGGCGCGGCGCACGCGGTCGGAACCGCGCCGCCGATCGCCGCCGGAGCTGGTCATGTGAAGCGCCGACAGCTCGCCCATCAGCTGGCTGATGAGGTGACCGAGCTCGGCGCGCGTCGTCACCCGCTCGACGAGCGGCAGGTACTTGTCGCGCATCGCGACCCAGTCGACACCGTGCATGCCCGGGTCCCAGAAGTAGTCGCGCTCGAGCCGCCACGCGTCGACGAAGAGCTGGCGTAGATCCTCGCGCACGTCGATCGAGAACGACCAGCCCGACAGATCCACGCGACTGGCATCGGCGAGCTTGGCAGCCCCAGCCTTCGCGTCGACGACCCAGTAGCCGCTGCCCTTGCGAACGAGCAGCTTCTTGCGGTCCGCTGCCAGCTCGAACGACGAGATCTCGCGCGCGACCGATGCGAGCTTGGCGCGCGGCTCGGTCTTCAACGCGACGAGATGCGTCCGTCCGTCGCGCCCCGAGTCGCGCGACGTGAGGTAGAGCGCGCCCGCACCGACCACGAGGTCGTCGTAGTTGCCCGGCCGCACCGGCACCGCACGCACGCGCCCGCGGGCGCCGGCGAGGTCGAGGGGCTTCGGCGTACGAACTCCGTCGTTCGTCGCAGCGTCTTCGTTCGACTCGCTCTGCGACGCGCTCGGAGGCTTCAGCAGCTCGGTCGGCGGCGCGAACGGCGACCGCAACCCGCCGCGCAGCGCGACGTGGTACACCTTCACCGCACCCTCGAAGTACGGCTCGGGCTGACGCAGCCCCCACGGACTCCGCACGCTCGAGACGAGGTGACGATCCGACAGGAAGTACAGCCACGCGCCGTCCGCCGTCCAGCTCGGCGAGAAGCTGTTGACGCGGTCGCTGGTCACTGCCGTCGCCACGCCGCTCTCGCGCGACCACACGACGATCCGCGCGTAGTCGTTCGCGGCCGTTTCGACGTACGCGAGCCAGCGGCCGTCCGGCGACCAGCGCGGCGACTCCACGCCTTCGCGCTCGGTCGTCACGCGCCGAGACCGCCCCGTCGCAGCCTCGAGCACCCACAGATCGCGATTGCGATCGACGTAGGCGATCCACGCGCCGTCCGGCGACGGATGGCCGGTGAAGCGCACGATCTTTCCGTCGTTCGTCAGCGGCTGCGGATCACCGACGCCGTTCGCCGGGAGCTGCACGAACTCGAGCTCGCCGCTCCGATCCGACAGCGCGAGCAGGCGCTCGCCATCCGGCAGGAATACGGCATCGCGATACCTCACGCCGCCGCGCGGCGATGCGCGGACCCGTCGCCCCGCTCCGACCGGCGCGACGAACACGCGGCCCCGCGAAGTCAGCACGATCGACTTGCCCTGCGGATGGATGCCCACCGACGTGACGTATGCGGTCGGATCGGCGATCCACTTCTCGCGCCATTGGTCGAAGTCGGAGGCCAGCGTGATCGGCACCTCGCGATCGATGCCGGACCGCAAGTCGAGCAGCCGCAGATCCGCGCCGACCTGGTACGCGACGCGCTCTCGCGACAGCGACGGCGAGTACACGTCCCAGCCGCTGTGCCAGGTGTGCTGACGCCAATCGCCGCCGTCCTCGTCCATCGACCAGATGTTCATCGTGCCGTCGCGATCGCAGACGAAGTACACGCGGCCGTACCACGCCATCGGGGAGTGGCTCTCGCCGACCCAGGATGTCGTCAGCGACACGGCCTCGTCCGCGCCGAACCGGAACTTCCAGATATTGCGCGCCCGCCCGCCGCGATAGCGCTTCGTGTGGTTGCGGTGAAACGCCGGTCGCGTGAAGAACAGCGTCTCGCCGGCCGCATCGAAGCAGCCGTCACTCGCCTGGCTCAGCGGCAGCCGTTCGTGAACGTGCGTTCGCGTGTCGATCGCGACGAGTTGCAGGTCCGGAAGCGTCGAGTAGTGCGTCGTCGTGTAGACGAGCTTCCCGCACGGCTTCCAGCCAACGACGCGCGACGCCTCCGCCTCGCAGGTGTGGCGCATCGGCACCCCGCCGGCGAGCGGCATCGTGTAGACCTCGGTCGTGCCCTCGTACTGGCCGCTGAACGCGACCGTCACGCCGTCGGGGCTGATCGCCGGGTGGGTCTCTTCGCCAGGGTGGGTCGTCAGACGACGTGCGACGCCCCCCTCCGTCGGCACGGACCACAGATCGCCTTCGGCGAGGAAGACGATCGTGTCGTCGTGGAGGGCGGGCTGGCGGTAGTAGCCGCGCACTCCGTCGGCGGAAGGCGCGGACGTGAACGACGCGACGAGGAGCCAGGCGGTAACGAGGACGCTGGAAGACGAATAGGTGCGCGGCATGACTCCGGACAACGAGGGGCCTGTTCTTGAGAGATTACCGGACGAACGAGGCAGTCGTCGTCCGGACCTCTTCGAGACGTCGTCCGGTTCGTTGCGGAGTCCTTTGCGAAAACTCGTGAGCCCCGCGCTACTCGCCCCCGGGCGGCTCCTCCGGCTCCACCTCGTACCCGTCCACCGGCCGCCCATCCGGCTCGAGCTTCTTGCACGCCCAGAGCAGGCCGCGCGTGATGAGGTCGAGGTACATCGGCTCCTTGACGGTCACGTTGTGGTGGCCGATCGTCGTCGCGAACACGCGCCCCTTGCCGTACTGGTTGACCCAGATGCAGACGTGGTCCTTGCCCGTGTCCTTCCCGAAGGCCGTCGCGAGCGGTGTCGCGGTCTTCTCCATCTTGATCGTCTTGTAGAGCTCGCCGTTCGGCGGGATCCAGCCGTCGTGGAAGCCCTGCAGCACCGGGTGCTTCTTATTCTTCGCGACGAGCTTGACGGTGAACGGTCGGTGCTTCTCATGGCTGCGCGACGTCATGCCGAGACACTTGCGCCACTCGGGTGTCTTCGCGTTGCGATAGCTGTGAAGCGAGCAGTGGATCATCACCGCGGGGACGCCTCCGGCATGCGCCCGGGCGATGTTCTCGACGAATTCGTCGTCGGTGACGCCACCGTAGCACTCGTTGTGGACGACGACGTCGAAGCCCTTCGACCAGCCCTTCTTCTTGTAGATCTCGAGCATCTCGCCGCGCTTGTTGGTGCCGCGCACCACCTTCCACACGACTCGCGCCCGCTTGCTGATGCCCTCCGTGACGATCTTCTCCTGCCCCTTGTAGTCATGGCAGCAGCCCCCGGTGATCAACAGCGCTCGAATCGGAGCGGGATCGTCAGCGGCCGCGACGCTGGCGGGCTGGCTCTCGTCGGCGCAGAGCGGCGCGGCGGGCCAGAGCATCGCGAACGTCCCGCAAGCAACCGACGCGACGACAACGATCGAGAACAACGTGAAGACGACGCGCTTCGCAGCCACGAGAACCTCCCGTCCGAATTCGGAAACCCAGGGTGAGAAGAAAAGAGGGCAGCGGTCACGCCGGCTTGGCAGTCCGTTGAACAAGGGCTGTTACGGCGGCCACCCTCCGAGAATTGCCTCGGACCGGCGGGAAGTTTCACCCGGCACGGCGGGATCAGCCACCTCCCAACCGCTCGCGCGCGTCGAGCATCGATGCGACGAACTCCGCCGCCGCCGGGGTCAGCGCCCGCCCCTTCCGGTGGATGACCCCGACCGGCCGGCGCAGATCCGCGCCGCTCAGGGACACCGCAGCCAGGGCGCCGCGGGCGAGCTCGCTCTCGATGGACGGACGCGGCAGGATGCTGACGGCGTTCGACACGATCAGGGCCTTCTTGATCGTCTCGATGTTGTCGAACTCGCCGAGAATGTCGATGCGCACGTGCAGCTGGCGCAGGCGTCGATCGATCTCGCGACGGATCGTCAGCCCCGGGTCGAACGAGATGAAACTGGCCCCCGCCAGGGCCTCCAGCGCCAGGCTCTCGTGCTCCGCCAGCGGATGCCCGGGCGGGCAGGCGAGGACCATCTCCTCCTTGATCCAATCGACCACCTCGAGCCCCCGATCGTGCCGCGGGTACGAGATCACGCCGAGATCCGCCTCGTCCTCGAGCACCGCGCCGTACACCTTCTCCGGGTGGCAGTATTCGAGGCGGACTTCGGCGTCCGGGAAGCGCTCGCGGAACTCGCCCAGCAGCGCGCTCAGCGTGTGCAGGCCGATGCTGTAGACCGACACGATCCGGACACGCCCCCCGAGCTTCTTGCAGCGCCGCCGGATGCGACCGAGCACGGTGCGATACCCGTGGAGCAGCTCCTTGCAGCCCTGGTAGAAGATCTTCCCCTCCGGAGTCGGCCGCAGCGGGCGCCGTCGCCGGTCGATCAGCGGACAGCCGACCTCCTTCTCGAGGTGCGCGACCATTTGACTAGCGGCCGACTGGGTCACGCCACACGCAACCGCCCCTCGGGAGAAGCTCTCGAGACGCAGGACCTCACAGAAAACGGCTAGGCTCTGAAGCTGGATGTTGTGGCGTCCACGGCGCTTGGTGGAGTCGGTCATTGCGACCACTCTATTAGGCCGACTTATGAAGCGCCAGACAAAAATGAAATTGACTAATCCCGTGCCGTCTGGCACTCTGGGTGGTTCACCTTCGACGGACTCGCGGCGGGAACTCGCGTCCTCGAAAGTACTTCAGGGCGCGTCCGCCCTGCCCCCGCAACCGGATCCCGGGCGCCCGCCCACCGTGCGGGGGGGAAGAACTGTTCACCGTTTCTGGTAGGTATCGCGATGAGCTACGGCGGTCTGCCGCGTAAGCAAGGCCTCTACGACCCGGCCCTGGAGAAGGACAGCTGCGGGGTCGGCTTCGTCGCCCACATCAAGGGAGAGCGGAGCCACGGAATCGTCGAGGACGCCGACCTCATGGCGATCCACATGACGCACCGCGGCGCGTGCGGCGCCGAGCCGAACACCGGTGACGGCGCCGGATTCCTGACCGCGCTGCCGCACGAGTTCCTCGCGACGGTCGCCCGGGCCGACTGCGGCGTCGAGCTGCCGCCTCCCGGGCAATTCGCTGCCGGCAACGTATTCCTGCCGACGGTGCGCAGCGAGCGCAACCGCTGCAAGCGCGTCGTCGAGTCGATCATCGCCGAGCAGGGCCAGCAGCTCCTCGGCTGGCGCCGCGTCCCGGTCTGCCCGGACCTCGCCGACATCGGCCCCGGTGCCCGCGCGACCGAGCCCGCCATCGAGCAGCTCTTCGTCGGCGCCGGCGGCGGTCTGTCCGGCGACGCATTCGAACGGCAGCTGTACCTGATCCGCAAGCGCGCCAGTCACAGATTGCGCACGTCGGAGCTCGAGCAGGCGAAGATGTTCTACGTCTGCAGCCTGTCGACGAAGGTCATCATCTACAAGGGCCAGCTGATGCCCGAGCAGGTGACCCTGTACTACCCGGACTTGAAGAACCCGGAGTACACGAGCCACCTCGCGATGGTCCACTCGCGGTTCTCGACGAACACCTTCCCGTCGTGGGACCGCGCGCAGCCCAACCGGTTCATGAGCCATAACGGCGAGATCAATACGCTGCGTGGCAACATCAACTGGATGCACGCCCGCGAGGGCACGATGGTGTCCGAGCTGTTCGGTGATGACCTCGCAAAGATCTACCCTGTCTGCGAGCCGGATTGCTCCGACTCCGGCACGTTCGACAACGTGCTCGAGTTTCTGCTCATGACGGGGCGCAGCCTGCCGCGCGCGGTCATGATGATGGTCCCCGAGGCGTGGCAGAACCACGAGTCGATGCCGCTCGAGAAGCGGGCGTTCTACGAGTTCCACTCGTGCCTCATGGAGCCGTGGGACGGACCGGCCTCGATCGCGTTCACCGACGGGAAGTACATCGGCGCGGTGCTCGACCGCAACGGCCTGCGGCCGAGCCGCTTCTACGTCACCCACGACGACCGCGTCATCATGGCCTCGGAGGTCGGCGTCCTGCCGGTCGACCCGGCGAACGTCGCGCACAAGGGACGCCTGCAGCCCGGCCGCATGTTCCTCGTCGATTTCGAACTGGGGCGTATCATCCCCGACGTCGAGATCAAGGCCGACGTCGCGTCGAACCACCCCTACGTCGAGTGGCTGGACAACCAGCGCATCGATCTGGCCGAGCTCTCCCCCGAGAGCAAGCCCCACGGGTTCGACGACGAAACGCTCCTACCGCGCATCCAGGCGTTCGGCTACACCGTCGAGACGTTTCACTTCATGCTCAAGCCGCTGGTCACGGAAGCGCGTGACCCGGTCGGCTCGATGGGCAACGACTCGGCGCTCGCTTGTCTGTCCGATGAGCCTCGCCTCGTCTACGATTACTTCAAGCAGCTCTTTGCACAGGTGACGAATCCCGCGATCGACTCGATCCGCGAGGAAGTCATCATGTCGCTGGAGTGCATGATCGGCCCCGAGGGCAACCTCCTCACCGCGAACGAGCCGGCCGCGCACCGTCTGCGGGTGCCCCACCCGATCCTGACGAACGAAGAGGTGGCGGCGCTGAAGGACATGGACCACCGCGGCTGGCGAGCCCGCGTGGTCGACATCACGTACCCGACGTCCGAAGGCCCCGAGGGTCTCGTGCCGGCCCTCGACCGCATCTGCACGGAGGCCGAGGAGGCGATCGATCAGGGCTACGCGCTCGTCGTCCTGTCCGACCGCGCGATCGGGCCGCAGCGAGTCCCGGTCAGCTCGCTTCTGGCATCCGGCGCGGTGCACCACCACCTCGTGCGGCGCACGAAGCGCTCGCAGATCGGCCTCGTCCTCGAGAGCGGCGAGGCGCGTGAGGTCCACCACTTCTGCCTGCTGATCGGATACGGCGCCGACGCGATCAATCCGTACCTCGGCTTCGAGGCGCTGTGGCACTGCGTGCGCGACGACCAGTTCGACGCGACGTGGGACGACGACAAGATCGTCGAAGGCTACCGCAAGGGCGTCTCGAAGGGCATGCTCAAGGTGATGGCGAAGATGGGGATCTCCACCCTGCAGAGCTACAAGGGTGCGCAGATCTTCGAAGCCGTCGGCATTCGCGACGAGATCATCGATCGCTGCTTCACAGGCACGGCGAGCCGTATTCAGGGCGTCGGCTTCGACGTTCTCGCGACGGAAGCGCTGCGGCGCCACGAGGTCGGCTATCCCCGCCGCGCCACGACGCGCCTGCCGCAGCTTCCGAACCGCGGCGAGTACCACTGGCGTTCCGGCGGCGAGCGCCATGGGTGGAATCCGGAGACGATCTCGAACCTGCAGATCGCGGCGCGGACGAACAGCAGCGAGGCGTACCAGCGCTTCGCCCACGCGGCGAACGTCGACTCACGCGGCCGCTGTACGCTGCGCGGCCTGCTGAAGTTCGAGACGCGCGCCGACGGCGGGCCGGTGCCGCTGGAGGAGGTCGAGCCGGCCAGCGCGATCGTCAAGCGGTTCTGCACGGGCGCGATGAGCTTCGGATCGATCTCGGCCGAGTCGCACGAGTCGCTGGCGATCGCGATGAACCGCCTCGGCGGCAAGTCGAACACCGGCGAGGGCGGTGAAGACCCGCGCCGCTTCGAGCCGCTGCCGAACGGCGACTCGAAGCGCTCGGCGATCAAGCAGATCGCGTCGGGCCGGTTCGGTGTGACGATCCTGTACCTGACGAACGCCGACGAGCTGCAGATCAAGATCTCGCAGGGCGCCAAGCCCGGCGAGGGGGGCGAGCTCCCCGGACACAAGGTGGACGAGATCATCGCGAAGACGCGGTACTCGACGCCGGGCGTCGGACTCATCAGCCCGCCGCCCCACCACGACATCTACTCGATCGAGGACCTCGCCCAGCTCATCCACGATCTGAAGAACGCGAACCGCGCGGCGCGCATCAGCGTCAAGCTCGTGTCCGAGGTCGGCGTCGGCACGATCGCGGCCGGCGTGACCAAGGCGCACGCCGAGCACATCCTGATCTCGGGCCACGACGGCGGCACGGGTGCCTCGCCGCTGACGAGCATCAAACACGCGGGCCTGCCGTGGGAGCTGGGCATCGCCGAAACGCACCAGACGCTCGTCCTGAACGACCTGCGCTCACGCGTCGTACTGCAGACCGATGGACACTTCAAGACCGGTCGCGACGTGGTCGTCGCCGCGCTGCTCGGAGCCGAGGAGTACGGCTTCTCGACGGCCCCGCTGATCACGCTGGGCTGCATCATGATGCGCAAGTGCCACCTGAACACGTGCCCCGCCGGCATCGCGACGCAGGACCCGGAGCTGCGGGCGAAGTTCGACGGCCTGCCGGACTACGTGGTCAACTACCTCCTCCTCGTCGCCGAGGAGGCCCGCGGCTACATGGCCGAGCTCGGCTTCCGCACGATCGATGAGATGGTCGGACGCGCCGACTGCCTCGAGACCGACGCGGCGATCGAGCACTGGAAGGCCGACGGTCTCGATCTGACTCCGATCCTGACGCTCGCGCAGAAGCCGCACGATGAGGTCGAGGTTCACTGCACGCGCGGACAGAACCACGGCCTCGAGAAAGCGCTCGACCAGCAGCTTCTCGAGCTCGCGAAGCCGGCCCTCGACGACGCGGAAAGCGTGCGCATCGACCTGCCGGTCATCAACACGAACCGCACCGTCGGCACGATCCTGTCGAACGAGATCGCCAAGCGCTACGGCGAGGCCAGCCTGCCCGACGACACGATCCACATCAAATTGACGGGCTCCGCCGGTCAGAGCCTCGGCGCGTGGCTCGCGCGCGGCGTGACGATCGAGCTCGAGGGCGACGCGAACGACTACGTCGGCAAGGGCCTCTCGGGTGGACGCCTCGTGGTGTACCCGCCGGCGACGTCGACGTTCGTACCGCGCGAGAACATCATCGTCGGCAACGTCGTCCTGTACGGCGCGACCCGCGGCGAGGCGTTCTTCCGCGGTCGGGCGGCCGAGCGCTTCTGCGTGCGGAATTCCGGTGCCCGCGCCGTCATCGAGGGCGTCGGCGATCACGGCTGCGAGTACATGACGGGCGGTCGCGTCGTGATCCTCGGCGCCACCGGACGCAACTTCGCGGCCGGCATGAGCGGCGGCGTCGCGTACATCTGGGATCCGAACGACGAGTTCATCGAACAGTGCAACCTGGGCACGGTCGGCCTCGAGAAGGTCGTCGAGGCCGAGGACATCGCCGAGCTTCACGAGCTGATCGAGAAGCACAGCGAGTACACGCAGTCCGCGCTCGCGGCCGAGTTGCTCGGCGCGTGGGATCGCGCGCTGCCACAGTTCGTCAAGGTGATGCCGACGGACTACAAGCGCGTCCTCGCCGAGATGGCCGCGCGCAAGCAACCGGCCGGTACGGCCTGACGAACTGGGGATAGGATAGAGGACATCGCCGATGGGCAAGCCGACCGGCTTCAAGGAAATCGAGCGCCAGACGATTCCGTACGCGGATCCGATCGGTCGCCTCGCGACGTTCGACGAGTTCGCGCTCGAGGTCCCCGTCAAGCACCTGAACGACCAGGGTGCACGCTGCATGGATTGCGGCGTGCCGTTCTGCCAATCGGCCACCGGGTGCCCACTCGACAACCTCATCCCGGAGTGGAACGACCTCGTGTTCCAGGGACGCTGGATCGAGGCAGTCCAACGACTCCATGTCACGAACAACTTTCCCGAGTTCACCGGGCGTGTCTGCCCGGCGCCCTGCGAGGGTGCGTGCGTGCTCGGCGTCACCAATCCTCCGGTGACGATCAAGAACATCGAGTGCGCGATCGCGGATCGCGGCTTCGAGGAGGGCTGGATCGCCCCGCAGCCCCCCGCCGTCAGGACGGGCAAGAGCGTCGCGATCGTCGGATCGGGGCCGGCGGGCCTCGCAGCGGCCGAGCAGCTCAACGACCGTGGGCACCGCGTCACGGTCTACGAGCGCGATGACCGGCTCGGCGGGTTGCTGATGTACGGCATCCCGAACATGAAGCTCGACAAGAAGCTCGTGAATCGGCGCATCGACCTGTTGCGCGCCGAGGGCGTCGAGTTCGTCACGAATGCGCACATCGGCGTCGACGTGGACATCGAGGAAATCCGAGCGAAGAGCGACGCGATCCTCCTCGCGTGTGGCGCGACGAAGCCGCGCGACCTCGAGATCCCGGGACGTGAGCTGAGCGGTGTCCACTTCGCGATGGAGTTCCTGACGCTGAACACGAAGAGCCTTCTCGACTCGGACCTCAGCGACGGCAAGTACATCGATGCGAAGGGCAAGGACGTCGTCGTGATCGGAGGCGGCGACACGGGCAACGATTGCCTCGGCACGTCGTTGCGACACGGCTGTCGCGGCCTCGTCAACCTCGAGCTTCTGCCGCAGCCGCCGGATGGGCGCGCCGAGGACAACCCGTGGCCGCAGTGGCCGCTCGTCTTCCGGACGGACTACGGCCACGACGAGGCGAAGGCGAAGCTCGGGGCGGATCCGCGCGAGTTCTGCGTGCTGTCGAAAGAGTTCCTCGACGACGGCAAGGGCAACGTCGCCGGCGTCCGCACGGTGCGCGTCGAGTGGCAGAAGGACGGCGACGGTCGCTGGCAGATGGCGGAAGTCCCCGGATCCGAGCAGGACTTCCCGGCGCAGCTCGTGTTCCTCGCGATGGGATTCGTCGGACCGGAAGAGACGCTGGTCGAACGGCTCGGGCTCGAGACGGACGCGCGGTCGAACTTCCAGGCCGAGTTCAGCGCGTATGCGACGAGCGTCGACGGCGTGTTCGCGGCCGGCGATTGCCGACGCGGTCAGTCGCTCGTCGTCTGGGCGATCCGCGAGGGTCGCGACGCCGCGCTGGCGATCGACAGCTATCTGGGCGCGTAGACGCTTCGCCTCACGCCTACTCCTCCGGCGGCGCGGCGGGCTCGACGAGCTCGAGAACGACCATGGTCGTTCCCGTTCCCGCGGGACCGGTGGGCCCCTGCACGACGAGGCCGCGCACGATCCACCGGCCGGCTGCGATCTCCTCGAAGACGCGCTGTTCGTCGCGCTCCGTCAGGCCGAGGGGACGGATGTCGAAGCCGGACAGCAGGATCGACGCGTCCTCGTTCTCAGCGGCGAACGACGGGCAGGGCCACGTAATGCAGACGATGCCGCTCGAGGTCAGATGCCATCGCTCGCCGACGTCGTCGGCGATCTCGGTCACGACGAGCGTCTGGTTGCGAATCTCGAGCGGGCGGACCTCCAACGTCCCGCGCACGACATGGCGGCCCCAGCTGAGCTCGTCCAGCAACCTGGCCTCCTCATCCGCCGACAGGTCGAGCGCCGAGACATCGACACCGGTAACGTCGCGCACCTCCTCGTCCGGACCGCGCGCGTCCCAGTCCGGACACGGCGGGCGAACGCAGTCGATCCCGTCCTGAAACACGTGCCACAGCGTGCCCGTCGGATCTCCCGCGCACGGAGCGTGGCGCTCGCAGTCGAGCTCGTCGCGGGTCGGGTCGCCACCGCAACGCTCGAAAGGCGCCGGCGGTTCGCGCCCACCGAGAAACAGGAAGTTGAGCAGCCACACGCCATCGGCGATGTCGACCGCGCCATCATCGTTCGCATCGGCTGCGTCAGCGCACGTCGGCGCGTCGCGGCCGAGGAACAGGTGGTCGAACAGGAAGACCGCGTCGGTGATCTGGTGACGAGCGTCGGCGTCGATATCGCCACGAACGAAGTCGGCCGCGTGCAGCGAAGCCGGGGTCACGAACGCGAGCGCGAGACTGACGCCGAGGAGGGTCGGTCGAGACATGGAAACGCTCCGTAGTGCCCTGGCCCTGGGGAGAAGTCCAGGGTAGCCGAAGGATCGAGCGGCCGCAATCTCGACATCGATCAGGGCGGGCGCCGAGTCCGATCCCGAGTCCGAGTCCGAGTCCGAGTCCGAGTCCGAGACCGACTCCGAGACCGACTCCGAGACCGACTCCGACTCCGAGGCCGACTCCGAGACCGACTCCGAGACCGACTCCGAGACCGACTCCGACTCCGACTCCGACTCCGCCCCCGACCTCGACTCCCCCTACCCGCCCCGCGCCTCCAGCTCTCCGAAGCGCTGCGCCGTGCGTTCGATGCCCACCTCGATCGGCGTGTGCGGTGCCCCACCGAGCAGCTCGTCGAGCCCCGTCTCGTCGAAGTCCCACGCGATCGGTAGCGGACCGCCCTCGCACCGGAGCTTGCCCTTCGCCGCGGGAACGACGCTCTCGACGACGTCCAGGAAGTGGCGAACGTCGTGATTCTCGCCGGGGTTGTTGTACGCGACCGCGCCCTCGCGGTGCCGTAGCGCGCAGCCGACGAATGCGGCGGCGACGTCGGGGCCGAAATTGAAGCCGGTCGTGCCCGTGAACGGCACCGCGAACTCCTCGCCGCGCACGGCCGCGCGGATCGCCAGCGTCGGCCCGCTCGTCACGCCGATCTCGCGACCGACGCCATACGCCGCGAGCGGCCGCAATCCGACGCTCGGAACGCCGTGGTCCTGCCAGTAGATTCGCGCACCGCCTTCGTTCGCGAGCTTGAAAACGCCGTAGTGCGTGCGCGGCACGTGGTGCGCGTCGTCGGGAACGCGATCGGAGTAGTCCTCCGCCGGCCCCGCGACCGCAGCGCTCGACGCGTAGACGATCGACGCGACCTGATCGCCGTGCTGTCGGGCGGCCTCGAACACGTTCAGCGTGCCGAGAACGTTGACGCGTGCGCCGCGGAGCGGCTCGGCTCGGCAGGTCGGCACCTGGAGCCCCGCGAGATGGATCACGCGCGTCGCGCCACTCTCGCCGAGAGCGCGCCGAACGAAGTCGCCGTCGACGACATCGCCGTGGATCCGGTCGAGCGTGTCGAGCTCGTCCGGCTCGAGGACCTGACGCAGGATGTGGTCTTCGGGGGTCTGGTCCGCGATGACGAACGGCAGCCCGTTGTCGAGCAATCGCCGCGCGATCCAAGCACCGATGAAGCCCTGTCCACCCGTGACGAGAAATCGCTCAGCCATGCTCGCCTCGCTGTCGGATTCCGGGAAATCAGAGATACGTGTTGATCAGGTTCTCGAGGTACTCCTG
>CAYMRB010000200.1:8532-17394 GCA_964392615.1 uncultured Planctomycetia bacterium | reverse complement strand
CCGCGGCTATGACTGCGACACGATCAATACGGAAGTGCTGCTGACGCGAATCTCGGCCAAAGACGGCCGCCTGGTACTGCCCGACGGCATGAGCTACCGCCTCCTGGTCCTGCCGGTGGGCGACAGCATGTCCCCACGGGTACTGGAGAAGGTCGCTGAGCTGACAGAGGCCGGAGTCACCGTCGTCGGCACCAGGCCGACGCGGACGCCGGGGTTGAAGGGCTTCCCCGAATGCGATGAGAAGCTGAAGCGACGCGCAGCGAAGCTGCAGCTGGTTTCGGACAAGACGCTGCAGACGACGCTCGCCGCGATGGGCATTCGTCCCGACTTCGAATCCGGAGAGGCTCCGCTGCATACTATTCATCGCAGGAGTGACGACGCCGACATCTACTTCGTCTGCAATCAGCAAGACGTGCCCGTCAGCGCGAACTGCACCTTCCGTGTCGCGGGACGGCAGCCCGAGCTCTGGGATGCGGTGACCGGCGAGATTCGAGACGTGACCTCGTTCGAGATGGTCGACGGCCGCTGCACCGTGCCGCTGGAATTCGCAGCGCGCGGGTCGATGTTCGTCGTGTTCAGAAAGCCCGTGCGATCGGCACGAGGAACGGGCACCGCCAATGTCGTGAAACTGGCGCAGGCCGGCAAGCTGACCGGGCCCTGGACGGTGAAGTTCGACCCGAGCTGGGGTGGTCCGGAATCGGCGCTGTTCGAGAAGCTGGAAGACTGGACCAGCCGGACTGAGCCGGGGATCAAGTACTACTCCGGCAAGGCGACCTACCTCAAGAGCTTCGACCTGCCGAAGGGTATCACTGCGGGCAAGCGGCTATACCTCGACCTGAACCGCGTCGAGAACATCGCGCGGGTCCGCTTGAACGGCCACGATCTGGGCGTGGTCTGGACGGCCCCGTGGCGTGTGGAGATCAGCAAGGCCGTGAAACCAGCCGGCAACAGGCTGGAGATCGACGTCATCAACCTCTGGCCCAACCGCCTGATCGGCGACGCCAAGCTGCCGCCGGAAAAGCGGCTGACGAAAACCAACGTCGGCAAGTTCGACAACCCCAAGCACCAGAAGCTCCTTCCCTCCGGGCTGTTGGGACCTGTGAACCTGCTGGTTGAGGAGACGGCCAGCCAGACCGGGGAGCGGCAGAAATACCGTGATGGGCGGCCCGCCGCCACCTTGCGGATGGATGCGAAGGACCACGGCATCGTGCTTCGCCACGGCGACGGCCCGGATCGATGCGATATCCTGGGCGCGCGTGATGTGTGGGTGTTCGAGGCCGACGGCACCTACTATATGCACTATGACGCGGCGGGCCCCGAAGGATGGCTCTGCGCCCTCGCGGTCAGCGAGGATCTCCTGACCTGGGAAAAGAAGGGACCCGTCCTCGACTTCGGCAAACCGGGCGAGGACGACTCCAAGGCCGCCAGCTACGGCGTCACCTTCCGAGACGGTCGGGAATGGCACATGTTCTATCTGGGGACCCCGAACGCCAGCCCGCCGCCGGCTCTGGTTCCCTCGTTCCCGTATCTCACGCTGAAGGCGAAGGGGCTCGGCCCGGCCGGGCCATGGACGAAGCAGAGAGCGGTCGTCCCTTTCCGGACAAAACCCGGCACCTACTATTCCCTCACGGCCAGCCCCGGCCAGGTGGTCAAGCAGGGTGACGAGTACCTGCAGTTCTTCAGCGCCACGACCCGGAAGCCAGGGAATCGCTGCGTGCAACGTACATTGGGTATCGCCCGAACCAAGGACTTGGACGGGACGTGGCGCGTCGATCCGAAGCCCGTGGTACCGATCGAGGAGCAGATCGAGAATTCGACGCTGTACTACGAAGAGACCAACAAGACCTGGTTCCTCTTCACCAACCACATCGGCGTGGACCGCGGCGAGTACACCGACGCCATCTGGGTCTACTGGAGCCAGGACCTGAATCGGTGGGATCCGACCAACAAGGCAGTCGTGCTCGATGGTCGAAACTGCACCTGGTCGAAGAAGTGCATCGGCCTGCCGTCGGTCGTCCCGGTCGGCAGCCGCCTGGCTGTCTTCTACGATGCACCGGGAGGCAACAGCACCAGTCACATGAAACGCCACATCGGTCTCGCGTGGCTGGAACTGCCGCTGTCGCCACCCAGAAGAGACACGACGAGCAAGGCCGAGGATTGACCGCGACGTGACGACTATCTGCGACGGGCCGCCGCGCGAGGCGTTCTGCGTCCAGAGGGCCTTTCGGCCGGTGAGGCGATGTCGACGTTTTCTATCCGCCGCATGCTACGCTGCTCGCTCTCCTCCAGCGGCGCTGGGCGCCGTTGAGCTCACTCGTGATCCGCCTGCAGCCCAAACAGAGACGACGCATGAACAAAGACGAGCTGACCGAAATCTTCCGAAACCTCGGGGCGTCCGAACCAGAGGGCAGGGCCTCATCGGAAATCGATGAGGGCATTCCGCAACTAGCTCGCTACGTTTTCCTCAAGGGCGCTTGGGACCGTATCGTCACTGAGGACGATACATCATGGATCGACAACGTGATTTCCGATGTTCCGCCTGATTCGACAGCTCCGTATTCAGGTGCTGCTCACTCGATGAGGCGGATGATCGCTGCAGGCGTTTCAAAGTCCGAGATCGCACAACTCGTTCGAAGCGCTCAGGCGGAGTTTCTGTTTGAGCTATGCTACATGATGGACGATTCCGGTGCTGTTGCCGGAAATGACGACTTGGTAGATTGGGCGTTCGTCGAACTGGGCGCCAACGACAATGCTGGTCGCCATATTGGTGGCTTACATGAAAGCGTGCTGGAGACTGACCCGACCGGTCGCGAAGTGTGCCCTAGAAAGGACGGCGAATAACAGGCCGCTTCAGCGGACGGCGAAGCGCCGCTGCCGAGCTCGCTCGTCCGGTGGCAGAGGTTACCCCGGCAGAACCCTGTATCATGACCCCGATGCCGACCGACGCAGAGAAGACCGCTGTCTGGGACGCCTATTTCGCCCGTACACCGTCCCGGGTGCCGATGCGACTGAACACCAATCCGCGCGTGGTGCTGCAGGACCCCGAATGGAATCCCGGCGGAGTCACGTTCGAGGACATGGCCCGGGATCCGGAGACTCATGTCGAGATGTCCCTGCGTCACGAGCTCTATCGGCGCGAGGTGCTCGGGCCCCGATCCGATCTCCCGGCGGAGCTTCCGGACGAGTGGGCGATCAACTACTGGTGATACACCGTGTTCGACGCGGCGGCAGTGGGCGCGGATGTGGTCTACGAGCCCGACCAGGTGCCGAGCACGCGTCCGTTCCTTGACGAGGCGGGCAAGCGCGAGATCTTCGCCGCTCCCATCGAGACGCCGCTGGAGCTGCCCTTCATCCGCGACGGACTGGCCTTCTGGCACGAGATGGACCGGATTTGCCAGGACCATCGCTTCGAGGGGCGTCCCGTTCGCCTCGTGCCATGGGAGCTGATCTGGATGGACGGACCGTTGACCGTGGCCTGCAACGTGCGCGGTGGCGACGTGTTGGCCGAGCTGGTGACGGATCCTGACTACGCGCAGGAACTGCTGGGCTTTCTGGTCCGCGCCGCGATCCTCCGCCGCCAGGCGTTCTTCGAGTACTTCGGAAAGCGCATGCCGCAGGCCAACGGCCTTGCCGATGACTCCTGCGCGATGATCTCGGCGCAGACGTATCAGGAGTGCGTGCTGCCGCATCACCGTGAGTGGTACGAGGCCGGCCCACCCGGCTCGGTGCGCTGCATGCACCTGTGCGGCGATGCCACGCGGCACTTCGGGACCATCCACCGAAAGCTCGGAGTGACCAGCTTCGACACGGGCTTCCCCATCGACTTCCAGGCGATGCGTGAAGAGCTGGGCCCCGACGTCGAGCTGACCGGAGGGGTGGAGATCTCCTTGCTTCTCGAGGGAACGCCCGATCAGGTGTACGAGCGCAGCCGCGCCATCCTCGAGAGCGGCGTGAAGAAGGGAGGTCGCTTCGTCCTGCAGGAGGGCAACAACCTGCCGCCCTTCGTCCCGCTGGACAACCTCGAAGCCATGTACCGGGCGTGCCTCGCGTTCGGTGCGTGCGACACCTGAACAGGTCGCCCACTCATGATGAAGCTCGCACTTCCGTGTGCAGTACTGCTCGCCTCTGTCGCTCCGGCCACGGAATACGTCGTATCTCCCTCGGGCGACGATACGAACCCCGGCACCCGGTCCGCGCCTTTTCGCAGCGTCTCGGCTGCCGCGCGCGTGATGAAGCCCGGTGATACCTGCACCCTTCGCGGCGGACGGCACTTCCAAGAGGTCGTCCTCGATGGGCTCCATGGCGAGGAGAGCCGCCCGATCGTCATCCGCGCCGAGCCCGGTCAGCTGACGGTACTGGATGGCACGGTGACGATTCGCGGGCCGTGGTCCCGTCACCGGGGGGCGATCTACAAGACCACTCTCACTGCGGACATCTGGCAGCTCTTCGCGAACGGCAAGATGCTCAATCCGGCCCGTTGGCCTGATGCAGGCTTCCTGGACGACGAGATCCCAGAGACGCGCGAGCCGCCCCCGGGCTCGATCTGGGACCAAGCAGGCACCTGGGGCAAGTCGTCCGCCGAGAGCGTGCCGGGTCGCATGATCGACGCGCCAGGTGCTCATGACCTGGCGGCAAGCGGTCTCGATGTGACGGGCGCCGTCGCCATCCTCAACATCGGCTCGTTCAAGACCGCGGACTCACCGGTCACCTCTCACCGGGCCGGAGACGGCACATTCACCTACGCACTCGCTCCGCTCGAACAGCAGGTCACCATCCAGAAGCCGGACAAGGCCTTCTACTACCTCGAAGGCAAGCTGGAGCTTCTCGACGCCCCCGGAGAGTGGTTCTACGATCCCGCCTCGAAGGTTCTCTATGTCTGGACGCGGGACGGCTCCTCACCCGAGAGGCACGAGATCCGGGGAAAGACCCAGTCCTATGCCATCACCTTGAATCGCTGCAGCCACGTCGAGCTTCGGGGCCTCGACTTCTTCGCCACGACTCTGCAAACGGAGGCGAGCCACCACATCACCGTCGAGGACTGTCGGTTCCGCTACCCCAGTCACTCGCGCCGAATGCTGCGCGCATTCGAGCCCACCGCGGTCACCCGTTTCGGCCGCGGCGGCCGGGGGGGCCGCCGCGGCAAGGCCGGCTCCGAACGATCTGGCAACATCCTGCGCAACTGCGAGTTCGCCTACACCGAGGGAGAAGCGCTCATCGTCGAGAGTCACGGGACGCTGGTCGAGAACTGCCTGTTCCACTCCATCGACTACACCTGTTCCCGCCTGACGGGCATCGGCAACAGCATCGCGATGCATCGCTCGAACGACAGCGTCTTTCGACGCAACACGGTGCGCGTGGCCGGAGCCTCCGAAACGCTCTGCGCAGGCTCCCGCATGCTCGTCGAGCTCAATCGATTCTCGCAGACCGGCTACCTGCAGAATGACGGAGCGATGATCCACTACATGCAGGGGCAAGCCGTCGACAGCATCACCCGTTTCAACTGGCTGCACGATTCCGTCAAGAGCGGATTCCGCATCGACGGCCCCCTCGACGTCGGCAATACCGGCGAGAAAGGCAAGTGGATCGAGGGAGAGAAGCAGACCAAGGGCGCCATCTACGGAAACGCGGTCTGGAACTGCGGCACAGGGCTGATGGTGAAAGGCGACTACCACGTCGTCGCCCACAACACCGGTATGGGATGCAGCGCGAAGGACATCTCGCTGATCAACATGCAGCCGGAGGGAGGCAACCAACACTCCATCGGCAGGAACAACGCCGCCGAAGCGATGGATGGGTACCGCGGCAACCGCCGTCGCGTGAGATTCCCCTTGCCGCCCCTGTGCAGCCACAACTGGATCGGGCTGCAGTCGGGAGCGAGCCTCCGAGAAGTGCTTCGTGATCCCGACAACCTCGATTTCCGACCCGCTGCGGGCTCTGCCCTGGTGGACGCGGGATCCGTCAAGGCCGGGGTGATCTGGAACGTCGTGGGACGCGCTCCCGACATCGGCGCGTACGAATCGGGAGCCACGCGCTACTGGATTCCGGGACGCCAGGTCGCGACGGCTTCCAGCCCCGTTCCGCCGGACGGCTCGACACACGTCAAGCACGACGCCGATCTGATGTGGCTCGGCGGACTCGACGCGACACTCCACGACGTGTACCTTGGAGTAGACTGGCAATCTGTCGAGCAGGCCGGCCGCGGCTCTCCTGCGTTTCGCGGACGACGATCGAGCAACGTCCTTTCACCGGGGCGTCTGCATCTGCAGCCGGGCAAGACCTTCTACTGGCGCGTAGACGCCGTCGGGCCGAACGGACCGGCCCGCGGCAGGGTTTGGTCTTTGTCGGTGCAGCCCGCCACGCCGCGGAAATCGTCGTGAATCCGCCGGCATCCGGGGACGAGCAGAGCGTTTCTCGAATCGCTTTTCCCGGCCGTCCGGCTCGAAGGACTGCTACAGTCGTCAACCCCGAGGGGTTCCTGGAGGCAAGACGACGACATGAGACAGCTTCATCGTTCCTTCTGCGTGGTGGTCTGTGTCGTAGGCGCTTGGTCGATGGCGCTGACCGCAAAGCTCGGCGCGATCGAGTCGCACGACTTCGGCTTGGAACTCGAGAGCTCACTGATTCCCGAGCTCGACGCGACGTCGACGATCCTCGGCCCGACGGGCGACACCGTGCCGTTCAGGATCCACCTCGATCTCGGCGTGGCGACCACGGACGGGCAGCCGAGTGACGTGCAGGGCTGGTCCTTCGGTGTCTGGACGAGCGGGTTCGATATCGACTCGATCTCGGTCGAAGGGACGCTGAGCGCCTTCTCGAACCGCGGCGGAATCCGCGATCCCGACGGCAACTTCATGGTCTTCGAGATCGCCGAGCCGGACGACAACGACGGACGGCAGGGAGTCTTCCAGGCCGTGGTCCTGAGCTGGGTCGCACCCACGCCGCAGCTTCTCTCAGGTCACCGATACCGGATCGGTCGGATCGATTGCCAGGCGCGTCTCGACGAGGAGCCGCGGCAGGGCTTCGTGCGCTACGACGACCGCTTCAGGAACGCAGACGGTCCGCCGATTGCCGTCAACGTCACCGTGACCGGTCAAGCCGTGGACCCCGATCGAGCGCATCGAGACATCGCGATCGGGCTCGATCCGCCACCCGAGCTGTGCGACGACGGAGTGGACAACGACGGCGACGGCTTCGCCGATCTCGACGACCCGGACTGCTCCGAGCCTCTGCCGCAGGAGATCTGCGACGACGGCGTGGACAACGACGGCGACGAGGCGGTCGACTGTGCGGACTCTCAGTGTCTCGACGACGAGGCCTGTCCGCTGCGCGAGATCTGCGGCGACGGCATCGACAACGAGCGCGACGGCGTCGCCGACTGCGACGACGAGGATTGCGAGGGACACCCGCACTGCATCGCTCGCGAGATCTGCGACGACGGCATCGACAACGACAACGACGAGCTCATCGACTGCGAGGATCGCGACTGCGGCGGCATCGATCCGTGCCCCGTGATCGAACGCTGCGCCGACTTCATCGACAACGACGACGACGGGCTGCTCGACTGCGACGACCCCGATTGCGTCGGCTTCGCCATCTGCGGCTTGTTCGAGCTCTGCGCGGATGGAGAGGACAACAACGGCGACGGGCTCGTCGACTGCGATGATCCGCAGTGCTCGCAGGGGCCGCTCTGCGTCGAGCTCGAGGATTGCACCGACGGAGCGGACAACGACGACGACGGGCTCGTCGACTGCGACGACCCGCAGTGCGCCGGAATCGGCCCGTGCCCCGCGCCGGAGCGCTGCTGGGACGGTCGCGACAACGACCACGACGGTTTCGTCGACTGCGATGATCCGGACTGCGAGACGCTCCGGCACTGCATCGATGCGGAGAACTGCCTCGACGGCGCGGACAACGACGGCGACGGCCTCGTCGACTGCGATGACGACGACTGCCGCGGCCGCGGGCCCTGCCCCGGTCCGGAGGACTGCGCGGACGGGTTGGACAACGACCAGGACGGCCTCGTGGATTGCTTCGACGTCGACTGTCAGACCATCGCCCGCTGTCGGACCGAAGTCTGCGACGACGCACTGGACAACGACCTCGACGGCCTCATCGATTGCGACGACCCTTCCTGCGCGGGTCGAGGCGACTGCGTCCTCGAGATCTGCGACAACGGGATCGACGACGACGGTGACGGTCGAGTCGACTGTGAGGACCCGTCCTGCTCGTTCCGCAGTCCGTGCTCTGACGACGGCGGCGGTTTCAACCTGGTCCTCGCCGCGCCCGGCGCGGTGCCCGTGCCGGCGGCCGCCCCCGGTGACGGCGGAGCGGCTCAGGTGATCGAGGACGTACTCTCGGGTCCCCACAACATCGTCGAGCTGTCGGCCGATGATCAGGGCCGGATCGAGGTGGCCGCGTACATCGTTCCGTTCCCCGTCGCGCAGCCCGCGGGCGCCCAGGGGTGGAGCCTCTCCATCGTGCACACGTCGGACCTCTTGGGCGTCGTTGTCCCACCGACGATCGATGGGACCGATGCCGCGGCCGCGTTCTCGGGCGGCTTCAACGTCACGACTGAAGTGCGACCACCCGAAGACGGCGATGGCATGGCCGCCGGCGGCGGCGCTGGCGAAGAGGAGGCGGGGGTCATCTCCGCCGTCGTGCTCTCGTTCGCGACGCCTGCGACGCTCGACCCGTCCGTCGCGCAGTCGGTCCTGCGCACGACGTACGAGCTCTCCGGCGACGCGGACGGAGAGAGTCCTGCGGTCGTTCGATTCCGCGATGGGTTGCGCAACGGTCCGAGCCCGGGCGTCGCGAACAACATCACGATCAGCGGCGTCGCTGTCCTTCCGGTCCACCGGATCC
>CAYMRB010000200.1:0-8522 GCA_964392615.1 uncultured Planctomycetia bacterium | reverse complement strand
CCGAGCAACCAGGATGTCCGGAGACAGACGGCCGTCCGCCGGATCCCGCTCTTGATCCGTCGCGTCGACGACTCGGGTCGCTTCGTTCGTGGCGATGCGAACGCCGACGGGCGCGTCAACCTCGCGGACGCGGTCTGGACGATCAACGCTCTCGTCCGCGGCGGCCCGCCGACCCCGTGTCCGAGTGCCGGTGACGCGAACGCGGACGGGCGTCTCGACCTGTCGGATCCGATCTACACCGCGCAGCACCGCTTCCTCCACGGTCCGACGCCTCCGGCACCGTTTCCCGATTGCGGTGAGCGGGATGCCGAGCTCGACCTGCCCTGTCCCGCCGAGGCGCTGACGGGCTGCTGACCCTGAAGCGCGCGTGAAGCGAGGCTTGCCCGGCGATGGCGCGAGTCGTCACGCGTCGCGGCGGACGAGTGCGCAGAGCCCCGCGACGGGCTCGCCGGACTCGCGTCGCAGGACGACCGGCGACAGCTCGTCGAGGTGGCCGGCGGCGGCGAGCGCGACCGCCTGGACGTGCTCGCGGGTATGGCAGTAGCGGCCGTGGCTCTGCAGCCGATAGCCCGGGCCAGCGGAGGACGTCGAGCGCGCGTCCCGCTCGACGGTCAGAAACAGATGTCCGCCGGGAGCCAGCCGTCGGACCGCCGCGGCGACGATGTGGCTCAGGTCGCCGAAGTAACACAGCACATCGCCCGCGACGATCCAATCGTAGGCGTTGCGCGCGTGGCCGAGAAAACGGCCGAGCTCGCTTTCGACGAGCTCGTCGTACGCGTCACGTCGCGACGCGCGCGCCAGCATGCCGGTCGAGATGTCCACGCCCGTCAACCGGCGCGCCCACGGCCGCAGACGCTCGCCGCAGAGCCCGGTCCCGCATCCCGCGTCGAGGATCTCGAGCGTCCGATCCGGCGAACCATGAACCGAGCGCAGGCGCTCCTCCAGGAGCTCGGGAACGCGGTAGTCGAGAGCCGCGAGGACCTCGTCGAAGTCCGGCGCGAAGCGATCGAAGAGGTGACACATGTACGCGTCGTCGGCGCGCACGGGCAGCGGCCCACGCCCGTGCGCCGCCAGCATGTGACGCACCGCGGGGTGGTCGGCCGAGTGTTTCTGCAGACGGTGCCAGCAGCCCTCCTCGGCCTCTTCGTCGCCGAGACGCCGATAGGCCATGGCCAGGTTCTCGAGGCTGTCGGACGGATCGTCGAGAAGGTTGGCCGAGCACTCCCAGAGCGCGATCGCCTCGGTGACGGCCTGCAGCCTGAACCGCACGAGTCCGAGGTGCAGATAGGCCCAGCCATTGCCCGGGTCGCGGTGGATGATCATCTCGAACGCGTCGCCGGCGTCTTCGAGTTGCCCACTGCCGCCCAGCGCGTACGCGAGCGCGCACTGCACACCGAGGTCGTGCGGATTCAGAATGCGGCAGCTGTCGAACGCCTTGGCCGCGCCGGCGTACTCGCCTGCAGCAAGATGCTCACAGCCGAGGTCGTACCATGCGCGTGCGTCGTCGGGGCGCGCGTCGAGCTGCTCGCGCAATCGCTCGCGGTCGACGGGCGCTCCCCTCGCCAGCGGCGTCAGCTCGGCCGCCTCTGACATCGGACCGCTCCGCTCGGGCGTCATGTCGGCTACTCGGCCGCCAGCTGCGCGTCGATCTCGGCTCGTCGCGCCTTGTCGATCATTCCCTCGCGCAGGGCCAGATCGGCGATGGCGATCAATCGCTCGCGCGCGGCCGCGCTCAGCGCGTCGCGGCTGGGCGGTCGAGGCGGCTCGACGTCGATCATGTACCACGCGTCAGGACGGTAGTCGAAGAGGACCTCGACCAGCACGGTCCGCAACTGCCCGGGCCAGTCCTCGGATCGCAGGAGACGCTCGCACATCGCCAACAGCGGCACGTCTTGACGGTGCGTCAGGATCGGGTCCTGCAGCCAGGCGATGACCTGGTCCTGATCGTACGACTGATGGAGCAGCGCGTCCTCGAGGATGCTGATCGCTTCGACACTGCCGTTGGCGACGACCATGGCCACCGCGAGCTCGAGCTCGTCGGCGTCGGCGTCGAGCTGCTCCTTCCAGAGCTGCCGGATCCCGGCGGGGACCTCACCGATCTTGCCGCTCGCCAGCAGCAGGAGTGCCGGCCGCGGTCCGGGCTCCCGGTAGGCCGCGTGTCGGGCCAGCTGGTCGAGGGTCTCCAGCGCCGGCGCGGCGGTATTGTCGCTCAGCTCGGTCAGGACGAAATGGAGCTGCAGGTTCTCCACCGGCAATCGCAGGTACTCGTCGGGAGTGTCGAGACTGCGCAGATGCTCTTCGTCGGTGAGCAGTGCGCGCAAGCGATCATGATCCGCCGGCTCGGTGCTGCGCGCCAGCGCCATCGCCTCGAGCGTCTTGTCCTTCTTGACGACCTGCACCTTCGGCGGGACCAGGCCGGAGGCTTCGCTCGGCTGCGGTGATTCTGTCACGTCATCCTGCCTGGGTTCTGTCGTGGGTTGTGACGACTCCGGCGCGTCTGCGGTCGGGGCCGTCGTGTTCGGAGTGCGCTCCGGCGTCACGACCTGCTGGTCGCGGTTCGCAGGGGGCTGATCGCAGCCGGGCGTTGCGAGCACCCCGACGACGATGCACGCTGCGACCGCCACGGATCGTCGCTGTCGATCGCGACACATCATGCGTTCGCCTCGTCGTCCTGATCGTCCCCGGCGTCGTTCTCGTCGTCTCGTCCGATCTCCTTCAACGCCATGCGAATCTTGTCGGCGAGGCCGGGACTCTCCAGCTCCGGCCCGGCGAGCGCGTGCTTACCGAGGGTCTCGAGGATGTCCTTCGACGCGTCGGGAGCGAGGATACGCAGCTCGGGACGGGGGAAGCTGCAGCTCAGGTACCACTCCTCGCTGTAGTCGAAGAGCGCCGAGAAGATGCTCTCGTGCAGGTACGCCTCGACGGTGCCGCCGATGACCATGCGCTCACAGCACTGCAGCACGTCCGTGTCGTTGCGCTTGCGCAGCAGCGGATCCCGCAGCCAGGCCTCCTTGTACTCATCGTCGTGGCCCGGGTCGTTCATCTTGCGCTCGAAGAGATCCAGCGCCGGTCTCGAGCGATTGATGAACAGCACCTCGACGACGATGTCGGTGTAGGCCGAGTCGGGCTGGCTGTGCTTGTCCCAGTACGCGATCGTGCGCGGACATGCCGGGATGTCGGCCACCAGTCCGCGAATGAGCAGCTCGATCAGCGGCTCGTAGGTCTGGAAGCCCGAGCTCTCGGTCAACCGCACCAGCGTCTCTCTGGGCTCCGGCGCATCCTGCTCCATCAGCGTCTTGATGACGCGTGCGACGTCGAGGTTCCGCGCCCCGAAGCGCAGGTACTCCTCGTCGGTGTTGAGGCGGCCCAGGAACTCCTTGGAGTCCAGGTGCCGGTACAGGACATCCTGATCCGCCGGCTCGCGGCTGACCGCGTAGAGCCGGGCCATGCTGACCAGCTCCCGCGGGTTCTTGGAATGCGCCAGGACGCCGGGGTCTTTCTTGAGCATCGCGGATCCGTGACAGGTCGACGGTTAGTAGGTGATCGCGGGATGCGTCCGCACGACCGACGCCTGAATGAGGTCGAGATCGTGGGCCAACGGCGTCGTCATGCCGTAGCCGTAGGACATGAAGTTCTCATTCCAGGGATGGCCCTTCATGACGCCCTTCTGGTTCTTGCAGTCCATGCCGTCGGCCGATGGACCGGCCGAGTTGCCACCGCTGCCGCGGTGGGCCAGGCCGAGGATGTGCCCGAGCTCGTGCGCCAGGTTGATGCCGCAGTTCCAGACGAACTGGGCCACGGTCCACGCCGGCGGCGGACCACCGACGATGTTGCCCTGCCCCCACTGCGCGGGGACGTGGCACGCGTAGAGCTGGTTCATCATCGCCTGGTTGAACGGCGGCGCCGCGGTATTGCGGGCTGCCGCCCACGCCTTGTCCATGGCGGCGCCCTGCTTGACACGGTCGGTCGGGCTGATCGTCTTCAACGTCTGCTGGACGCCTGCGCCGTCCTTCAAGACGCCGCTCGGCTTGATCCACGACGTGCTCGGTGAGCCGCCGAGCTTCTTGGTCGAGCCCTTGCCGTCGAACTGGTGCCGCCGGAACCAGCGCTTACCGATCTTGACGAACTTGATGGTGCCGGCCGCGCCGGCGATGCCGTTGCGCTCGACGGCCGCGGCGTTGCCCTGCAGCGTGCTGTGGACGAACGTGAAGTTGATCACGCCGGGGCGGAAGTTGTACCGCGTCGAACGCGATACGATGTTGTGGTTGACGTTGCGCGTGTGACGGTTGTTCGTCACCGGGACGCGGAAGATCGCGTTCGTATTGCCCGCGGGGAACAGAGTCGCCCCCTCGTAGCCGGCCACGTTGGTGTCGGGTGTGAGCAGGATACCCGCCTGATACAGGATGGCCTGAGCGACCTGCATGATGTTGTTGACGGTTGCGGCGGGCAGTGCGCCGGTCGTCATCAGGGTCGTTGTACGCAGCGCGGCCGTGCTGCCGTCGAGCAGATTGACGCGGTACGGCAGGGTGCCGAGCCGTCCGACCCAGGCCCGGAAGGTCGCGAGCACGGGGCCGGCCGTATTGTCCCAATGGACGTCGAACGTCGCCATGCTGTCGGCGGGCGTCGCCCCCAGACCGGTCCGATCGCCCCGCACGTTGACGGACAGGCCCCGGTTGCTGCCGACGATCACCGCCGGACCGCCGCGGACGTTCCACAGGAGCTCGTTCGGGTTGAGGTTGCCCGGCTCGAGGAAGGTGATCGCGAGCCGCGCGGCACGGTTGGCCAGCTGCGGGTCCGTGGCCGCCAGGAACGGGATCACCGCAGGATTCGCCAACGCGTTGAGCGCCGGTGCCGACGGGGCCGCGTTGACAGAGGCCGTCGGCGGCACGGTGGGCGCCGCGAGCCCTCCCGGCAGGACCGGTCGTCCGGGCATGTGCGCCGGGGGCGACGGGTTCGGCGTCACCGGACAGATCTCCAGCCGCGGCACGAAAGCGGTTCCCTTGATCGTCGAGAACGTCGCGCCGCCGGCCACCGTCCGTGTCACCGGTACCGCTGTCGGTCCGGTCGTGACCGCTGTCGCGAACTCCTCCTCGATCGACACGCGGATGTGCGCACGGTAGTAGCGGCGATCCTCGCCGAACCAGCCGCCGGGAATGACGGGGGAGCGCAGGTGGAAGTCCTGCAGCGGATTCCTGAACGGATGCGCGACGGTCACGGACACCTCGCCCAGGTCGTCGTCGCAGAACAGATCGTCCTCGATGATGCGCAGACGGATCTCGACGGTGCTACCCGGCGCCTTGCCGGACACGTCGACGACCTCGGACCAGTCGGCTTCCGCCAACGCCGGGGTGAGACCGGCGCCGGCCCGCGCCGTGAACTCGGTGCCCGAGTTACCGACGGGCTGACCGTCGACGGTGGCGTGGAGGTGCCACTCCCCGGCGCCCCACACGTCAGAGTCGTGGTCGACGTCCACGCTCACGAATCGCACTCTGATACTGGTGACCGCCATCCGTTCTTCCTCACCGGCTCATCGCGCCGTCGCGTCCGCACGTCCGCTACGCGCCGTCGCGTCCGCGCGGACGCTACGAGCCGTGAACCTCCACCAGCTTGTCCTTCGTCGCCTGATCGACCTCCCCGGAGCCCTCCAGGTCGTTCTGCTCCTGGAATCGCGCGATCGCCGCTTGCAGGTCCGCGTCCATCTCGTCCCCCTCGGGAGGACAGACGTAGCCCAGATTGCAGAGTCGCTTGCGCACTCCTATGACGGTGTCGATCGAGTCCATGTGACCCAGCTGCAGCGTGAACGAGACCTCGTTCTCCGCGCCGGGGTGGAACCGGATCTTCGCCTCACATGCCGAAGGCGGGATCGAGATCTCGACCTTGCCGTCCGCGTCGGACCGGCCCTCCGACAACACGCCGTCGATCGTCAGCATGTACGGCGCATCAGCGATCGGCTCGGTCTCGGCCTCGGCCTGCTCGGGCGGGGCCTCCTCGTAGACCGACTCGTCACTCTCGCTCCCCGCGGCACCGCCCCCGGCATCTCCCCCACCTCCGTCGCTGCCGGACGCGTCCTCGTCTTCCGGCGGCACGGGCCAGTGGAAGACCAGTCGCAGTACCGCGGGCACGCCCTTGCGTCGAAAGCGGTGCGCCTGCTCCGTCGCGCAGCTCTCCTCGCCCTCCTCCAGATCGGGGACCTTGACGATGTCGCCCGGCTGCAGGACGTTCGGATCCTCACGAACGCGCTTGAGCTCGCTGTTGTCCGCGTGCTCCCACAGCGTCTCCCAGAAGAAGCCGTAGCGCTCGGCGACGCTGTCGAGGCACTCGCCTTGCTGGATCTCGTGATCCGTGCTCATGTGCTCCTCCGGTGAGACCTCCGCCAGCGCTCAGTGTACGCGTGTCGCAGGAAGATCGTCAAGCCGGTGAACGCGCCGGGGCGCACCCGAGGTCAGGCCGAGCCGCTGAGCGGCTCCCCGCAGTCCGGCAACTCGTCCGGGGTGCGATCGAACCCGGCGATGTCGTGCGGCGGAGGGATGCGCCGCGCGTCGATGAACAGGTGGTAGAGCAAGTAGATCGCGTCGGCCACACCGAGTCGGCCGTCGTCGTTGACGTCCAGAGCGTCAGCGCAATCGGGTGCCGGACGCGGCGTTGAGGCGTAGAGGAAGTTCAGCAGATACACGGCATCGGCGAGCCCCTCACGACCGTCCTTGTTCGTGTCGCCGCGGACGAACTCGCGAGAGCCAACGCCACCGAAGTGGATCTCGAAGTCGAGGGTCGAGGAGATCGCGGGATCGTCGACCCAGCCGCGGGCGACGTCGTGCGCGACTCCGATCGGGTAGTAGCGGAGCTCGCCGACCGAAGCCTCGTCGAACGTCGCGCGCAGGTGGCGCATCACGTACATGGCTTCCTGCGGCGTGAACTCGCTCCCGCCCAGCGGCACGCTCTGGTCGTTGTGGATGACGACGCCGACGAACTCTTCGCCGCCTTCCGGATCGACGAGTCGCAGCAGCACCCCCTTGAAGAAGTCGTCGGCGAGCTGATGGCGCCGGAAGTCCTCGTTGGTCATCCCCTCGAGACACTCGTAGCCGGACTCCGTCAGGTTCGCCAGGTGCTCCAGTCGATTCGAGACGACCTGCACGTAGAGCACGAAGTCGAAGCAGGGCAGAGCTTCTGGCCCCGGCGCCGGCGGGTCGCTGTCTGGATCCGGCCCCGGCACGAAGTAGAGAACCGTCTGGCTGAGGGGCGTCATGCAGTCCCACGTGGCGCGATCGTCGATGCGCATCTCGCGGTGGTCGCAATCCTGAGACGGGCACAATGGCGTGGTGCAGATGGCGATCGCGACGGCCAACAGGAGGCTGCCGAAACGGGGACACGCGCAGCGACTTCGAACACTCGCGAGGGTCATGAGCTCTCTCCTCGAGACGGTGATCGTGCCGGCGAGCGGAGATCGCCCCAGAGGCGGCCCGAGATCATCCCGTCGGCGCCATTCCCGAATGCACGCCTCAACAGTCCGTTGACGCCACGTTACCAGCGCCCGAGCGCCAGGGCCACCCCCTGCGTCAACCGGACCTCGAACAGAATCCGTTCAGCGCGTCGGGGCTGGCTCGATGAGACACGGATCTGGACCGACATCCGGGCGGCGACTCGGCGCAACGCTCTGTCCCCGAAGTGAAGCCGACGACGAGACGCTCTGACCGCGAGCTCAATCCCCGACGACGCTGAACCGATGGACGGTCACCTCGTGGAACCGCTCGCCGGGACGCAGGAGCGTCGAAGGGAAGCTGGGCTCGTTCGGGGCGTTCGGGCAGTGCTGCGTCTCGAGGCATAGCCCGCGCGGATTGCCCGTGTAGAGCTGGACGCCGGGTTGCGTCGTGTGCACGGTCATCACACGGCCGCTCTTCGGCTCGACGACGCGCGCGCAAAGCGACAGGCGCTTACCAGGCCGTTTGTCGAGAAGGTAGCAGTGATCGTAGTAGCCGAAATCGGTCGCCGCGGCTCGAGAACCGAGCGTGTGCGCCGTCGTGAAGTCCATGCACGTGTCCTTCACGACGCGGATCTCTCCGGTCGGCAGCTTCTTCTTGTCGCAGGGAAGATAGCGAGCGGCGCGGAGGGTGAGTCGATGCTCCAGCACATCGCTGTCGGAGTCGGCCCCCGCCAGGTTCCAGTAGGCATGGTTGGTCAGGTTGACGTGGGTCGGCCGATCGGTGACCGCGTCATACTCCATGATCAGCCGATTGTCGTCGGTCAGCGAGTAGGTGACAGTCACTTCGAGCCGTCCCGGAAAGCCGGCCTGTCCGTCGGGACTGACCAACGTGAGTCGCACGCCGACGGAGTCGGTATCGCGGACGGAGCGAGCCTTCCACACCTGCCATGCGAACCCGCTCTTGCGCCCTCCGCCGTGAATGTGATGCTTGCCGGCGTTGCGTTCCAGCGCGTGTACGCTGCCGTCGATCGCGAATCGCGCCCCCGCGCTGCGGCCCGCGAAGCGGCCGACGATCGACCCGAACAGCGGAGGTCCCGTGGCGTAC
>CAYMRB010000199.1:16594-17400 GCA_964392615.1 uncultured Planctomycetia bacterium | reverse complement strand
GTCTCGGTCTCGCCGTCGGGATCCCGCCGTGTGTTGCAGCGTTACGGTCGGAGTCGGGACGGGGACGGAACAAGGCCAAAGGAGACCGGCTCCGCCAGTTGCTGACAGAGCCGATCTCACGAGGCTGGATCTAGTGTCCGAGCTCCAGCCCGCGACAGGAGTCGTCCGCTACTCGTAGCAGACGCCGACGTCGTGGGTCGCGTCGTGGCCGGGCTCCACCGGCCCCGGCGCCGGCGGCACGTTGCCACCTGCGAAGAGCCAGCGCAGCGTGAACACGGAGTCGGAGATGTCGACGACGCCGTCGTCGTTCGCGTCGAGTCGGTCGGCGCAGACCACGTCGAACGCACTCCCCGAGCCCTGGAAGATGCCGTTCAGCGTGTTGACCGGATCGCCGATGTCGACGCGGCCATCGCGGTTCGAGTCACCGCGGACGAACGGGCGCGGCGGGGCGACGCGCTGCATCTCGTGCCAATCGTCGATGCTCGCGAGCCAGACCTCACACTCCTCGCTGAAGCTCGCCGCGAACCCCGCGCACTCCTCGGCCGTGCCGCCAGCAGCGACGCAGGCCCTCTCGAGCGCGGTCGCGCGGTTGGCGCAGATCGTCACCGCGAGCGACTCCGCGACCGCTCCCGCAGCACCACCGTCTCCCTCGCCGCCGCGATCGCAACGCGACTCGCAGCGCTCGAGGAACGCCGCGACCGCCGCCGCGCATTGCTCCTCGCTGCCGCCGCGCTCGGCGCATGCCGTGGCGAGAACCTCGGCGGCGGCCGCACAGCGCTCCTCGCAGGTCGGCGGCTCGGGATCCG
>CAYMRB010000199.1:0-16494 GCA_964392615.1 uncultured Planctomycetia bacterium | reverse complement strand
GGTCGGGCTCGGGATCCGGGTCGGGCTCGGGATCCGGGTCGGGCTCGGGATCCGGGTCGGGCTCGGGATCCGGATCATCGCAGCGCCTCAGGCACCGCTCCATGGCCGTATTGACGCGCGTCTCGCATTCCTCGACCGGCAGACCGGCCGCTTCGCAGCGCGCGAGCATCTCGCGACCGATCTGCGCGCAACGCTCGTCGCACGGCAGCGGCCCCTCGACGCTGCAACGCTCGAGGCACGCCTCGAGCAACGCGTCGGCGCGAGCGCGACATTCGTCCGCCTCGCCACCGCCCTCGACGCATCGCGCGAACACGATCTCGCCCACGCGAGCGCAGCGATCCTCACAGGTCGGCGGCTCGGGAGGATTCTCGCAGCGGTCGGCGCAAGCGGCGAGGTACTCCTCGGCTCGTGCGTCGCACTCCGCCTCGTCGCCGCCGCCTTCGAGGCAGGCGCTCCGAACGGCATCCGCGGCGGCCTCACAGCGCTCCTCGCAGGTCGGCGGCGGCTCGGGCGGCGTGTCACCGCATCCGCCACCACACGCCTCGATGAACGCGGCGACGCGCGCCTCGCATTCCTCGTCGGACAAACCTCGCGCCTCGCAGGCACGCCGGAGTCCGGGCACGGCGCGCTCGCAGCGGCTGCGACAATCCGGCGGGAAAGCGCCGTCGCACACGCGCAGGCACTCGTCGACGATACGTTGCGCCCGATTCGCGCACTCCTCGGGATCGCCGCCCGCCTCGACACACGCATCGAGGACGCGCTCGCCTGCCGCGCCGCAGCGGTCTTCGCAACTCGGCGGTCCCGCGGGTCCTTCGCAACGCGCGAGACACGCGTCCAGAGCCTCCATCGCGGCGGCGCGACACTCCTCCTCGCTGCCACCTTCGTCGATACAGCGCAGGACCTGACGCTCCGCGATGGTCTCGCAACGCTCCTCGCAGGTCGGCGGCTCCGGCGGATCTTCACCGCCGCAGTCCGCCACGCACGCAGCGAGCGCGTCCCGCGCCTGAGCGACGCACTCATCCGGCTCCCCGCCGTCTTCCAGGCAACTCGCCAGCACGTCGCGCGCATCCAACGCGCAACGTACGGGGCACGGCGGACTCGGAACCCCCTCGCAACCGCGCGTGCAGTTCGCGAGGATCTCCTCAGCGCGCGCCGCGCACTCCTCGGGATCACCGCCGGCCTCGACGCAGCGGGCTTCCGCGGCTTCGGCGGCGCGTTCGCAACGCTCTTCGCAGCTCGGCGGCTCGGGATCACAGCGCTCGAGGCACCGCTCCAGGTGCGCCGCTGCTTCGAGATCGCACGTCTCGGCGTCGCCGCCGCCGTCGAGGCATGCAGTGCGAACCTCGTCCGCACGCATCTGGCAGAGCTCCTCGCACGACGGCGGGTCGTTCGGCCCATCACACTGTCGCAAGCAGCGGTCGGCGACCGCCTGCGCGACGGCCGCGCATTCCTCTTCGGTGCCGCCGCGCTCGGTGCACTCGGCGACGATGCGAGCCTGCAGCTCCGCACAGTGCTCTTCGCAGCCAGCCGGCTCGGACGGTTCGCCCTGGAAGCGCTCGAGGAACGCGTCGACGAGCGCCTGGCACTCCTCGGCGTCTCCGCCCCGCCGCTCGCAGTCCTCCGACAACCGCTGGGCGATCGCCTCGCAATCGCGCGGCGGTTCCTGGGCGTCGGCACGCCCCGCAAAGGCCCACAGCGCGCCGCACACGGCGACGGCCGAGAGAGTTCGTGTCCGGTAGTTCATATCCTCCCGATCTCCTGTGTCGAGCTCCGAGCGTCGGCCGCGTTCCCCTGGGACGGCGCTAGGAGCAGTCCTTCGGTACGAACGGTCGGACCTGATTGCAAAGCGCTCGCCATCGCCCAAGAGCCCGTGACAACGTCACTTGACTCTCAGCTCTCGATTCCCGAGCGCGGGAGGTGTAACGCCGACCTTACGCCTGCCCGGGCTCCGGGTGAACGCACCTGTTCACTGGTGGCGGCCACCACCGGTCGTCGCCGTGCTCTGGGTCTGCCCTCTCGTCGACGCGCGATCTGTCCATGGCCTCCTCCGCCCACAGGGTCTCGCAGGCGACCGGAACGACCCGTGCCTGTGCCGGGGCGGCCTTCCCTGCCTGCGCGGCGACGATTCTAGTCGATCGCGGCCCGCGCCCCAAGTCGCTAGCTTGCGTCACTCGTCCGACGACCGCCGCAGGACCCAGACCGACGTCGCGCTCGTCATCGGCTCGAACGGCCCGCGCTCGTAGTCGCCGAACACGTCCTCGACGACGAAGCCCTGCGCCGCCACGAGGCACCGGAACTCGTCCCTGTCGATGAGGGCGTAACGCAGCGGCAGCTCGAGCTCGCGCTCCGTCTCGTCGCCGTGGGACCGGATCTCGAAGGTCTGAACGCCCGAGACGATTCCCGTGCTCGCGCTCCACGTCGTCTCGATCGTCACGACAGCGCGGCCTCGCTCCGCGGTCGACGGGAGCTCGATCACCCGTGTCGACGGCTCGCCGTCGACGACCCCGCGCAGCGCGATATCCGGGTTGTGCAGCGTGCAGACACATCGGCCCCGCGGACTCAACACGCCGCGAATCGCGGCCAGCGCGCGCCGTTGCTGCTCGCGTTCGGCGAGCTCGAGGAACGAACGATACGGGATGATGACGAGATCGAAGGGCCCTTCGATCTCGAGCGCCGTCACGTCCTGGCACAACGCGTCGATCGCGAGCCCCTTCGCGGCGGCCTTGGCTCGCAGCACGTCGAGCATCTCGTCCGAGCTGTCGACGCACGTCAGCGCGGCGCCCGCCGCGGCCACCGGAATCGACACGCGGCCCGTCCCGGCCATGAGCTCGAGCACGCGCCCGCTGACGCGCGAGGCCGCGTCGACGAAGAACGGGATGTCATCCGTCGATGTGACGATCGAGTCGTAGATCGCCGCGAGCTGTCGGTAGTCGGTGGCGGGCATCGTTTCGGGACTCTCTGCGGCCACGCGAATCATGCGCTGTGAACAGCCGCCGGGCAAGCCCGCTCAGCAGTCCGTTGAAGAAGGGCTGTCAGGGGCCCCCTCGACGCTGCGCGCGGCTCGCCGTAGTCTGTATCCACCGACGGCGTCCCCCAGCACCGCACGAAACGAGGACTTCCGATGCACCGCACTCGCCGCTCGTTCCTGAAGCAGTCCGCCGGCATCGCGCTCGGCGCCGCCGCTCTCCCGCTCGCACCCGACGCGCTGCTCGCCGCGGATTCACGCGCCGATCGCATGCGCTTCGGCCTCGTGACGTATCTGTGGGGACGCGATTGGAAGCTGCCGCAGCTCATCGCGAATTGCGCCACGGCCGACGTCCTCGGCGTCGAGCTGCGCACGACGCACGCGCACGGTGTCGAGCCGTCGCTGTCGAAGGACGCGCGCAAGGAGATTCGCAAACGCTTCGCTGACAGCCCGGTCGCTCTGGTCGGCATCGGCAGCAACGAGCGCTACGACAGCCCGAAGCCGGAGGTCCTCCGCAAGGCGATCGAGGCGACGAAGGAGTTCATCGTGCTCAGTCACGACGTCGGTGGCAGCGGCGTCAAGGTGAAGCCAGACAGCTTCCACAAGGACGTGCCGCGCGAGAAGACGATCGCCCAGATCGGCGAGTCGCTCGTCGAGCTCGGCAAGTTCGCGGCCGACTACGAGCAGGAGATCCGCCTCGAGGTACACGGCGGCTGCTCACACCTGCCGACGATCGCCGCCATCATGACTGTCGCGAAGCACCCGAACGTCCGAGTGTGCTGGAACTCGAACGCGCAGGATCTCGAGGGCAAGGGGCTCGACCACAACTTCCATCTCGTGCGCAAGCGCTTCGGCGCCACCGCGCACGTCCGCGAGCTCGGCAATCCGAAGTACCCGTACGGCCGGCTCACCGAGCTGCTCGTCGCGACGAAGTACCGCGGCTGGGTGCTGCTCGAAGCGCGCGGTGCACCGAAGGATCGCGTCGCGGCGCTGCGCGACCAGAAGGCGCTGTTCGACAAACTCGTCGCGGCCGCCGAGGCGAAGATGAAGACCGAGAAGGCGAAGAAGACGAAGAAGGCCCCGGCGCCGAAGAAGAGCTGACCGCGGGTCCGTCGGCCGCGTAGGATAGCGGGCTGTCTTCGCGCGAACGTCGTGCCGCCGGAGTTCGGACCGCAGGACGCCCGAGTATCTCGCCGACTCGATGGTGAGCGCGCGTCCGCGCTGAATCCGCGTCGAGAGCGCGTGCTGTCACACCACATCGAGAACGACATGCCGAGAAACGCTGCCGCGCATCGCGCGATCCCGCTGGGGATCGCGCTGCCGTTCGCCGTCGTCACTGCACTTCTCAGTCTCCGCGCGCCTTTGCCCGCGGCGGAGCCTGTCGCGATCCCGCTGTGGCCACAGGGCGCGCCCGGCGCCAAGGGCGAGACGGCGGCGGATCGCCCGGAGATCCACATCCATCGCCCGAAGCAAGACGTCGCCGTCGGCGCGGCCGTGGTCATCTGCCCCGGCGGCGGCTACGGTGGCGTGATGATGAGCTACGAGGGTCACGACGTGGCCCGCTGGCTCAATACGTTCGGCGTCACAGGCATCGTGCTGCGCTACCGCATCGCCCCGCGTTATCGGCACCCCGCCCCGCTGCAAGACGTGCAGCGCGCGGTTCGATGGGTGCGTTCGCGCGCGCGCGACCTCGAGATCGACCCGGCGCGCATCGGCGTGCTCGGCTTCTCGGCCGGCGGTCACCTCGCCGCGACGGCAGGCACGCTGTTCGAGCCGGGGAAGGCCGACGCGGACGATCCGATCGAACGCGTGTCGTCGCGCCCGGACTTTCTCGTCCTGGCCTATCCGGTCATCACGCTGCTGCCGCCGTCCGCTCACATGGGCTCGCGATACAACCTGCTCGGCAAGGATGCGAGCGACGATGCGGCGCGCGCGATGTCGCCCGAGACGCGCGTCACGAGGGAGACACCGCCGACGTTTCTGTTTCACACGTCGACCGATCGCGTCGTCTCTCCTGAGAACAGCGTGCTGTTCTACCGCGCGCTTCTCGAGGCCGGCGTCCCCGCCGAGCTGCACGTCTATCGCGACGGTCCGCACGGCGTCGGCCTCGACCGCCACCCGTCGACTCGCGGCTGGCCCGAGCAGTGCCGCCAGTGGCTCGATCACCTAGGCGTCCTCGCACCGTACGACACCGGAGCGCCGCGCTGGATCTGGGCCGGCCAGGAGACGCCGGACGGCGATCGCATCGCGATCCGTCGCGTCTTCGAGGTAGACGGAGCGGTCGACTCCGCGGTGTTCGCCGGCACGTGCGACAACCACATGACCGCGTGGCTCAACGGCGAGAAGGTCGCGACGAGCCACGTGTGGGAGAACCCGATCCGCGTCGACCTGAAGAAGCACCTGCGTCCCGGCGCGAATGTCTTCGCCGTCGACGCGCGCAACGACGGCTCGATCGCCGGATTCGTCGGCCGCATCGAGATCAAAGCGGAGGCGAGCGGCAAGACGCGGACCATCGCGACGGACGACTCGTGGCTCGTGACCCGCGAGCCGGCCGACGGTTGGCGAGGGGCCGAGTTCGACGCCTCGGACTGGCAGCCCGCCACCGAAATCGCTCCGGTCGGCGAAGGGGGTTGGGAGCAGGCGGTCACCGAGAGCTCGCTCGAGAACGCCTCGGCGCCGCGGCCACCGCAGGCGACGACGGTCGCGCAAATCAACGTCCTCGACGGCTTTCGCGTCGAGCTCCTGTACTCGGTCCCGAAGGGCGAGCAGGGATCGTGGGTCAACTTGTGCGTCGACTCGAAAGGGCGCTTGATCACGTCGGACCAGGGCGGCTCGCTCTACCGCATCACGCCGCCGCCGATCGGCGCGGAGAGCAAGGACTTGAAGGTCGAGAGGATCGACCTCGACATCGGTCAAGCCCACGGGCTCGTTCACGCGTTCGACAGCCTCTACGTCGTGCGCAACGGTCGCGGCTCCGGCCTCTACCGCGTGCGCGATACCGACGGCGACGATCGCTACGACGAGGTCAAGCTGCTGCGCAGCCTGCGCGGCGGCGGTGAGCACGGACCGCACGCGGTCATCCCCGGACCGCGAGGGAAGTCGCTGTACGTCCTCGGAGGCAACCACACCGACATCCCGTCGCCGGAGAGGTCGGTCGTGCCGCGCGTCTGGGCCGAGGATCACCTGCTCGGTCGTATGTGGGACGCGAGCGGTCACGCGCGCGGCAAGCTCGCGCCCGGTGGCTGGGTCGCCCGCACCGATCCGGAGGGAAAGACGTGGGAGCTCTTCGCGAACGGCTTCCGCAATCAGTTCGACATCGCGTTCAACCACCACGGCGATCTGTTCACGTTCGACGCGGACATGGAGTGGGACGTCGGCACGGCCTGGTACCGACCGACGCGCGTCAACCATGTCACGTCCGGCTCCGAGTTCGGTTGGCGCTCCGGCACCGGCAAGTGGCCGGACCACTATGCGGACAGCCTCGGCAGCGTCGCCGACATCGGCCCCGGCAGCCCGACCGGTATCGCGTTCGGCTACGGTGCGCGATTCCCGGAGAAGTACCAGAAGGCGCTCTACATCTGCGATTGGTCGTACGGCAAGCTGTACGCGGTCCACATGACGGAAGACGGCTCGTCGTGGACGGGCGAGCCCGAGCAGTTCGTCGCGGCGTCGCCGTTGCCACTCAGCGACGTCGCGATCAACCCGCACGATGGCGCGCTGTACTTCACGATCGGCGGTCGCAGCACGCAGTCCGGTCTCTATCGCGTCACGGCCGAGCAGCCGACAGCGTCGCGGGACTTTGCCGCGACGGACGATACGCCGAAGGATCATCCGCGCGCGATCCGTCAGGCTCTCGAGAAGCTCCACGGTCGAGCGGTCGCCGGGGCCGTCGACACGGCATGGAAGTACCTGTCGCATGACGACCGCGCAGTGCGGTTCGCCGCGCGGGTCGCGATCGAGCACCAGCCGGTCGACGCATGGCGCCGGCGCGCAGTCGCCGAGCGGAAGCCCATCGCGGCCATCGAAGCCGCGATCGCGTTGGCACGCCATGGCGACGCGTCGGACCGGGTCCCGTTGCTGGCAAATCTCGCGCGGCTCGAGTGGGCGGCGCTTCCGGAGATCCGTCAGCTCGGGCTACTGCGCGCTCACGCGCTCATCTTCCTGCGGCTCGGCCCGTCGGACGACGCGACGAAGGCCGCGGTCGCCCAGCGGTTCTCGCGTTGCTTCCCGGCCGAGTCGGCTCGCGTCAACGCGGAGCTCGCCGAGCTCTTGATCTACCTCGGCGCCGACGGCGCCGTCGCGAAGACGGTTCGCCTGCTGCTCGATGCACCGACGCAGGAGGAGCAGATCGGCTACGCGCTCCAGCTCCGCAACGTCCAGGACGGCTGGACGGCGGACGACCGTCGCGCGTACCTCGACTGGTTCAATCAGGCGCAGGGCTTCCACGGCGGCCACAGCTTCCGCGGCTTCCTGCGCAACATCAAAGCGCGCGCCGTGGCAGCGCTCAACGACGAGCAGAAACGCGAACTTGCCGACGTCGTCGCCGACAAGCCGCCGTCCGAGTCGTACGCACGCCTGCCGAAGCCGCAGGGGCCAGGGCGCGAGTGGCAGCTCGCAGAGCTCGTCGCGCTGACGGGGGCGAAGCTGCGCGGCCGCGACTTCGAGTCCGGCCGCCGGATGTTCTCCGCGGCCCTGTGCTTCCAATGCCACCGCTTCGCCGGGCGCGGCGGATCGACCGGACCGGACCTGACCGGGCTGGCGGGACGATTCAGCCCGCGCGATATGCTCGAGTCGCTCCTCGAGCCCAGCAAGGTCATCTCCGATCAATACCAGGCCACGACGTTCATCCTGAAGAACGGACGCGTCGTGCACGGCCGCATCGTCAACGCTGGCGGCGACAATTGGTCGGTCAACACCGACATGACGAAGCCTGACGGCAACGAGAACGTCAACCGCAACTCGGTGCTGCAGATCGTGCCGTCGACCACGTCGATGATGCCGGAGAAGCTGCTCGATCCGCTGAATGAGAAGGAGGTGCTCGACCTCCTCGCGTACCTGCTATCGCGAGGCGACCGCACGCACGCGATGTTCGAGTAGCGGCGGCTTCGACGTCACGGTCGGAAGCGCTCAGTCGACCCGAACGTGATCGCCGCCGTTGCGCTCGGCGAGATCGCGCAGGAACGCCTCTTCCGGCGACCCCTCCTCCGCCTGGATTCCGATCGTGTAAATCGCGACGCGGCCGGCGTTGGCCGCGGCGACCGCCGCGATCGTCTCCCCGGGAGTCTCTCCGCACACGTCCATGCGATCCGCAAAGAAGTCGGCGGCGCTGTAGAAAAGTACCGTCACCGGGCTCACCGGCGCCTCCACCGCGAGCTCGAGGCTCTCGAGCAGAGCCGCCCTCGGACAGCTCCCGCCACCATCGCTCCCGACGCCCCGGACCCACTCGATCGCGGCCCCGCGGCTGGCCTCGTCGGCGGCCGCGAACGGAAGCGCGATCGTGTCCACGTCGAAGAAGAGGACTGCGAACAGCATGCCGTCGTCCAGAGCGAGGATGGACCGGCTCACCTCACGCTTCGCGATGGCGAGCTCGCCCGCGTCCTGCATGGATCCCGAGCGATCGATCACGTAGACGATGGCTCCCGTCGGGATGCGCTCGCCGAAGAACTCGACGCTCGAACCGAGCCAGCCCCGGCAGTCGATCCCATCGCCGGTCGGATCCGCGCCGCGCGTCGGAAACGGCGGCGGCGGCACCGGACCGCGTGCGAACACCGCCACGAGGACGTAGATCGCGTCGTTGATCGCGACGCGCCCGTCGTCATCGGCGTCCGCAGCGTCGAGGCAGTGCCCGACCTCCGTACGACCCTGGAACAGGTACTCGAGGATGCCGACCGCATCGAGCATGTCCGTCGTGCGGCTGCCGTTGACATCGCCGCGGATAAACTCCATGTCCGCGCGCAGCGGCGTCGCACCGAGCGTCAGCGCCGCGAGCGCCGCCGCCGCGATCCCGCCCCAGAATCCTATCGCACGATACCGCCTCATCGCGCCACCTCCGCTTCCGTCGCCTGCCAGCCGCGCGCGCCCACTCGAGTCGACGCCGCCAGTGTCCGCGCGACCGGAGACCCGGTCAACAACGATTCAGACGAGCCGAGCGCTCCTCGTCTTGCGGTCCGATTCGAACTCGACGAACTCGACGACGACGACCTCTGACGCCCTCGCGGCGTTGAGCTGCCGCGAGCCCCGGGCGAACGGTCAGCTCCGACTCCGCGGGCATGGGCTGCCGAGAACCACCGTCGTAGGCTGCGTCGGGCGCGGCCAGCCCATGCTTACTTCCGCACGACCAGCGAGTACAGCACGGGCACCATGAACAAGGTCATCGTGCTCGCGACCGCCATGCCGAACACGATGCTGACGGCGAACGGCGTCCACACGCGGCTCTCCCCCCCGAGACCATATGCGAGCGGCAGCAGATTGCAGATCGTCGTGCTGGCCGCGAGCAATACCGGGCGGAAGCGCTGCCTTGCGGCCGTCAGGATCGCCTCGTTGCGTTCGAGCCCCTCGGCACGACGCAAGTTGATGAACTCGACGAGCATCAGGCTGTCGTTCACGACGACGCCGGCGAGACCGATCATCGCGATCATCGTCGGGATCGTGAACGGCTGGCCGCGAATCCACAAGCCGAGCAGCACGCCGAGCACCCCGAACGGCACGACCGCCATGACGATCAGCGGCTGCGAGTAGCTGCGGAACTGCGCGGCCAGAAGCACGTAGATCAGCACGAGCGCGATGCCGAAGCTGTTCCGCTGCTGCGCCATGCTCTTCTGAGTTTCCTCGAACTCGCCGCCGAACACCAAACGGACGTCGGAGTACCGCTCGTCGATGTCGGCGAAGATCTTCTGCAGCTTGCGGTTCACTTCCGGACCGGTCGCGACGACGCCGTCGACATCAGCCGTCACGAGCACCGTGCGACGCGTGTCGTAGTGGTAGAAGCTCGAGTTCGGTCTCCACACGTCGACGCGGCTGACATCGCCGAGCGGCACGAGCGCGGTCCCCATGCCGCCGCGCGCGTCCGCAAGCAGCAGGTCGCGGGGAGTCGTGCGGTCATCGCGATCGTACTGCACGCGTATGTCGACGTCCTCGTCGAGCGCGCGGTCCTTGAAGCTACCGACGATCAAGCCGTCGTTCGCCGCGCGCAACGCGATCGCGACGTCTCCCGGATAGAAGCCGAGCGCCGCCGCGCGCTCGTCGTCGACGACGAAGCGGAACTCGCGCGGACCGAGGTCGAGGTTGTCCGCGATACTCTCGACGCCGGTCATCTTGCGCAACTCGGCCTGAATCTGCTCGGCGACCTCCTTCGCCCGGCCGTAGTCGTTGCACTCGACGCGCACAGCGACCGGCTTGCCCAGCGGCGGACCGTCGTGCGGCGGGAACACCTCCCACGCGTCGAAGCGCAGCGCGCTCTGTTCGTCGATACGCTGGCGTAGCGACGCGCGCAGCCGATTGACGATCACCTCCGGATTCGCTGCGATGTCCGGTCGATCGACCAGCCCCGCCATGAAGAACGACACGTTCGGCCGACGGACGAAGATGCCGTCCGACGTCATACTGAAGCCGACGACGGTGTAGTAGCTCTCGACGACCCCTTCACCGAGGAGCTTCTCGAGCTCCTCCTCGACGAGGTCCGCCGCCATGTCGGTCTGCTCGAGACTGTACGTCGGGTCGCACTTGATCGTCACCATCACCGCGTTGAAGTCGCTGATCCACGGATCCTGCGGTATACGGAGCACCAACGCGACAAGCAGCACGCTCCCCCCGATCAGCGCCGACAGGAACGCGGCTCGCCACCCCAACACGACGGTCAGCACGCGAGCGTATAGGCCGCTCGCCCCCTCGAAAAACGAGCGTCTCGCGCGTTGCAGCCAGTACTCGCGCTTGCCGGCGAGACGCTTACGCAGCCGCGAACCGAACTCGAGGTAGTGAACCGGCAGAACGGTGACGCACTGCACGACCGAGAACAGCAACGCGAGGATGACGACCTTCGGAATGTAGCTGAAGAACTTGCCGACGACGCCCCCTTGCAGCAGCAGCGGCGACATCGCCGCGACCGTGGTCAAGCACGCATTCGCGACCGGCCACGCGACTTCTGCCGCGCCCTTGAACACCGCGTCGCGCACCGCCATGCCCTTCTCGATGTGACGGAAGATGTTCTCGATGACGATGATCGCGTCATCGACGAGCATACCGCCCACCAACACCATGCCGAAGAGCGTCAGGTTGTTGATCGATATGTCGAGAAGCGGGAAGAACAGGAAGCAGCACACATAGCTGAACGGCAGGCCGATCAGCGCGATCAGCGCGTTGCGCAGGCCGAGCGCGAAGAACAGGATCAGCGCGACGAAGATGACGCCGAGCGCGAGGTTCTCGAGCAGGACCTTGAAACGGCTGCGGACGATCTCGGATTGGTCGGACACGACGTCGAACTCGAAGGAGCTGAGCGCCGTCTTGCGAAACTCGTCGATCGCTACGCCGCTCGCCTCACGGAGCCGGAGCGTGTCGCTCTTCGTGTCCTTGGCGACGTTCAGGACGATCGCGGCGTGGCCATTGATCCGCGTGATGTACTGCTTCCTCTCGAAGCCGACCTCGACGCGTGCGACGTCTTTCAGACGAAGCGGCGATCCTCCCGGCAGCACACGGATGACCGCCTCCTCGAGATCCTCGCGAGAGCGATACTCGTCGTCGAACTCGAGGCGAATCTCACCGAGCACCTCGCCGTTGTCAGCGTGCGATCCGGAACCGGAGCCATCGCCTCCACCGCGCTCGATCGATCCCGCCGGATGCGAACGATTGGTGCGCCCGAGAGCCTGCAGGATCTCTGTCAGCCCGAGGTCGTGACGACGCGCAGCGAGGCGATCGACCAACACCTTGAGCTCGCGATCGCGGTAGCCGGTGTACCGCACGTGCTGGACGCCGTCGACCTCGCCGAGCACCTTGCGCAGTTCACGCGCGGTCTCGCGGAGAACGATCTCCGGCGTATTCGGATCGCGCGTCGACACGACGACGCTGAAGAGCGGCCACACCTCGCTCGTCGTCAATCGCTGCAGAACCGGACTCTCGGCTTCCTCCGGGAGATCGATGACGCGGTCGAGCGCGCCGCGCAGATCGTTGAACGCGGCCTCGAGTGCGTTCTCGTCGAGGTCCTCGTCGAACTTGACGTCGATGAAACTCAGGCTCGTCTGCGAAGTGCTGATGATCCGCAGCACGCCCGGGACGTCCTCGATTTCCTCCTCGATCTTCTTCGTGACGAGGCGCTCGACCTCTTCCGCGCCGGCGCCGTCCCAGTACGTGCGGATCCATGCCTCGTCGAGGCTGACCTCCGGCCACGAGTCGACCGGAGTGCGCAGGTAGACGAGGATCCCGACGACCATCAGCAGGACGAACAGCAGGTTCGTCAGAATGCGCTGGTCGAGCGCGCCGCGGATGATGTTCCTCATCGGCCGGCCTCCGGCACGGTGGCAGCCGAGTCGCTGCTCGGGCCGGACGCGGACGCGGGCTGAGGCTCAGACGCCCCCCGTTTGATGTGCGCCTCCAGCGTGATCGCGAGCTTCTCCGTCATCTTCTCGATCGGCGCGATGATGACGCGCTCGCCCAGCTCGAGGCCGCCGACAACCGACCACTTGCCCGGCATGTCATCGACGGATCGAACGGCGACGTAGCGCAATTCGGCGCGCGAAGCGCTGTCCTCGCCGCCGCTGCGGGCGGCGACCCACAACGCGCGCTCGCCGTGGCGCAGGAAGACGGCTTCCTTCGGCACGAGGAGAAGCGCACGGCGTCGATCGAGGCGGAACCGCACGCGTGCGAACAGGCCGGGGATCCACGGTCCGGTTTGCACCCCGCCCGGACCATCATCCTCCGACTCGCGTGTGTTCGGCACGGACACGACGACGGGAAAACGGCGCGATACCGGGTTCTCACCGACCGGTAGGCGGTCGATGCGACAGTCGGCGACGATGGGCTGGCGGTCGGTGAGCTCCGGATCGACGTCGAGGATCTCGACGTCGACCGTCGCACCGGGCTCGAGGCCGAGGCGCACCTTGCCCGACACCTCGACCTCCAGCTCGAGCGCGTCGACGCTCCGCACGAGGCCAATCGGCTGTGCCGGAGCGAGGAACTCGCCCTCCTCGGCAAGGTCCTGGTACCACACGCCGCCCTGCGTGGAACGTACCTCGCACTTCTCGAGCCACAGCTTCGCCTCCTCGAGGCTCGCCGCGTTCTCGAGCTTCGCGGCATCGAGGCGCTGCTTCTCGGACTGCCAGCGATCGAGATCGGCGAGACGGCCCGAGCCGAGATCAGCGAGCTCGCGTTCGCGACCGAGCTCCTTGTCGACGTAGGCAAGCTGCGTGTCGAGCGACGTCGCACGCGCCTCGGCCGCGTCGATGCGGCGGCGGTAGACGCGATCGTCCAGCACGGCGACGATGTCGTTCGGTGCGACGACATCGCCTTCATTCTTCAGCTTGCGCACCAGCTTGCCCTGAGTCTCGGCCGCGATGCGAACCGTCGCCGGCGAGCGCAGGAAGCCGGTCGCCTCGACGATCACCGGTCGATCGGTCGGCGCGATGACGATCGCTCGCACGAGCGGCGGGCTCGATGCGGGCGTCGTCGCCGCTTCGCGCTGCGCCGCCAGGTGTTGCCAGATCAGGACGACACCGGCCACGAGCGCCACGAACGAGATCGCGAACACCGCGGCCGCCAGCGTGGCGCCAAGCGGCTTCGGCCCTGAAGGAGAATCGGGATCGTGAAGTCGGACGTCGTCGCTCATTCCGTCGCCTTCGTCTCTTGCTGCGCGTCAGCGTCACGCGGCGCCTTTGCCTCTTGCTCTGACGCATCGGTGGCGGTCGCGTCGCCGGCTGTCACCGCGTCCAGTCCACACGCGAACCGCAGCCTCGCCCCGGCGCGGAAGACCTCGAACCGCGCGCGGTTTTGCTTGGCCTGCTCGGTGCGCAGCAGGTTCTCGGCTTCGAGCAGCTCCTGCCCTGTCGCGCGGCCGTTCTTGAAATGGGAGCGTACGCGGTCGCGGTTCTCTTCGGCCTGCTTGACGACCGTCGCAGCGACGCCGACGCCGTCGCGAGCCCGGTGCAACGAGCGCAGCGCGCGGCGTACGTCGGAGTGGATCGAGTGGACGACGAGTCGATGCTCGGCGCGCAGCTCGCTGGCGCGAGCCAGGTACTCGTCGACGAGAGCTCGTGTCCGTCCGCCGCCGAAGAGCTCCCAACCGATACTCACACCAGCCGAGAAGAGGTCGGGATCGCGGAACGCGCTCTCGGTGGTCGAGTACTCGTGGGCGACGAAGACCTGGAACTTGGGCAGGAACTCGGTGAGCTCGGCGCTGCGCAGCTCTCGCAGCGCCTCGTGGCCGGCGTCGAGCGCCGCCAGCTCGGGCCGCGCGACGAGGGCGACGCCCTCCCAGTACGCGTCGCGGTCGGCACCGGCGAGGCCGGGCGGTGACGGCTCGGGAAGCCCCGCCGGCTCGCGCAGGCGTAGCGCGGTGTCCTGCGGCAGGTCGAGCAGTCGTGCGAGGTCCTCTTGCAGGTTCGCGATCAGGTCCTCGATCTGCCGCGCGGTGAAGCTCCGACGTTCGAGATTCGCCTCGACGACGAGCACGTCCGCGTCGTTCGCGCGTCCGACGCGGCGCAGATTGCGCGCGAGCTCGAGCGCACCGGTCAGCGATTCGACCGACGCCATCGCGACCTCGAGGTCCTTGCGGGCCTCGAACAGGCCGAAGTACAGTCGCGCCACGTGGAACTCGAGCTCCTGCAGAGCGCGACGGCGACGCTCCCGCGTGCCGATCTCGTCCTGCAATCGCGCCTGGTGCAGGAAGTGGCGGTGCCCCCAGTCGAACACGGTGTAGCTCAGGTTCGTCTGCTGGGTGTACGCGCGACGATCCTGCACGACGATGCTGCCGAAGACCGGATCGCTGAAAGCGACCTCGTCCTCGAGGAGGAGGAACTGGCCGGCGCTGCGCAAGGTGGGCCAGTACAGGCTGCGCACCTGGCGCCCACGAGCCTCGGCCGCCGCGACGCGCGCAGCCCACTCGGCGACCACGGGGTTGCGCTGTCGCGCGAGGCGCTGCAGATCGAGGAGCGACAGCTCGGACGAGGGATCGACCGCGCGGTCGGTCCACTGTCCGGCGTCCGGGGCGCCGGCGGGCTCCTCGGCGTCGGTCTCCGCGGCGCGCTGGTCCGAGAGCGACGGCGCGGAACGCGGCGCCAGAGGCACGACACAGCCGGCCGCGGTCGTGACGCTCGCGATCAGGATGCCGCCAGCGATCGTTCTGGCGATCCGTCGAGAAAGGCAAGTCGTTTTGAGCGGACTGTCAGGCGCGATATCGGTCATCGCTGGCGTCCCCGTCGATTGGTCATTCCCCCGAGAAGTACCTTCGACAGCGTCTTCTCCAGCCTCGGCACCTCGACGTCGCGAGCCGCGAAGACGCGCAGGTACGTGTAGCCGTCGATCGCGCACATGATGATCGTCGCGAGGTCGCTCGGCTCGAGATCCCGGCGGACGCTGCCGCGCTCCTGCGCGCGCTCGATGCCTCGCGCGAGAGCCTCGCGGAAGTCGCGGTAGAGCTCGCGAAACGCGCGGTGGCACTTGGTCCGGTGGCGATCATCGAACGACAGCCGAGCCCAGAGCGTGAAGTACAGCGGCATGCGCTCGAGGTGGTGCGGCGTCTCCGCGAGCAGCGCCTCGAGAACGCGTTCGATCGTCTTGAGCGGCGAACGGCTCTTCAGGAACGCCGCCTCGATGGCCTCGCGGTCGGTGTCGAACCCGCTGATGCAGACCTCGATGAAGAGATCCTCCTTCGACGGGAAGTACTCGTACAGCGTGCCCTTGCCGACGCGGCACGCATCGGCAACCTTCTGCATCGTGGTCGCCTCGTAGCCGTCGCGCAGGAACGCGCGTGTCGCGCCGCGGACGAGCTTCTCGCGCTTGAGGGCCGTCGAGGGCCGTCGAGACGTGGAGGTTCGGGGCATCGGCGATCTTCCGGGGCGTCGAACGCGGGCGATGAAAACCGACCGGTCGGTCGGTTTTCGAAACGCGCTTTGTACTCCGACGGCGTCGGCAGGCAAAGGAAAAACGCGGGGGGCCGAGTCCGAGGCCGAGCCGCAAGCCGTAGGCGGGCAAGAGCGGTGCGGGCGCAAGGCCCCGACCGCGCGGCGTCGTCAGTGCACGAGGCCCCAGATCAGGCGGATCGCCCGGTCGAGGAGAGGCAGCGCGGCGGCGATGTCCTGTGGCGAGAGGTAGTCGAACGCTTCGGCGGTCCGGAGTGTGGTCCGAGCTTCGCGGGCGGACGCGAGGGAGACGGAGAAGTGGTACGGCCGGTCTTTGCCCAGGCGCCCTTCACCTTCCGACAGGTTGAGGGGGACGGAAGAGAGGGAGCCTTCGAGTTGGGAGTGCAGCTTGCGGCTGCGGGAGCGGAGCTTGCGAAGGGCGGGGCGCAGGGTGCGGATGACGTCGAGGGAGACTTCGAGAGCGAC
>CAYMRB010000198.1:6342-17454 GCA_964392615.1 uncultured Planctomycetia bacterium | reverse complement strand
CGCCCCCCCCCCCCCCCGCCCCCCCGCCCGGGCCCCGGACGCCGACCCCGAGCCCGACTCCGACTCCGACTCCGACTCCGCCACCGCCCCTCTCAGCGCCCCGCCGTCCGCGCCGCGCGCACGTCGTCGAGGAACTGCCTCACGCGCCGCCGACGCGCGCGCGCGTCGAGCCCTTCGACGCGGGTAGCGAGGCCCAGCAGCTCTGCGGCGACCTCGGGATAGAGGCCGGCGAACGCCTGCGCCGCGTGCAAGCGCGCGTTGATGCTCTCGTGAGCCAGCACGCGCTCCAGTCCGGCCTCACCTCGCTCGCCCATGCCGGCCAGCGCCTGGGTCGCGCTCGACACGAGATACGGATGGTCGATGGCCGCGAGCGACGGTACCGCGGATTGCGCGCGCGGCCCGAGCCCGCGCAGGATCTCGACGACCGCGAGCTGCACGAAGAGAACGTCGTCCGCAGCCTCTGTCTCGATTTCGGTCGCGTGCTCGCCGGGAGCGGTCGCCTCGAGCTCGAGCACGGCCGCGAGGCGCGGCACCGCGAACTCGCCCATCGCGACGATGGACGCGGCGACCGAGCCGTCCGGATCGCCACGGCTCTCCGCGAGCTGCGCGACGAGCCGCTCGACCGCCTCTTCGCTGTGCAACTCGCCCAACCTGCGCGCCGCGGACAAGCGCGTTTCGGACGACGCGGACTCGAGACGCGACAGGTGCCAGCGAATCGCGATCGACTCGCGGCACATCGCCCACGCGATCGCGAGAAGTACCAACGCGACGAAGCCACCGCCCACGACGCACGCCTGCTTCCAACGGCGCGTCACGGTCGATCTCCCGTCGCCGGCTCCGGGCTGCCGCCGTCGTCCTCCTCGGCGTTTGGCTCGATCCAACAGTCGACCGCGATCGGCAGATGATCCGATCCGACGTCGCCCACGACGCGCTTCGCCGCAACGCCGATGTCGTTCGAGATGAGCACATGATCGATCGGGATGCCCGCCGCGCCGAGCACTGCGGGCCACGTCGCGTGATACCCGATGCCGAGCGAGCTGTCGCGCAGACCGGTCGCCGCGAGAAAGCGCTCCAGGGGCGCGCACCACGGCGTCGCGTTGAGGTCGCCTGCGACGATGGTCGGGCGCGGTGACGCCGCGATGGCGTCGGCGAGCGCGTCGAAGTAGTGATACTGCGCGGCCGCAGCCGCCATCGACATCGGCGGAGGCGGATGCGCGGCGAACACCGCGACCGCAACGCCGCGCACGTCGATCACGACGCGAAGGAACGGCATTCCGCCATCACCGGTCAGCTCGTACGTTCGCTCGACGATCGGCAGCTTCGAGTACACCGCGAGGCCGCGCATCCCGCCGTCTGGCTGGAGCGCCCCATGCCCGTACGCACGTTCGAGCTCACCGAGCGCGTCGATCCAGCGCTGGTCGACCTCGACCAAGACGACGACGTCCGGATCGACCGATGCGATGCGCTCGACGACGAGCTCGGTCGAACGCGAGAGCTGGTACACGTTGCATACGAGGAACCGCACCTCGCGCTCCCGGGCCTCGAGCGTGCCGTCGATTCCAGCCCGTCTCCCGACCGACCGCTCTGGCGTCGGGCCGACGAAGTACGGCGCCAACGGCCAGAAGTCGATCGCCGCGACCCCGAGGAAGACGACCGCCCGCAGGAAGCGCCGCTCCATCTGTCGACTGACGACGCACAGGCCTGCCGCGAGGACGAGGATCGCACAGTAGTGCATCCGATAGTGCGACAGGAGATCGATGGCCCAGAGACGAGAGCCGAAGAACGCGAGAAGCGACACGAATACGGTCAGCTCGCCCACGCGGGCGACCGCCTGTGCGAACGTGCGTCGCGCCGACGCGAACACGCTCGAACGCCGCGCCTCGCCTTCGTCGTGCCACTCCTCGTGGAGCTCTTCCATCACTCTCGATGCTCGATGCGCAGGGCCCGCCAATACGTGGCAACCGGTCGCTGCGCGCCTGCGCCGGCATGCGCCTCGACGCACAGTAGCAGGTCGTGACCCGAAATCCGCGGCAGATCCGCCGCTACGCGATTCCACGCACCCGCATCGTCGGCAAGACCCGGAGGCCTTCCCGCGATCGCGACTTCGGTCAACGTCGCTCCGTTGACGACGACGCGCAAAGTCCACGGGCCGCCCTCTTCCGCGGCCACGTCGGCGACGAATCGCAAGCCGCCGAGACGCGAGTCCGACGCGCCGTCGACGCGCCGTGATTCGCGCGGCAGGCGCGTCGCGATGCGAACGGGTCGCGAGACGCCGGCGAACGCGACCACCCCGGCGTGCAGCTCGATGCCGGCGGTCGATCCGACCACGAGACCGGACTCGCCCGAGCCTCCTGCCGCCGCGAGCGTCCAACCCGGAAACAGGGTCGCGACAGCTTGCGCGAGGTCGGCCGGCTCGCGCCGCTTCCAGCGGTCATTCCACCGCCCCGCAAGAAAGCCGGGAATCGCCGTCGCGATACCCGGCGACCGCACGCGATCCGCGCCGGACACGCCGCCGCGCTTCGCGCTCTCGCGCAGCTCGAATAGCGCGTGCTCGCCGGCCGCGCCAGCGCGCGCGTGTTCTGCTCCGGTGCCGAGCACGAACACGCGCGGCCCCACGACGAATGCCGCGGCGATCCGCAAGCCGTCACCAAGGCCGGGACCGGGCAGCACCGACCGCGATCGCACATTCCCCGTCGCCGCGTCGCGGCGCTCCAGGCAGACGACGTGACCGCCGACGCTGTCGACCGGACGCGCTCCGAAGCCGATCAGACCGCCGGCGTCGAGCAGAAACGCACCGGCGGTGCCGGACCGAGCGAGCCACTCCCGTCGACCGCTGTCGAGACGCATCCCGACGAGGCCATGCGACGTCCTGACGAGGACACGATCGCCGACGGTGCCGATCACGGTCATCGGCCGAGGCAGTACGGTGCGCCAGACGAGTCGCCCGCTCGCGTGATCGATGCACTCGACCGACGGCACACCGGGCTGCGTGACGACGATGCGATCGCCCGCGAAGACCGGCGCGCTGCGAGCACCGCCGCCCGCGTCCAGGTCGGCTGGCAGCCAACGCTCCATTCGAATCCACCGCACCGTGCCCTCGAAATCGACGGCGATCACCACGCCGGCGCCGACGACGAAGACCCTGTCGCCGCGGACCGCTGCCCGGCACTCGAGCTGCAGTCCGGCAACATTGCGGAATCGCGCCAGCGTGTACTCGCGGCGCAGCTCGCCGGATGCCGCATCGAACAGCGACAGCCGCAGGCCGACGCGTGCCGAGCTCGTCGCGCCGGTTCGGACCACCGCGACCTGCTCGTGAATCGACAGCGGATTCGACACGACGCGCGTCGGATCGTCGCCGTCGCTACGCGCTGGCACCGACCACAGCGTCCGCCCGTCGGTCAATGCGAGCGCGACGAGCCCCGCCCCGTGCTCTCCCGGCCCGCGAACGATCACGCTCGAGGCCGTGATCTCCGGACGCGGCGGCGGTTCGCCATCCCCCGCCGCGGACGCGAAGACCGTGCGTAACCAGAGCCTCTCGACACCTCCGCCGCGCGTCGCCTCCACGCGCAGCGCCATGACGCGGCCACCCGCTTGAACGACGACGAGTTCGCCAGCCGCTGCCGCTACGGGCACGGCGTCGGCGCCCGAGCCCACCCCGCCCGGCGCGCTCGCGAGCGACACGCGTCGCACGAGGTCAAGCACCCCGCCGCCGGGCAACCCGCCGAGCGCGCGGTCGACACCGGCCGAGCCGCCGCTGCCCTCGGCCCCGGCGCTCCCGCGTCCGATGCGACTGCGCGAAAGGAGGTCATCGACCAGGCGCTCGAAATCCGCAGCGCCCAACGAACCGCCTGCCCCACCGCCCAGCTCGACATCGCTCGTCGACGCGATACCGAGCACGCGCCCGTCGAGCGCTCCTGCGAGCCGCCACTTCGCTCGGACCGCATCGACAGCGCCACCCTCGGCGAACTCGAGCCCACGCTCGTAGTGGCCGATCGCGCGAGAGAAGTCGCCCGCTGCGAGCGCGCGGTCGCCGAGCCACGCGTCAGCCTCGGCCGCCGCTTGCGTGCCGTGAAAGCGCATGCGCACCGAGCGCACGCGATCGACATCCGACAGACCGACCGCCTGACGCAAGCGCAGCCGCCCGAGCTCGCCGAAGTGCTCCTGCATGGCGCCGCGTAGCTCGGGATAGTCCTCCATCGCGGTCGCGATCGCCGCCTCGAGCCCGACGAGGAGACCAGCATCGCGCGAGTCGGGCAGGAGGCCGTCGGCAGATTCGTCGCTCGCCTCGGTCAGCACGCGGCACGCGTCGCGATACGCGCCGCTCTGCAGCGCCGCGTCAAAGTCCGCGACCGTATCGTATCCTGCGCGACCGATCTCCTCGATCAGCGGATGGCGCCACTCACGCCGCAGCCGCACGCCGGCATCGTCACGAGCCTCCGACTGTCGCAGCGGGTCGAGAACATGCCGCGCAGCGATGGCGTCCGCCCAGTCCGCGAGATCGAGCAAGCGTCCATGCGGTGACGCATCCCGCTCCGATCGATCGCTCACCTTGCGTCCCGAACGCGTCCAGAACCGCAAGCGATGACATGTCGCTCGCAGGTCCGTCCAGCGCTCCGCGTCGAGAAGCGACAGGATCTCGAGCCCGACGAGCGACGTCGACAGAACCGCGGCACGATCGATATCGCGCAGCGGACTCGTCATCAGCATGCGGCGATACGCGTCGTGGAACAGCGGCTCGCCGTGCCCCCACGCCTGCCAGCCGAGGCGCTCGTACGCGGCGCGGAGGTGCGCGCCGAGCGCCGACTCGAAGCTGACGTCGCAAGCCAGCGCGACCGCATCGAGGATCTCTGCGCGTTCGCCGATCGACAACGCCGCGTCCTCGAGCGCGCTATCGACGAGCGACGCGACCAGAGCGTCGCCCAGTGGCTCGCGCACGCCGCGCACGAGCGCATCGATCGCGCGCGAGCGCAGCCAGACCGCCGGATCGACTCCACCGGGCGCAGACGGCAACGTCGCGCCGAGCCAATCGTCAAACTCGTCGAGCTCACCCACCGCGTCGTCCACGCCTTCCACGCCGGGATCGGCGAGCCGCGCGAGCGCATCGAGCCGCCGCACCGCGATCCGTCCGAGCGTGATCGACCGCCGTCCCGCCCCCGCATCGACGAAGAGCCCGACCGCCGCCGCCGGCAGCCGCCGCGCTGTATCGCGCCACCGCATCGAGGTACGGCTCCACGATTCGCCGTCGCTGCTCGCCCACAGCGACACGAGCGACGGCCCGACGACGAACCGCAACCACGCCGAACCGCTCGACAGAGGACGCGGCCGACGACGCACCTCGTCCAGCGGCACCTCCTTCCGCGACGCGCCGTCCCGCAACGCGAACCGCAGGCCCCTTCCATCCGTGCCGCGACGGAACACGACCTCGACGACAGGCTCTCCCGCCGCATCCCCGAGCCACACCCCCGCCCCTGCCGTCACCGCGTCAAGGCGCACGTCAATCGTTCGCAACGCACGAGGTGGCAGCGCCGACCAGACCCGGGCCCGCTCGAGCGGGGCGAGCGCGGTGAGGGTGACGGAGTCGGAGTCGGGATCGGAGTCGGAGTCGGAGTCGGAGTCGGAGTCGGACTCGGAGTCGGACTCGGAGTCGGACTTCTCTTCCTCTCGCGGTTTGCGTCGGTTACCTTTCAGCGTTCCGTCCCACCGTGCGTCGTCTCGATGACGAGACATGCTGTTCGACGCCGGTCGACGGTCGACAACCCGATAGGAGCTCGAGACTCCGTGCCTTCACCAGCGATTCGCCGGATCGCGATGTGGTCCGGCCCCCGGAATATCTCGACCGCGTTGATGCGGTCCTTCGGGAACCGCCCGGATTGCCATGTCGTCGACGAGCCGCTCTACGCGCACTACCTCGAGCAGAAGAGGCGTGAGCACCCCGTCGCCGCCAAGATCGTCGCCCACGGGGAGACCGACTGGCGGCGCGTCGTCGATCGACTCCTCGGCCCGCTGCCGAACGGCGACTCCGTTTTCTATCAGAAGCACATGGCGCACCATCTGCTCGAGGACATCTCGCGCGACTGGCTCGCGCAGGTCACGAACTGCTTCCTGATCCGTGAGCCGCGCGAGATGCTCACATCGCTCCTGAAGGTTCTCCCGGAGCCGACGCTCGAGGAGACCGGCTTGCCCCAGCAGATCGAGATCTTCTATCTCGTGCGGAGGACGACCGGCGTGACACCGCCGGTGCTCGACTCGAAGGACACGCTGGACGATCCGGAGAGGGTGCTGCGTCTCCTGTGCGACGCGATCGGCCTCGAGTTTACCGACGACATGCTCGCGTGGCCTCCCGGGGCGCGGACGACCGACGGCATCTGGGCGTCGGAGTGGTACGGCGCGGTCGAGAAGTCGACGGGCTTCCGGCCGTACCGACCCAAGCCAGACGCGGTCCCGGAACGCTTCCAGCCGCTTCTCGCGCTGTGCGAGGAGCTCTACGCCGAGCTCTACCGCCACCGCCTCGGGGCCTAGAGTCAGACTGACTACACGACCATGCTGCAGAAGTACGACCCGCGCAATCGCGACCTCCTCATCGGTATCAACGGCGATCTGGTGCACCGCGATCAGGCCGGAGTCAGCCCGTTCGACTCTGTCGTTCAAGGCGGCGATGCGGTCTGGGAGGGGCTGCGCCTTTACGACGGCAGAATCTTCAAGCTCATCGAGCATCTCGACCGCCTGCGCAGTTCCGCACTGGCGCTCGCGTTCGCGGAGATCCCGAGCCACGACGACATCATCGCCGCAATCCGCCGCACGCTCGAAGCGAACGGCATGACGGATGGCGTGCACATCCGTCTGACGCTGACTCGCGGCGTCAAGGTCACGTCGGGCATGGATCCGCGCCTCAATCAGTCCGGCCCGACCCTGATCGTGCTGGCCGAGCACAAGGCGCCGGTCTACGACAAGACGGGACTGCGCCTCGTCACGAGCTCGGTCCGCCGCTTCCCGCCGGACTGCCTCGATCCGAATATCCACCACAACAACCTCATCCAGTCGATCCTCGCCAAGATCGAGGCGAACGTCGCCGGCGCCGACGACGCGTTGATGCTCGATCGCGATGGCTTCGTCGCCGAGACGAACGCGACGCACATCTTCCTCGTCGAACGCGGCCGCGTGCTGACGCCGACGACGCGAGCGTGTCCGGAAGGCATCACGCGGCAGACGGTGCTCGAACTGTGTTGCGAGAACGACATTCCCCACGAGGTCACCGATCTCAGCCTGACCGCGGTCTACCGCGCCGACGAGGTGTTTTGCACCGGCACGATGGGCGAGCTCGCGCCGATCGACGCGGTCGACGGACGCCCGATCGGCGGCGGACCAGAGGGCGCCAGGCCGGTGATGCGACGGCTGTCGGAGCTCTATGGCGACCTGACCGCGAGGGAAGGGTATCGGATCGTCAGCTGACCCGGGTCTTTCCGCGTGGTGTGAACGAAGCGCCCAGCTTTCCGCAAAACGGCGACACGCCGATCGGAGCGTCGATCGTCGTCGTCACCAGCCCATCTCGACCCGCGCCGCCTCCTGTCGCGGCCCGACCTTGATCACCACCGCGCGCAGCTCGGCGTTCCACAACCAGCCCTCGACCGCTCGCTCGAGCGCTGCGCTGTCGGGCACGCGTTCGAGCGAGGATGACGTCGGTTCCGCGACCGGCGCCAACGTCGTGAAGTGCCCGTAGCCCGGCGTGCCGCGTAGCGCGATCGTCAGGCTGCCCGCGTCGACGCTGCCCTTCACGGCGAGGATGTCGGCTGCCGAGTTCAGCTGGGCGACGCCGGCGGATGACCCTCTCGATTCGAGGCGCCGGTGGCGGATGTGCGGCGACAGGCCGCGCAGGCGGAACTCGTTGATCAGGATATTCTCCGGGCTGATGTCGGCCGGGCGCGGCTCGTTGTCGGCCAGGCTCCAGGAGTCCGGATAGCAGCCCTTGTTCGGGCCGTCGGCGTACTGTTGCCACTCGGTCGATCGCACGATGCCGAGCGCGATCGTGCGCCAGTCGAACGACTCGTCGAAGAGCGCGAGATCCTGCAGCGCGTACGCGTAGACGAGCCCGCACCAGACGACCGGCAGACCGATCCACGAGTGCGTATGAAACGTCGATCCGATCACCGAGATCACGTTGTAACGCATCGTCGGATAGGTCTCAGCGTCGATCTCCCACAGGTACAGGAACGGCAGGCCGGTCCATGCCCAGTAGCGCGCGTACGCGAGGTGCCCGCGGTCACCCGTCAGGCGGTACGCCTCGCAGTACGCGCGGATCGCGTACGCTGATGCGAGGATGTCGGGTTGGTAGAGCGGACACTCCCACATCTGCGCGCCGCGCGGCACGTCGTAACGTTCGAGTTGCTTCAACGCGTCGAGCGCCCGCGTGGCGAGCTCGGGATCGCCGCTCAGACGCGCCGCTCGCAGCACGACCCACGCCGACCGCGCCGCCGAGCCGAGCGTGTGCCCACCGGCGTCGCCGAGCGTCGCGTGCTTCGGCGAGCCCGGATACCAGCGCCACAGCCCGTCGCGACGGTGGGTGAGATAGCGCCGCCCCTGATCGCGCAGCGAGGCGAGGTTCTCGGGTAGCCAGCCGCGATAGTACGGCAGCTCGCCGAGGGCGATGTGACAGCCGTTGTCGCGCCACAGCCAGCCGGGGCCTCGCTGCGACATCGCGTACGAGAGCAGCTTGTCGACGCGCCGGTCGATCTCGGCCGCCGTCTGCGCATCCGCGCCGTCGCGCCGATCGAGCAGCAGCGGCAGCGCGTGGCCGACGAGCAGATCGGGCTTCCAGTTGACGCAGTGGCGGATGCCCGGCGGATCCTCGTTCCAGATCGCGCCGAAGTACGCGTGGCGGCAGAGTGCCTTCTCTTCTGTCCAGCCGCGCGGCGCAGGCATTGGCCGCGGTAGGCCGAACGCGTCGAAGTAGTGTCGCATCGCCTCGAGCACGAGTCCGCCGCGATGCGGGCCGCCGACGATGCCCGTGCCGCGTTTCGCGTTGCTGGCGTAGCGCGACGCGTGGTCGACGACAAGCACTGCGTCGAGACGTATCGTGCTGTCCGCCGCGACGTCGACGGGCGTCGACGCCTCGAACGCGTTCTTCTCGAGGTGCACACCGACCGGAGGGACGAACAGCGCAGCTCGCGTGTGCGCGAGCCCGGAGTCCTCGGACGGAGCGAGGAAGTGCGCGGCGAGGTGCCTCCTGCCGGGCAGCCACTCCTGGCCCGCGTCCCACAAGAGCGCGGTGAGCCGATTCTTCGACTGGACGGCCATCACCGGTGTCGCGAGCTCGTACACCGCCGGCACACGACGATCGTTGTGCGGCGGGGCGAGGTCGCGCGTCGACGACGACGGCTCGTCACTCTCGAGGTACTCGAGCCCCGGGAAGATCGCGAAATCGCGCTGCGCGCCACCGGCCCGGTCACCGATCAGCAGATCCGGACCCCATAGCGCGAGAACGCGCGTCGTGCGCGGGAACTCGAAGCGGTACTCGAGCGCGATCCGAGGCGCGCCCTCCACGGCCCGCAGCCGGATCGACGCGGGCCACGCTTCGCCGGCGTCGATATCGCCGTTGCCGCTTCCGGCGATGTCGACGAACGCGCCCTCGAGGAGGAGCTCGCCCGGCGCGGCGACAGATTCCTCGCGCGCGCGCCACGCACGCTCGATGCGACGCTCGCCGTCGAGCGCGACGAGACGCGCGAGCGGGTAGAGCGACCCGGTGCGCAGCCAGACGCCATCGACGGCCGCCTCGGTGATGCCGTACGCATGACCGGAGCGCTCGATGACGACGCGCAGCCGCGCGCCGTGGCTCTCGAGACTCGCGACGCGGCCGGACGCGGATCGACTCACGCGCGCATCGCGAGCGGTGCGGGACGCGCGCGTCGTGTCGCGCGGTGCGTGGCGCGAGAAGACGTGGAAGTCGACGCTACGATCGCCGAGCGACAAGCGCGCTTCGCCCGCGGCGTAGACGTCGAGGCCTCGCCAGCGCGCGGTCGTCTCGGCGTCAGGCGCGAGCGAGCCGACGCGTACGGTCTCCTCGCGGTCTTCGTCGGGACCGCGTAGCTTCACCGTCGCGTCCGCCGCTCCGGTGTCGCCGTGATACGTGCCGAGGCCGCGATTGCGCACGCGGACGAGGGCGTCGAACGGTTCGGTGACGATGACGAGGGGCGACGACAGTGCGAACTCCTCGACTTCCGGATGCGGCGCCCAGAGGGCGAGGCGCGCGGCGCGCAGCTCGGCCTTCCCCGAGACGACGCGCAGGGCCGGCGCGGCGGCTGCGGCGAACTCGACCGGGACGGTGCGCACGCCGGTGGCGAGCGACGTCCGCGTCGTCTTTTCGCCGACGGAGACCTCGACCGTCGACGGCACGGTACACGCGACGTCGACGCGGGCGAGGCCGGTCGAGTCCGCGCGCAGGCCCGCGGGATCGGACGTGCCCGCGAACGACACGACGAGCGGTCGTCCGAAGATCGCCCAGTCCCAATTCGGATTGCCGTCGATCGCCTCGGTCGACAGCGCGAGCTCGACCGTGCGGCCCGCGAATGCGGACAGATCAACGGCGCGCGCTTGCCAACCGGGGCCGCGGTGTGACTCGGCGAAGACCGGTTCGCCACCGATCGCGACGCCGAAGCGTACGCCGTTCGCCTTCGGCTCATCCCAGGGCACGCCGTCGCGAAAGCCGATCGAGAACAGGAGGACCGTTCGCGACGCCTCGGTGGCCGCCGGAATCCGCACGCCGGGCCATGCGACGACCGCGTCGCCGCGGTTGAGGGGGTGGAGGAAAAGACCCGGCATGACGACGTTCGCCGAACGCTCGTCGCCCTTCGACTCCACTGCCGAGGCGTTGCGGTTCACGGCGTCGTCCCACGACGCGAGGAGGTCGTGGACGATATCGACGTGATCACCCGCCACGGCGAGCGGCGAGATCGCGGCGAGGACGAAAGCGACGAGGGCAGCAAACGCGAGGCGAGGATTCAGCAAGGCGGGCATCGGCAGGGAACTCCGTTTGGCCCCGATGGTCACCGATCCTACTCTCGGGGCGCGTCGCGCGCCATACGTGGCAAGACGTCAGGGCCCGGGCTCCGCCCGGCCGCC
>CAYMRB010000198.1:0-6332 GCA_964392615.1 uncultured Planctomycetia bacterium | reverse complement strand
TGGGGTTGGGGGCCTGGGGGGGGTGCTGCGGCTGGTTGGGCCGGGTGGGGCCCGTAGCCTACGGGCGGGGCGGGGCGCGCGCAATCGGGGGCACGCCGGCGGGGCCGGGGCGCCGCCCGGCCGCATCCGTATGGTATAAGGACCGGTTGCACGCGAACGTACCCGCACGTTCGGAACGAGCCACAGACGAAGCAGAGGACGCTGGAGAGATGGCGGACCAACCACGGACAAGGCTTACGAGCTTCGTCTTGACGGTCGTGGTGCTCAGCGGAGCAGCGACGATGGCCGCGCCGGCCGAGTCGCCCATCGCGGCGATGAACGCGGCGATCTCCCACCTCGAGCGCTACGACTACCAGCCCGCGTTCGACGGTTTTCAAGCGCTCGCACGCGAGTACCCGCGCTGGGAGGCGGCGCACGTCAACCTCGGTCTCGCGGCGCTCAACCTGCAGGAGAAGAAGTATCTGAGCATCGCCCGCGAGTCGTTCGCCAAGGTCCTCGAGCTCAACCCGCGCTCGTGTCACGCGCTCCTGTCGCTCGGCATCATCGACCGCCACGAGAGCCGGTCCGCCGCCGCGCTGAGCTCCCTCGAGCGCGCCGTGGCGATCGATCCGGACGATCCGTGGCTGCAGTACTACGCCGGCGCGACGCTGACCGACCTGCGGCGCTGGGAGGACGCCCGCAAGTACCTCGAAGACGCACTTCTCATGCAACCGTCGTTCGCATCGGCGCTGTACCGTCTCGGCGGTGTCTACGCGCGTCTCGGCAAGGAAGGGCGTGCGAAGCGCATCGATCTGCTGCGGCGGTTCCAGCGGCTCGAGCGCGGTCATGTCGGTCTCAAGGCGGGCTTCAAATACGGCGAGGGCGGCCGCTACAATCTCGCGATTCGCGGCACCGCGCCGCCGGGCTGGGCGGCGCCGAAGCCGTGGACTCCCAAGCGGGCGCCGCAGTTCGGGTCGCCCCGCGCGCTGCTGCACGGCCCTCTCGCGTCGTCGGACGTGCCGGCCATGGCGCTCGGAGACGTGACGGGCGATGGCAGTCTCGAGACCGTCGTCTGCGGTGAGCGAGTGACGATCGTCGCTCCGTCGCAAGCTGGCGCCGCCGTGCTCGCCCGTCTCGAGATCGGCGCCGACCTCTGTGCGCTCGGCGACCTCGACGGCGACCGCGATCTCGACCTCGTCTGCGCGGGGCGCGACGGACTGCGCCTCCTGGGGAATGACGGTGCGGGGAACTTCGGCCGCATCGAGGCTGTAGGCATCGATGCCGCGTCCCACGGTCAGCCGCGGCGTCTCCTGCTGACTGATGCCGATAGCGATTGGGATCTCGACATCGTCGCGCTGTGGAGTTCGGGGCTGCAGGTGCTCAACAACGACGGCGACGGCACGTGGCGTGACATCACGGCCGAGTGCGGCTTCGACAAGCTGCCCTTCGCTCCCACCGAGATGGTCTGGGCCGATCTCGATGGCGACGTCGACGTCGATGTCGTTCTCCTCGACGGCGCGAGCGGCAAGGCTGGCGTGTGGGCGAACGATCGGCTCTGGACGTTTCGCGCGATCGAGTCCGCGACCGCGGGGGCGCCGGCTACAGGGCTCGTGTCGACCGCCGGCGGCGATCTAGACGGTGACGGCGACCTCGACCTCGTGCTGTTCTGCGGCGACTCGCTACGGCTTTGGCGGGGTGACGGAAAGCTGGGCTTCGCCGAGGACCGCGCGTTCGCCGAGCGGCACGGCGCGGTCGGCGGCACGGCGGGCGTCGTGTTCGACTTCCGCGGCGCGCTCGAGGCGTCGCTGCTCGTGCTCGATGGAAGGATCGAAGCCGGCGCGAGTGCCGCGTCCGGGCCCGTCTTCCTCACGGCGTCCGTCGACGCGCCGGCCGCGGTGTCGCTTGCCGGGGGCAGCCTCGCTCGCGGTCGCGTCGCTGGAGCGGCGGCTCACATCACGCGCGCGGGGCCGCCGCAGCTCATCGTCGCCGACGCGACTCGCGGCCTCACGAGCTGGCCGATCGTCGCAGACGGTCCGTGGCTCGCCGTCGATCTTCGCGGGCCGGGCCTGAAGGAGTTTGAGAAGAAGATCCTGCGTTCGAACACCGCCGGCATCGGCGCGACCGTCGAAGTGCGAGCGGGCGTGCGACGCGTCGTCGCACAGCTCGGCACGGGTTGCGGGGGAACGGTGCGCGAGCCGTCGCGGCTCTCCTGCGGTCTCGCGGGGCGTGCGGTGGCCGACTACGTGAGGATTCTGTGGCCCGACGCCGTGCTTCAATCCGAGATGGCGCTCGCCGCGGGCCGCCTGCACGCGCTCGAGGAGGTCGAGCGCAAGCCGTCGTCGTGTCCGGTACTGTTCGCGTGGAACGGCGAGCGCTTCGAGTTCGTCGCCGATTTCCTCGGCGTCGGCGGCCTCGGCTACTTCCATGCGCCCGGGTCCTACGGAGAGCCGGACCCGACAGAGATCCTCGCCCTGCCGCAGCTGCGCGAGCGAGACGGCCGCTGGGAGCTGCGTGCGCTCGAGCCGCTCGAGGAGTGCACCTACCTCGACGCGGCGAGCCTGCTGGTCGTCGATCACCCCGACGACGTAACGGTGTTGCCGCTCGAGATGTTCGCGGTCACCGCCCCGGCGCCGGGCTTCGAGCTGCTCGCGTTCCGCGAGCCGGTGGCGCCGACGCGCGTCGTCGATGGTGCGGGGCGAGATGTCACGGCGCAGATGCGAGCCGTCGATCGTTCGTACGCTCCGGACCTGCGTCGCGATGGGCGCTTCCCCGGCGTGCTCGACGGCGAGCATTCGGTGATCCTCGAGTTCGACGAGGCGATCGATCGGCTGATCGGAGGAGCGGGCGATGCCGTTCGGCGCGGCGGCGACGACGGAGGCCTGTGGCTCTTCCTTCACGGATACATCGAGTACGGCTACTCGACGTCGAACTTTGCCGCGTGGCAGGCGGAACTCGCTCCCCGCGCGCCGACGTTCTCGGTCGAGCGGGACGGGCGTTGGGTCGCCCTGCGGGAGGAGTGGGGCTTTCCGGCCGGCTACCCGCGATGGATGGCGGTCGACCTCGAGGGGCTGCTCGCGGCGGGCGATCGTCGCATCCGCATCGATACGGGTTTCGAAATCGCGTGGGACACGGCGTTTCTCGGTTGCGCGGTACGCTTCCCTGCGGTGACCGGGGAGGCGGCCGGCCCCGGCGGCGAGACGATCCGCGTGCGAGAGCTCGCGCCCGAGAGAGCGACATTGCGGTTCCGCGGCTTCGTAGCGCCGTCGAACCCGTTCGACGACGTCGAGGGCTTCGTCTACGACCGATTTCGCTCGCGGGATCACTACCGCGTCATGCCGGGGGACTTCACGCGGTTCGGTCCGGTCGGCGAGCTGCTCGCCGAGACGGACGATCGTTTCGTCGTGTTCGGGCCGGGCGACGAGATCGTCCTGAGCTTCGACGCTGTGTCGGCAGGGAAGGCGGGGGCGCCGGCGCGTCGCAGCTTGTTCTGGAAGTGCACTGGCTACTGCAAAGACACCGATCTCTACACGGGACACCCGGATCGGGTCGAACCCTTGCCCTTCCGCGGCATGAGCTCGTATCCTTTCGCGCCCGGCGAAGCGCCGCCGGAGCGGCCAGCGATCGACGACTACCGACGGCGCTGGAACACGCGGCGGCTCGTCGGCGATGCCCGGACGCCGTGTCGGGGACCGGAAACGGTCACTTCGCCCACTTCGGATTGAGCTCGAACACGCACGCGAATGGAGACCCGTAGCCAGAGCCCGGCCGTCGTGACGGCACCGCGCGTCGAGACGGTCCGAGAGGATCATCTCGACGAGTGGCTGGCCGCGAACGGCTCGTCGGCGCTCGCCGTCGTCCGTTTCGAGCGCGCCTCGATCGCGAGTGAAGCTCGACCGGAGCGCCTGCCCAACGGAGCCTCCGTCGCACCACCCCTCGAGGTGGCCGCGAATCTGCCGCAGCTCGGGTCGCATCGACTCGTCGAGGTCTGGTGCGGTGCGGGGGAGATCGAGCGCGGTCGTGAAGGGGATCTCGAGTTCGCGCACGACGGTACGTCGCTGTTCGGATCGATCGAGCTCGAGGTCGGCATGGGCGGGGCGATCGCGAGTGCGACTCGGCATGCGTACGGCGCGATCCTCGCATTCCTGACGCGCCGGGGCTATCCGCATCCCTTGCGCATGTGGAACGTCATTCCGGACATCCACGGAACCGAGGCGGAGATCGAGCGATACCAGCAGTTCTGCGCCATGCGCTCGCGAGCTTTCGAAGCGTGCTACGGCAGCGGCTTTCCGCGTCGATTGTGCGCGTCGAGCGCGGTCGGTTCCCGTGACTCGAAGCTGCTGGTCTACTTCCTCGCCGCGCGGCTTCCAGGGCGACACTGGGAGAATCCACGGCAGGTCAGCGCGTACGAGTATCCACTGCGGTACGGGCCACGCAGCCCGAGCTTCGCGCGTGCGACGAGTCTGGTGACGGGCTCGTGCGGAACCTCATCGCTGACCGTCTTCGTATCGGGAACCGCGAGCATCGTCGGTCACGAGAGTCGCCACGAGGGCGAAGCGGCGCTGCAGCTCGCGGAGACGCTCTGCAATCTCGAGATCCTCGTCGCCAGGGCCTGCGGCGGCGAGCTACGTCCGGTGGGCCCGTCCGCCCTCGCGAGCCTGTCGGCGCTGAAGGTCTACGTGCGCGACGCTGCGGACCTCGAGTGTCTGCGCTGGGGGCTCGAGGAGCGCGCCCGGCCATCGGCCGAGACGCTCTTCCTCGAAGCGGATATCTGTCGGCGCGAGCTGCTCGTCGAGGTCGAGGGGGTCGTCTGAGCGCGGTCTCGCGTGGCCTGGCTAGTGGCTATCCGGAGTTCCGCGTGGTCGCGATACGGCGCAGCTGCTGGCGATCGAGCTTGCCCCGTGGCGTGTACGGGAGCTCGGCGACTTGACGGATCTCGCGTGGGGTGAGCTCCGGCGGCAGACTTTGCGTGTCGGGAGGGCCGTCGCTCGTGACGACGAACGCCACGGCTCGCTCGCCCCGGGCGGGATCGGAGACTCCGACGACCGCCGCGTCGTCGACGCCCTCGAGTTCGCGCAGCGCGTCCTCGATTCGCGCGGCGTGCACCTTGCGCCCAGCGATCTTCAAGAAATCGGCCGACCGCCCCGTCAGCCGCAGTCTGCCCTCGGGAGTCCACTCGCCCGTATCCCCCGGCGTGATCGAGCGCGGAGTGGAGTCGTCATCCGCACCGAGGCGGGCGAGGTAGTTCGCCGCGGAATCGACGCGCACGTGGCGCTCTTCGTCGAGCGATATCCGCACGCCGGGCAGCGGTTGCCCGACCGTGCCGACGGCCTCGGGCGAGCTCGGATCGCGTTCGAACGTGATGCCGCCGGACTCGGTACAGCCGTAGAACTGGTGCACGTGAAGGCCGGATCGCTCGTGGAAGAGCAGCGCGTCTTCGCGGCTCAGCGGCCCTGCCGCACAGATCACGCGGCGCAGCGCGAGGCCCTCCGGCCAATCGTCGCATTCCGCGAGACTCCGGATCAGCGGCGGGACTGCGGGGAAGAAGGTCGTCCCGGTATCGCGCATCGTCGTGATGAGCGCACGGGGAAAGTAGTCCGGCTCGAGGACGAGAGGAGTGCCGATGGCCGCGAGCGAGAGCACGCCGCTGTCGAATCCGTACGAGTGGCTCAGCGGAATCGCGATCAGGACTCGGTCGCGCGAGCTGATCTCCATGCCCGCAGCGATCTGTCGGATGCCGACGAGGAGAGCCTCCTCCGTGAAGCACGCGCCGACGGCCTGGCCCGTGCAACCGGACGTCACCTTGATCACCGCCGTGCCGGCGGGCGGTGCGACCGCCTCGACAGCCTGGATCCGCGTGACCTGGATCGTCTCGCCGATCGTGCTCCCCTTCGCGTCGCGATGCAGCAACGTGGGGACGCCGAAGCGACGGCACGTGGCGATCTTCTCCGAGAACGGCAACTCGCCATCGAGAATCGCGACCGGAATGCCGCGCGAGCGCAGCGCCAGGAACAGCTCCAGGAACGCGGCGCCGTTGCCGGTCGCCAACGCGACCGTATGCGGCGGGAACGATGCGATCGCGCGCGACCAATCGTCGACGCGCTCGCGGAGCTCACCGAACGTGAGGCGCAGCGATTCTCCGCGTGACCACAACGCCAGCTCGTCCGCCCGCTCCCGAGCGATCGTCGCGAATTCCTGCAGAATCGGGCCCATCGGCATAATCATCCCCTTCACACTCTGCGGAGATGATCTTCAGCCGCGCCGGGAATGCAATAGCGGCGCTGGGGGAGGCGGGGGGGGGCCGGGGCGGAGGCGGGGTTGGGATCGGAGTCGGAGTCGGAGTCGGGATCGGAGTC
>CAYMRB010000197.1:0-17512 GCA_964392615.1 uncultured Planctomycetia bacterium | reverse complement strand
GGGCGTAGATGCCGCTCGTATGCACAGGAACTTGTGAAAGGCGGCACTTAGGGCCGTTCGTCGCGTTCGAGCTTGATCACGCGCAGCATCGCAGGTGGCGGCAGCGAGCCACTGCGCTTGCGGTCGTAGTTGGGCGGCAGAACGTCCCATTTGAGGACGTACCGCACGTTCGGGTCGCCCGACGCGCCGAGGTCGTCCGACCGTCGCACCCGGATGCCCGGGAAATCGATCTCTGTGCGGCTGAGCTCCGGGGGGAACTCGCGCGGCGGCGACTCGATCCGCTTCGTCACCGGTCGCAGCGTGGTCTCGTCGAACGCGACCGTTCCGCTTCCGTAGTCGCGATGACGATAGCCGACTGCCCAGATGCGATCGTCGACACGGCGAGGCGTGTGGATCCGGATGCCGATGAACGGCATCGCGCCACGTCCGGAGAACTTCACCGGCTTGTTCCAGGCCGTGATCGCGCGTCGCGTCCACCCGCCGGTGGCGAAACGAGCGACGAAGATCTGCATCTTCCCGTTCGCGTCGGACTTGTGGTACGCGAGCATCGGGCGCTGTTGCGCGTCGAAGACCAGCCTGGCTCCGCCGTTGATCATACCGCCTCCCGACGGTACCGGATCGACGATCACGCCTTTCGTGTCGAGTGTCATCGGCAACTCGACGGCCTCGCCGGCGGCCGCCTCCCAGCGGAGCAGGTCGGGGCTGCGAGCGTACGAGAGGTTGTTGTTGGTCGCGCAGTCGGGTGTGTCGCGCCAGACCCAGAAGACGTGAAAAAGCTTGTCCGGGCCGAGCGTCGGTCCGCGCGGATACGCGTTCCGCTTGCCCTCTCCCTCGAAGAGCGGCGTCTTGAAGAGTCGTTTCCACGTTCGCGTCGCGGCATCGTATACGTTGAAGAAACGCCGGCCGTTACCGCTGCCGCCGTCGCGGTAGTTGAAGATCAGCCTCCCCGTCGCGTCCCGTAGGAAGTTCGGGTAGGTGCAACGCTTCGAGTCCTCGCCGGTCATCGGCAGACGCTTCAATGTCGTGATGTCGCCCGGCTTCGTCGTACGGAAGTAGATCAGCGGCACGCAGTGCATATTGCCCGATACGTGCAGGTCGCCGTTGCGGTCGAGGGCCATCGTGATGCCGTTGTGCGAGTCCCACCCGACCTTCGAGTCGAGCTTGAACCGCTGCCAACGGCGCTGGCCAAGCGCGCGAGTTCCGACGGTCATTCGATGCTTCGCGTCGTAGTAGGCGACGTACTGGCGTCGCTCGTGAGTCAGCAACGAGAACCCGACCGGAAACCAGGAGGGGACGGTCTCGATATCGACCCGATCCGTCACCCGCCAGGTCGATTCGCCGGCACTCGCGCAAGTCGCAGTGAGTATCGCAATCCACGTCGCTGCAAGCGGGACACGGCTCCGTACGTTCATCGCGTTTCTCCGATTCGGCGAGTCCTGGTTTCACTCGTCATAGGCCATCACTTCCACCAGGTGGCGACCGGAATTGGCCGAGTTGCCCGTCTGGGTGATGCGGATGTAGCGTACCGCTCGCGGCTCGAAGCGGCAGGAGTAGCCCTTCGCCGTGGACGGTCGCGTGTTGCCACGCCAGTCGGCGACGGTGTCCCATCGGCGAGAGTCGAAAGACGTCTCGACGGTGAAGCCGTAGCGGCGCTTGTCACCGTAGTAGCCGACGACGACCACGCGGCCGACGGTCGTCGGCTTCTCGAGATCCACCTGCCACCATGCGACGCCAGGGTGCATCTTGACGTCAGTAGCCCAGTAGCTGTCGGTGTCCCCGCTGCGTCCGTCGTTGGCGAGCTTCGCTGGATGTCCCGGTAGCCCATGCGAGCACTTCGCCGGCTTGCCGGTCGTGAGACTCGGGGCATTCGGCTTGCCCGCATTCCACTGGGCGAATTCGGACGTTTGGAGGTATTGCTGAACGACCGTTGGAAAGTCCCAACGCTTGTCCTGAGCCGATCGAGTCACGAGATCGACGCCCTCCAGCGTGCCGAGCAACGGACGAGACCTCGGTAGCGTGAGGACGATCCGTTCGGGAGGATTCCGCCGGGGAGGATCGAGCTCGACCTCGATACCCTTCTTCGTTCCCTTGACGGTCAGGTTCATCGTGCCGAAGTGCGTGGGTAGGCGCTTGAGGCGAATCTCCTCTCCGTCACCCAGCCACCAGTCCGGCACCGCGGCGAGGAGATGCAGTTCGTCGCCGGCCTCGTGCACGAGCATGTGGCGAAGCATGATCGCGTAGTTGCAGGCTCCGGTCACGTGCGGAATCGTATGGCTCCACGCCATGCGCTTCTTATGGAAGATCCCCTCGGGAAATGCGTGCGCGGCAGTAGAGTGCAGCAGATACCAGTAGAAATCCTCCACGACCTGCTCGTGGTCGCCGCGGATGAGGTCGACCATGGTCGTGTAGGCGCCCATGTACGGATGGATCGCTTCGACCTTGCCAGTCCCCTTCCACTGAATCGTCCCTTCGATGAAGCCGCCGGCAAAATCGCTGCGGACGTGCTGGCTGAGCGCGGCGACGCGAGGATCGTCACGCGAGAACAATTCGGTCGGCCACAACGTCTCCGTATTGCCCCAGTGTGTGCCTCTCTTCTCCCAACTCGGAGGGAAGTGATCGAGGCCCGTATTCTCCCACGCCGCGTCGATGTCCTTGCGATACAGCGCCGCCTCGGCGAGCAACTCCTGGGCGTCGGCCTGCTTTCCGAGGGTCTTCGCGGCGTCTGCCACGCAGAGCATGCCGCGCAGGTTCCAGATGTCGTAGCCGACGATGTGGTACTTACCGTTCCAGAGGCATTCTCCATCCGCGGGTGCGGCGTGAAGCACACCGCTGAATGGTGGCGCGGTCTTGCGCCGCGCCTTCATCGTCCACCGCACGGCACGAAGCATGCGCGGATAGACCCGCTCGAGAAACACACGGTCCCCGGTCATCTTGGCGTACTGCCACAGAGTCCAAACGGATTGACCATTGGCGTCGAGCTGCTTCCCTTGATTGCCTCCGCCTCGAAACCGCCCGTCCTCGCCCTGGCACTTCAGATAGTGTTCGACGGCCTTTGACGCCGCGTCCGTCAGCCCGGCTTCCTCCAGCTCCATCACCTGGTACGCACCGTCGCGCGGGTAGAACCTGTCATAGAAGTCCTCACCACCGTGCACCTCGCCGTGATCGTTGGCGATCAACTGGCAGACGTGCGCGGCAAGCAGCGCTTCGTTCGCCTTGCGGCACGGCACCTCGATCTGGGCCGCGCGATCCACCACGCCTTGCCAGTACTGTTCCGTGCGTTGAAGCCAGACCCGAGGATCTTCCTCGTCGTACCTCTCGGGGTCGTCAACGGCGAAGAAAGCGTACCGTGCGACGCCCTCGGCCGAGCCGCCCGGCGGGAGCGTCCAGGACCACGCATACCGGCGAGAGTGGGCCTTGTCGACCTTCCCTCCCCCCTGTGCTTCCGGGGTGTTCGGCACTTTCGAGTCGACAGCCGGCCCGATAGCGACGCGTGCATCGGCGGGCTCGTCCGACGTGTTGACGGCCCTCACCCGGATCCAGTTCAGGAAGTTCTCGCCCTCGGTGGGCCAGTCGAACGCCTTCCTCCAGTCCTTCGCGTCGGGCAAGGGCGTCGCCCAGTACGACGCTTCGTATCGCACCGGCCCATCTTCGGAGGTGACGAGGATGATCGGCAGCCAGCCGTCCTTGGCCCGCTTGGGATTCTCGCGGCTCAACGGAGTGCCATCGGTGCCGGTGCGAATCTCGACCACCGCCTTGCCCGCCAGGACCAGCTCGTTCTTCGGAGTGATCCGGGCGCCGAACGTGTAGTCCTTCAGCCCCACGACATTCCAATTGTTGGCGAAGTAGTCGAAGTTCTCGACGTAGCTGGTGACGCCCTCGACGAGCGAAGCATCGAGTGGTCGGAAGCCGATGCCCGCTTTCTTCAAACGCTCGACATGGGGGATGAGCCGAGAGAAGAACAGATGGGCGTTCCGACTCTCCCGCGGGGACCAGAGGGCTTCGCTCAGGGCGCACGCCCGGGGCCAGGTCATGAAATCCCGCCGCTGCGAATCGGCGATCAACTCGCCCCAGAGTTGACCTTGCCCGCCGAGTACGTGTTCGGCCTGCTGCGCGTTCAGCGCCGCAGGGAGCGGCTCGAACGCGTAGACGTTTTCCACGGTCGTGACCTGACGACCCAGCCCCAGCTCGCTGCTGTGCTGGCGGTAGTCGAAGTAGGTGTGCGAGGTCGGAGCCATGACGACGTCGTGCCCGGCCTTTGCCGCCGTGATCCCGCCGCTGGTCCCGCGCCAGCTCATCACCGTCGCGCCGGAGGCCAGGCCCCCCTGGAGGATCTCATCCCAGCCGACCATTCGACGCCCCTTGCGGGTCAGGAACGCGTCCATCTTCTTGATGAACCAGCTGTGGAGGGCATGGGCATCGGCGCAGCCCAGCTCCTTCATCAGGGCCTGCATCTGCGGATCATCGGCCCAGACCTTGATATTGGCCTCATCGCCTCCGATGTGAATGAACCGGCTGGGGAATAGATCGATGACTTCGGCCAGCACATCCTGCATGAAGGCCACCGTCTCGGGCCGAGGGGCCAGCAGGCCCGAGCTGGGCCTCCAGGAGTGTTTGCGACCCCAGCGTTCGGCAGGCGGCAGCTCGGCGAGATGCGTCGTGTTCACGCCGAGCTCGGGATACGCGACGATCGCTGAGCCGGCGTGATAGGGCATCTCGATCTCGGGCACGATCGTGACGTGGCGCTCGGCGGCGTAGCGAACCAGCTCGCGGATATCGTCTTGTGTGTAGTACCCGAAGCAGCGCGGCCCCTCGCCTTTCCTGTAGCGCAGATTCCAGTCCATCTGCGATCCGAGCGCGGTCAGCTTCGGGTACTTCTTGATCTCGATTCGCCAGCCCTCGTTGTCGGTCAGGTGGACCTGCAAGCGATTGAACTTGTGCAGGGCCATCGCGTCGACGAAGTGCTTGACGTCCTCGACCGGGATGAAATGCCGCGCCGGGTCGATCAACAGACCGCGCCATCGGAATCGTGGCGAGTCCTCGATCGTGACGCAGGGAACGACCCAGGCGACTCCTTTGACAGGCTTCGGAGAGAACACCTGACTCGGCAGCAATTGCCGCAGCGTCTGGATGCCGTAGAACAGCCCGGCCGTGCCGGCGGCACGAACGTCGAGACGGTTCGGGGCGACGTTCAGGGTGTAGCCTTCATCCCCCAGCTCCGTCTCGAGCGCAGCGTCCAGCGACAGAGCGATCCCTCCGTTGCCGGGTACGCCATGGACAACGTTCAACTTGAACCCCATCGCCGGGGCCAAGGCCTCGACCAGCTGTCGTGCCTTCGCGTTCGTCGACTCCGTCGCCGCCACCTGCGTCGCCGGCGTGATGCGGAAGACACCGCGGCGGATCTGTGTCGCGACGGGGCGAGGTATCACCGACGGCGCCTGCGCGAACAGGCCGCCAGGGAGACAGAGGCTGGCCAGAAGGCAGATCTGAACGGTGCGTGGATTCATGAGAACGTTTCTCCGGAGTCCGCCAATGGATCAAGGAGGAGCTGCGTTCGCGGCATTGTACACTCAAGCGGCGACCAGGTGACTGTGCTCACGGTCCCCTGGGGGGCCGAGGGCGTACGATGTCGCTGGCTTCACGCGCCGCCGTGTCGCGCGGCGCGCCAGCGCGCGGAAGAAGGCTCGGAGGACGGTACGGACGATGACGATGCACCGCAGGGACTTCCTCAGGATTGCAGCCGCTTCGACGGCGGCTCTGGCAGCGCCGACATTGTTCGCTGACGACGGCAAGCCGTGGAAGATGCGCATGTCGACGTCGTCGATTCACTACATGCACCTGCCGATCGAGAAGGCCTGCGAGCAGATCAAGGCCCTCGGCTTCGACGCGGTCGATATCTGGTCGGGCCATGCGGGCTGCCCGCACCTCGATGACGTAGCGGAACGCCTCGGAGCGGACGGTCTGCGCAAGATGCTCGCCGCGCAGAAGCTGCCGCTCTTCTCGTTCTCGGTGTATCGGGGCGGCTATCCGCGCTATGCCGAGCTCCTCGGCAAGGCCGGAGGCGGCGTCGCCGTGCGCGGCAGCACGAAGCCGTGCAAGCCCGCCGAGCTCATCGCGCGCATGAAGGAATTCCTCGAGAGTCTCAAGCCGGAGGTCGAGCTCGCCGAGAAGTACGACTCGTACCTCGCGATCGAGAACCACGGCCACGCGATGCTCGACTCGATCGACTCGTTCAAGGCGTTTGTCGACATGAACCGCTCGAAGCGTCTCGGCATCGCGCTCGCGCCGTACCACTTGCAGGGGCGTGGCGCGTCCGTCGAGAAGGCGATCGAGGTCTCCGGCGCGCAGCTCTTCTACTTCTACGCGTGGCAGAAAGCGAGGGGGACGAAGCAGCTGCCCGGTATCGGGCCGACCGACTTCACGCCGTGGATCGACGCACTCGCGAAGGTGCGCTACCGCGGCTGCGTGAACCCGTTCATGCACGGCGATCTGAAGCCCGAGCCGATGACCGCGGCGCTGGGGAAGTCGCGCGCGTATCTGCTCGACTGCCACGCGCGGGTCATCAAGCAGCGTGCGCAGAAGAAGGGGTGAGATTTCGATTATCCGGGATGCCAGGCGACCCGGTGACGCGGTTCGCGAGGGCTCTCGCCAGCGCTGTCCGCGGTCGCTCAAGGTCGCTCGATCACGTCCCCGAACGGCCGCGCCAGCGCCCCGCACAGCGCGCGCGCTCGCGTCATGCGTTCGCGGCATGTCGTCGCGAGCACGTCGCGCCGGGTCGCCCTGTCCGCGGTGACGGCCTCTTTCCAGACGGCGCGCCCCGCGATCACTCCGCTCGCGCCTGCCTCGCACGCTACGCGCGTCTGTCGTAGGAAGACTTCGAACGGCACGCCCGCCGACAAGAGCACCCACGGCACCTCGCTCGCGGCCGAGAGCTCTTCGCACGCGTCGCGCCAGACCGCCTCGTCCGGCTCCTCGCTGACGAGGACGGGAAACTCGGCCTTGAGGACGTCCGCGCCTAGCGGCACCAAGCGCCGCGCCGATTCGATGACCACCGCGCGCCTCTCGGCCGATGGGAGCGGCGCACCCGAGCCGCAGGGGGAGTACGAGAGCGGCTCGAGGAAGAACGGCAGATCGTGACGCGCGCAGCCCTCGGCGACCTCGCGCACCATCGCTTCGCGCTCTGCCGCCTCGGGCGCCTCGGGATGGTAGAAAACGAGCAGCTTGACGCCGGCCGCGCCGATGCGCGCCGCCGCCTCGGCGCTCCAGCCCGGCATGAGCCCGGTCTCGATATGGCTCCGCTCGCCCAACGATCCGGTGTCGGCGGCGACGATCAGCCCGGTCGCTCCGCGGAGCGCGCCGCTCGTTACGCACGGCGCAGCGCCCGTTTCCGTATCGAGCAGGACCGCCGTCGTCCGGTCGCCCAGCGCGCGGACGATGTCGTCCTTCAGCGCCATCAGCTCCTCGTCAGTCGCGGGCCCGCCTTCCGCGCCGATCGCCTGTCGCAGCGGGTAGCGGTGGTCGACCGCGAGCACCGCGAACACGCCGCGCTCGCTCGCGCACTGACAGAGGCGCCGCCACTTGCCGATCGTCGTCTGCACCGCTGTTCCTTTCCGTCCGCCTCCGCCGGCGTCAAACACCGAGGGAGCGCAGATACTCGCGATTGCGCTGCGCACTCTCCCTCGGCGTGCCGAGACCGGGCAGGACGTCCTGCTCGACGACGACCCAGCCGTCGAAGTCCGTCAGACGACACCACTCGAGCATCGCGGAGAAATCGACGCAGCCCTTGCCGAGCTCGCAGAACACGCCGCGGCGAACGGCCTCGAAGTAATCGAGCTCCTCGTCGCGCACGGCCTGAGCGATGCGCGGGTCGCAGTCCTTGAAGTGGAGGTACGGGACGCGGTCGCCGTATCGCTCGAGGAACTGCAGCGCGCGGCCAGGGGCCGCCGGGCCCGCGCCCGCGCCGAACGCGAAGTGCCCCGTGTCGAACACGACGCCGAGCAGCTCCGGATCCGTGCGGTCCAGAAGGCTCTCGATCTCCTGCGGCGTCTCGACCCAGCCGGCGCAGTGGTGGTGGAAGACCGTGCGCAGGCCGGTCTCGTCGGCGACGACGCGCGCGACGTCCTCGGCGTTGGATGCGTACTCCGTCCACTCGTCGTCGCTCAGCATCATCGAGCGGGGGACACGGCCGGCATGCTTCGTGCGTTCGGCTACCGTGCCGTTGTCATCCGCGATGACGACGAACGGTCGCGGCGCTCCAGCGCCGGCGCGATCCGCGACCCCGGCGAGAAGACGCGCGACCTCGAGCGCCTCCTTACGGCCCTCGGCGAGGCGATCCTCGACCGCGAACGCGACCGGCACGAACGCGCCTAGCAGGAAGATGCCGCGTCGCGTCAGCTCCGCATGGAGCGTCTCCGGATCGCCGGGCAGGAAGCCCGGATCGCCGAGCTCCGTGCCGGCGTATCCAGTGGCGACCAGCTCGTCGAGCATGCGGTCCCACGGCACGGCCTCGCCGTCGAGGTCGTCGAACTCCAGCGATCCCCACGAGCAGGGCGCGTTCGCGATGCGTAGCGTCATGTGCGTTCGCTCGTTTCCGAATCAGAAGAAATACCGCTCGTCGCGACGCCGCTTCTCCCACTCGACGCGCGCATCGCGCACCTCGTCGGACTCGCTGACCTCGGCGACCGGCACGTCCCACCAGCTCTCGTAGCCCGGCACCTGCACGTAGCGATCGTTGCGCACGTAGATCACCGTCGTGCGGTCGGCCTCCTTCGCGGCGTCGAGCGCGGCGGTGAACTCGTCGTGCGTCTCGCACTCGATGACGTTCGCGCCGAGCCCGCGCGCGTTCATCGCCAGATCGAGCGGCAGCTCCTTGACGTCGTCGACGGCGTCGTCGCCGGGCACCTGACCTTCGCGGGGGAACAGGAAGCGCGTGCCGAAGCCCTGCTGACCGAGCGAGCGACTCAGTCCGCCGATCGAGTTGAAGCCGCTATTGTCCATCAGCACGACGATGAGCTTGTAGCCCTCCTGCACGGACGTCAGGATCTCGCCCGACAACATGAGATAGCTGCCATCGCCGACGAGTACGTAGACTTCGCGATCCGGCGCCGCCATCTTCGCTCCGAGTCCGCCCGCGATCTCGTAGCCCATGCAGCTATAGCCGTACTCCATGTGATAGCTCTTCGTGTGCCGCGAGCGCCACAGCTTGTGGAGGTCGCCCGGGAGGCTGCCGGCCGCGCAGACCATGACGCCGTCGGGGTCGCCGTGCTCGTTCACTGCGCCGACCAGCTCGCCTTGGCTCATCAGCGGGCGGTTGCGGATCGCGTAGATGCGGTCGACCTCTTGCTCCCATTCGACGTGCAGCTGCTCGGCTGCGTGGCGGTACGTGCTCGTCACAGTATGGCCTTGCACGCGCTCAGAGAGATCCTCGAGGGTCGCTCTCGCATCGCCCGTCAACGCGAGGGCGAAGTGCTTGTGACCGTCGAACTCCGCCACGTTGATGTTCACGAAGCGCACGTCGGGATTCGCGAAGGCCGTCTTGCTGGCCGTGGTGAAATCGCTGTATCGGGTTCCGATGCCGATGATGAGATCCGCGTCGCGCGCCATGCGGTTCGCAGCGAAGGTTCCGGTGACGCCCATCGCTCCGAGCTGCAGGGCGTGATTCCACGGCAGGCTTCCCTTGCCGGCCATCGTCTCGGCGACCGGGATTCCCGTGTCCTCGACGAAAGCGCCGAGCGCGTCGCAGGCCTCGCTGTAGTGCACGCCGCCACCGGCGATGATCAGCGGGCGCTCTGCCGCTCGAATCCAGTCCGCAGCGCGCGCGAGCAGGTTCTCGTCGGGGCGGTTTCGCGGCACGGTCCAGAGCCGCTTCGTGAAGAAGTCGATCGGGTAGTCGAACGCTTCGGCCTGGACGTCCTCCGGCAGGGAGATCGTCACTGCACCCGTGTCGACCGGACTCGTCAGCACGCGCATCGCTTCGGGCAGCGCTGTCAGAATCTGATCGACGCGGTTGATTCGATCCCAGTATCGGCTAACGGGCTTGAAGCAATCGCTGACGGAGATGTCTTGCGAGTGCTCCGACTCGAGCTGTTGCAGCACCGGCGCGACATTGCGACGCGCGAAGATATCGCCGGGAAGCAGCAGCACCGGCAGGCGGTTGATCGTCGCGCCGGCAGCGCCGGTGATCATGTTCGTCGCGCCGGGCCCGATCGACGACGTGCAGACGAGCGTGGCGAGGCGATTCTTCACCTTCGCGTACGCTGCGGCCGTGTGCACCGCGGCCTGCTCGTTGCGAGTCTGGTAGTAGCGCAGCTCCGGATACTGCTGCAGCGCTTGGCCGATACCCCCGACGACGCCGTGTCCGAAGATGCCGAAGCAGCCGGCGAAGAACGGCGTCTCGACACCGTCGCGTACGGAGTACTGTCTCGAGAGGAACCGAACGACGGCTTGCGCCATGGTCAGGCGAACGGTTTCACTGGTCATGCGTCAGGCTCCCTTCGGCGGTGACGATCCAATCCCTCCGTGCCGCTCGACGAAGGCGTTCACCTCGTCAGCGGTCGGCATGAAGTTGGCGCACCCGTGACTGGCGACGACGATGGCGCCGCACGCGTTTCCGAGACGCGCGGCTTCGTACCAGCCGCGCCCCTCCACGTATCCCCACAAGAACCCGGCTGCGAACGCGTCGCCGGCACCGAGGATGTTCTGGACCTCGACGGGAAACCCCGGCGCGTCGATGCGCTCGATACGTCCCTCCGCGTCCGCCGCGCGCAAGTGCACGCGAGCGCCCTCGTGACCGCGCTTCTGAACGAGCGCGCGCGGCCCCAGCGCCAGGAGGTCGTCGATGGCCCGATCGACGTCGCCGCGAACCTGGGTGTCGGAGACCGAGTCGGTGATCTCGACGTCGTCGGTACGCGTCAGCATCGCCGCGTTGATCTCGTCCTCCGTCCCGATCACGATCTCCGCGAGGCGCAGCGCCGAACGCACCGCGACACCGAATGCGCGTGGGTCGTGCCATTGGTCCGGGCGGAAGTCGATGTCGAGCACGACCTCCGCGCCGGCGGCGCGCGCGCTCTCGGCCGCGAACAGCGTCGCGCTGCGGCTCGGCTCGCGACTGAGATTCGTGCCGGCGAACTGGAACACGCCGCAGCGGTCGAGCGGCGCAGCGAGCACGTCGTCGATCGTCAGCTCCATGTCGGCGCAATTGTCGCGGTAGAACACGAGCGGGAAGCGATCGGGCGGCTCGATGCCGAGGACGACCGCGCTCGATCGGCTGCCGGGCTTGCGCGGGATGAACGCCGTCTCGACGCCCTCGTTCTCGAGGAACGAGAGGATGAAGTCGCCGACCGGATCCACTCCGAGTCCGGTGATGATCGCCGTGCGTAGACCGAGGCGCCGGCCGCCGACGCTGATGTTCGTCGGCGAGCCGCCGACGTACGCGGCGAAGCTCTTGATGTCCGGAAACGCCGCGCCGATGTCGTTCGCGTAGAGATCGATCGACGACCGCCCCATGTGGAGCGTGTCGAGGTCGCGGTCGGGTTTCAACGTCATGGCGGGCTCGAGATCAGTAGAGCGGCAAGCGGTCGTCTCGACCGCGGTAGCAGTCCTTGACGAACGAGTAGCGCGGATCGTCGCGGTTGGCGAGGCTCTGCGCGCTTCCCGCCAAGACGTTCAGGTAGTACGTCGTCGAGCCGGGCGCGCTGACGACGGGATGGTAGCCCTCGGGGACGAGCACGGCGTCGCCGTCGGTCGCGACCAGTGTGGCGTCGATCGGCGTGCCCGCGTGGTGGAGGGGCGACGTGTCGTCCGTGTACACGCGCTGCAGCGCCCAGCCGACGGGCGGATCGATGCGGTAGTAGTAGACCTCCTCGAGGTCCGCCTCGAGCAGTTCGCCATCCGGTCCCTCGGCGTGCAGATCGTGTTTGTGGGGCGGGTAGCTGCTCCAATTGCCGCCGGGCGTGTAGACCTCGACGAGGACGAGACGATGGACCGGCGAGCCGGGCGGCAGAAGGTCGTTGATCTGCCGACTGACGTTGTCGCCGCCGCGGATCGACCGCTTCACGTCGTCCGGGCGGATCAGGAACGCTTCGCCGTCGCGGTCGGTCGGCACCCACGCGACGGCGAGCTCACCGGCCTCGTCGGCCGTCACGGTGAACTCGGTGCGGCGCGGCAGGTAGAGCGCATGAGCGGCGTCCGTGAACACGGTGCGCCGGCCGCCGACGTCGGAGAAGTCGCCTCGGTTCGAGCGCACGGTGTAGCGCCCGGTCAGGTTGACGATCGCGAGCTCGCAATCGCCCGTCTCGAAGGACCATGACGCCTCGCGCGCCAGCCGACGCGCCTGGAAGGAGATGAACTCCCACCCGGCGCTCTGCGGCGTGATCGACAGGGCGAGCCCCGGATCGTCGGGATGCTCGCCGGGGCGGACGAGAAGATTCTGAGTCGCGTACTGCATGCTTGGCATCTCACCTCGTGCAGTGGAAGAGGCCACAAGCTACCACGATTCCAGGGCAGAATTCGACGCCGACGACGCCGACGTCGCCCTTGCGACCCGCCCGGACGCCGCCTACCATGGCACGCTTTCGCGCGAAGGGAGCACAACCCGCTCAGGAGCCCGATGGACCAAGCGCTCGAGCACAGGTCAATCGTCATCGTCGGGGGGACGACCGGTCTCGGTCTCTCCGCGGCGCTGGCCTGTCGGAGGGCCGGCGCAGAGATCGTCGTCGTCGGACGCAACGCCGAGAGCGCCCCCGCAGCCGAGGCCGCGGCGGCCGACGCCGGTGGCGAGATCCGCGCGGTGGTCGGTGACGCGACCGATCCTGCGACGACCGAACGCGCCGTCGCGACCGCCATCGAGCGGAGTGGACGCCTCGACGGCTTGTACCACGTCGCGGGCGGCAGCGGGCGGCGTCACGGCGACGGTCCGCTGCACGAGGCCACCGACGAGGGCATCGACTTCACGATCGCGCTGAATCTGCGCTCGGTCTTGCTGTCGAACCGCGTCGCGATCCGCCAATTCCTGGCGCAGAAGAGCGGCGGCAGCATCCTGAACATGAGCAGCGTGCTCGGATCGTCGCCATCGCCCCGCCACTTCACGACGCACGTCTACGCGGCGACGAAGGCGGCGATCGACGGTCTGACGCGGTCGCTCGCCGCTCACTATGCGGAGCACGACATTCGCGTCAACGCGATCGCCCCGGCGCTCGTCGAGACTCCCATGTCGCGGCGCGCACAGGAAGACGCGGACGTGCTCGCGTTCATCCGCAGCAAGCAGCCGCTCGACGGCGGTCGTATCGGACGGTCGGAGGACGTCGACGCGGCCGTCGTGTACTTCCTGTCCGATCGCTCGCGTTTCGTGACGGGGCAGGTGCTCGCGGTCGACGGTGGCTGGAGCGTGAGCGAGGGGCAGTACGCGAGCCCGGAGCGCGAGAGCGACGACAACCCATCGGGAGACAACGCCGAGTGACGCCACAGGATTCCGCCGCCGCCACACCTTGTGCCGGGTGGCTCGAGCGATGTCGCGGCCTGATCGACGCCGTGTCTGCGCAGAGCGACGCCGTCGGTCGCGTCGCCGATCTCTTCGCCGACACGATCGCTGCCGGCCGCCTCGTGCACGTGTTCGGATCGGGGCACAGCCGCATGGCAGTCGAGGAGATGTGGCCGCGCTACGGCTCGTTTCCCGGCTTCCACGGCATCGTCGAGCTGTCGCTGACGTACCACAACCAGGTCGTCGGCGCAAATGGACAGCGTCAGGCGATGTTCCTGGAGAACGTCAGCGGGCTGGCGGAGAAGATTCTCCGCAACTTCGCGATCGCGTCGGAGGACGCGGCACTCGTGATCTCGTCGAGCGGCTGCAACGTCGTACCGATCGAGATCGCAGCGGGGTTCCGCGAGCGCAGCGTGCCGGTGGTCGCGGTCGTCAGCCAGCAGCATCTCGACGCGAGCACGAGTCGTCACCCGAGCGGCAAGAAGCTCGTCGACTTCGCCGACATCGTTCTCGACACGGGCGCTCCCGCGGGCGACTCGATGGTCGAGATCGACGGGCTCGAGACGCCCGTCGCTCCCGGGTCGACGATCGGCGGCGTCCTGTTGATCAACGCGATCAAGGCGGAGGTTGCCGACCGGTTGACCCGGCGCGGTCTGCCGCCGAAGGTCTTGACGGCGGGCTGCGTGGTCGGACCGGAGAGGGCAGCCGAGCTCTTCGAGGCGGCCTACGACGAGCACGCCCACCGTGTCGCGAAGCTCTTCTCGGACGTTTGATGACAATCCGGCTGCTGCGCGCAGCCGACAAAAGATGACACGGAGTCTGGATCGATGAAGGACCGTCCCCTGCTGACCACCGTCGTCGGCAGCTACCCCTTTCCCGGTTGGCTCGAGCACGCCTCGACGTGCCTCGATGCGTTCGGCGCCGACGAGATCGCCGAGATGCAGGACGACGCGGTCGTCGCGGCGATCCACGACCAGGTTGCCGCGGGCCTCGACGTCATCACGGACGGCGAGCAGACCCGATTCGACTTCAACCTGTCGTTCTATGGTCACCTCGACGGCATTCGCATGGAGTCGCGCCCGCCGCGCGTATTCGGTCCGCCGGCGCACGACCAGCGGGGCAAGCACGAGATCGTCGGCGAGCTCGCGGCGCCTCGTGGCCTCGGGGCCGTCGAGGAGTACGAGCGTCTCGCGCGGTTAGCCGCGCCGTTGCGTCTCGGTTCTACGATCCTCAAGGCGTCGGTGCCGGGGCCGTACACGCTGAGCGGCCGTCTGCTGCCGAACGATCAGTACGCGGATCGTTTCGCGATCACCGAGGCGCTCTTGCCGATCGTGCGTCGCGAGCTCGAGGCGCTCGTCGACGCTGGCTGCCGCGAGCTCACGGTCGATGAGCCTTCGATGAGCTGCTATGCCCACAAGAGCGATGCGAAGCGGTTCGTCGAGCTCTTCAATCGCACGGTCGAGCCCGTGCGCGGTCGGTGTCGCCTGTCGACCCACCTATGCTTCGGGAACTTCAAGGGGCACGCGGTCGGGTTGCGCAAGTACGCGCCGATGTTTCCGGCGTTCCTCGACCTCTCGGTCGACGAGATTCACGTCGAGATGGCGAGCCGCGAGTTCGCCGAGATCGAGATCATCCGCGACATCGCGGAGCGGGTCGACGTCGCGGTCGGCATCGTTGACGTCAAGAGCTACTACATCGAGACGGTCGACGACATCCGCGAGCGCGTCGAGCGCTGTCTCGAGTTCGCGCCGGCGGAGCGCCTGTCGTTCGCGCCTGACTGCGGCCTGAGCCAGACGGCGCGCTGGGCGGCCCGGAAGAAGCTGGCGAACCTCGTCGAAGGCGTGCGCGCCGTAGGCCGCGAACGCGGTTTGGAGTGACAGCAGAAGCACAGGGAGCAGGGAGTGAGCCCGATGATCGCACCGCACCTCCAGGACGATGATTTTCTGCAGGATGTCTCCACAGCGCCCACGTGCGACGACTGCTTTCACGTCTGGTGGCTCGGACAGAGCGGGTTCCTGATCAAGTGGGGCGATGCCGACGGTGCGCGTCATCTGCTCCTCGACCCGTACCTGTCGGACTCGTTGACGCGTAAGTACGCCGACACGGAGAAGCCGCACATCCGCATGACGGCGCGCGTCGTCGATCCCGCGCGGCTCGACTTCGTCGACGTCGCGACTTCCAGCCACAACCACACGGATCACCTGGACGCCGAGACGCTCGGTCCGATCCTCGACGCGAGTCCGTCGTTGGGCCTCGTCATTCCGGAGGCGAACCGCGATTTCGTCGCGGGCCGGCTCGGGATCGATCGGGACAAGCCCCACGGGCTGGCGGCGGGCGGAAGCGTCGATGCGGGCGGCTTCCGGTTCCGGGCGATTCCAGCCGCGCACGACGACCTCGATACGGACGACGGCGGTCGCCATCTGTATCTCGGTTACGTCGTGCAGTTCGGAGACTGGACGGTCTACCACTCGGGCGACACCGTCGGCTACAAGGGACTCGACCGCTGGCTCGAGCCGTTCAAGATCGACGTCGCGTTCTTGCCGATCAACGGGCGTGCGCCGCAGCGACGCGTCGCCGGCAATCTGTGGGGTCGCGAGTCGGCGCGACTGGCGAAGGCGGCCGGCGTGCGGCTCGTGGTGCCGTGTCACTACGACATGTTCAGCTTCAACACCGCGACGCCGGACGAGTTCGTCCACACGTGTCACGACATCGCGCAGCCGTACCGCGCCCTGCGCTGCGGAGAGCGGTGGAGCTCGTACGAGATCGCGCGTTCCTGATCGGTACCGCGACAGCGCGTCGGAGCGGCGAAATCGCCCTGGCCCTCGACCGCGGCGATCGCTTCTAATGTCGGCGAGAACGTGTTGAGAGCACAGGACGCGAGTCGTTGCGCCATGAGAGTCGAGAAGGACACTTTCGGATCCACTGCGGACGGCCTCGCGGTCGAACGCTTTCGTCTTCACAACGCGGCGGGAGTTTCCGTCGACCTGATCAGCTACGGAGCGATCGTTCAATCGGTCAAGACTCCGGACCGCGCCGGCCATCGCGGCGAGATCACCCTCGGCTTCGACGCTCTGGCGGGATACCTTGTCGAGCATCCGTACTTCGGGGCGGTCATCGGGCGCTGGGCGAATCGCATCGGCGGCGGACGGTTCACGCTGGACAGCGTCGAGTACGAGCTTGCTTGCAATAACGGACCGAACCACCTGCACGGCGGTACGCACGGGTTCGATCGCGCCGTTTGGAGCGCGGAGAGCTTCCAGGGAGACGGCCTCGCAGGCGTTCGGTTTCGCCACGCGAGCCCGGACGGCGATGAAGGGTATCCCGGAACGCTCGATGTGACGGTCACGTATACGCTCGACGAGGAGAGCCGCCTGACGATCGGTTACACCGCGACGACCGATCGCCCGACGCCGGTTAACCTGACGAATCACGCGTACTGGAATCTGTCCGGTGCCGGATCGGGCGATGTGTTGTCCCACGAGCTGCAGTTGGCCGCAGAGCAGTACCTGCCTGTCGATGAGGGGCTGATTCCGACGGGTGAGCTGCGCGGTGTGGACGGCACGCCGATGGACTTCCGCACGCCGATGGCGATCGGCTCCCGCTTCGACGAGGTGGAGGGCGGCTACGACCATTGTTACGTGCTCGGAGCACCGAGCGAGGAGCCGAGGTTCGCGGCACGCGTCGTCGATCGGTCGAGCGGTCGCGTCCTCGAGGTGGCGACCACCGAGCCGGGCATTCAGCTCTATACCGGCAACTTCCTCGACGGCATCGCCGGCACGAGCGGCAATGTGTTCGAGAAGCACGGGGCGCTGTGCCTCGAAGCGCAGCACTTTCCGGACGCGCCGAATCAGCCCGCGTTTCCGAACTCGATCTTGCGTCCCGGCGAGACCTATCGCCAGGTGACCGTGTACGCGTTCGGGGCCGAGTGACGACGGCGGCGTTCGTCGTCCTGGGATCGCGAGTCAGAGCGTCCGCAAGTACGCGACGAGGTCGTCGAGCTCACGCGGCGAGAGCTCGTGGGCGTCGCCGTGGAGCTCG
>CAYMRB010000196.1:0-17545 GCA_964392615.1 uncultured Planctomycetia bacterium | reverse complement strand
CACACGCGAGTCCTCGACTCCGGTCAGGCGCCAGTCCAGGCCCTGTAGCTTGGTCGTCAGTCGACGGTGGTCGATGCCCAGGAGGTGCAGCATCGTCGCGTGGAGATCGCGGATGTGGACAGGGTTCTCGACGGCGTTGTAGCCGAGTTCGTCGGTCGCGCCGTACGTCACGCCTCCCCGCACGCCGCCGCCGGCCATCCACAGAGAGAAACCGCGAATGTGGTGATCGCGTCCGGGCTCTTTGCCCTTGCCCTGGAACATCGGCGTGCGCCCGAACTCGCCCGTCCAGACGACCAGGGTGTCGTCGAGCATGCCGCGCTGCTCCAGGTCCTTGACGAGCGCTGCGCTCGGACCGTCACACAGTCCGGTGCACGTTTTCATATAGCGAACGAGGTCGCCGTGATGATCCCAGCCGCGATGGTAGAGGTGGATGAATCACACGCCGCGCTCCGCGAGACGTCGCGCGAGCAGGCAGTTCGACGCGAACGATCCGTCGGCGCCCTCCGTACCGTACATCTCGAGGATCTCGCGCGGTTCGTCCGACAGATCCATGAGCTCCGGCACGCCGACCTGCATCCGAAAGGCCATCTCGTACTGCGAGATCCGGGTGTCGAGCTCGCGGTCCCTGACGCTCTCGTTGTGGATGCGGTCGAGCCTCTGAACCGCGTCGACGACACGGCGCTGCAGGACCCGCGACACGCCCTGCGGATTGCCGACGTAGTGGACCGGATCGCCCTTGGAGTAGAACTCGACGCCTTGGTACCGGCTCGGTAGCGACGCGCTCGACCACTGTCGCGACGCGATCGGCTGCGGATTGCGCCCGCCGACGCTCGTCAGCACGACGAACCCGGGCAGGTTGTCCGCCTCGCTGCCGAGACCGTACGTGACCCACGATCCCATGCTCGGGCGTCCCGAGATCGACGTGCCGGTGTTCATCACCGTGTGCGCCGGGTCATGGTTGATCTGGTCGGTGTGCATCGAGCGAATGATCGCGATCTTGTCGGCGATCTCCGCGGTCTTGGGCAGACACTCCGCGATCTCTTGGCCCGACTCGCCGTGCCGGTGGAACTCGAACAAGGGCCCCAGGCACTTCAGCTTCTGGCCCTGCAGCTGTGCGATCGGTTGACCTCGCGTGTAGGAGGCGGGCATCGGCTTGCCGTTCAGCTTCGCCAGCACCGGCTTGTGGTCGAAGGTCTCGAGATGCGACGGCCCGCCGGCCATGCACAGGAAGATCACGCGCTTCGCCCGAGGAGCGAAGTGTGGCAGGCCGGGTAGACCCGGCACTCCGGGCATGCGTTCGCGCAGTGCGCGCTCCGACGCGATGGCGTTCCCGGCAGTGGCGGGCGACTCGAGCAGCGTCGACAGCGCGATCGATCCGAGGCCGAGAGATGTGCGGCCGAGAAATGCGCGTCGCGTCTGCAGATCTCGGTGGTTCCTGATCGGGTCCGTCATCGCTCAGTCAGCTCCGCGTGATCATCTCGCCGAGATTCAGGATCGCTCGGGCGACGGCAGCCCACGCCGCGAGATCTCTCGCGTCGAGATCGCTGGCCGCCTTCGCCGCGCCGGTCGCGATCAGCCGGCGCGCGGCATCCTCATCGTCGCGGTACGCCGATCGAGTCGCGCCGAGGAGTTCCCGTAGCACGGCCACCTCGCGCGCCTCGGGTCGTCGACTCAGTCCCTGGCGCCACGCCCAGGCGACGCGTTCTTCGTCCGTCGCCCCTCCCTCGCGAAGGACCCGCGCGGCGAAGACCCTGGCCGCCTCGACGAAGGTCGGGTCGTTCAGCAGCGTCAGCGCGGCGAGCGGCGTGTTGCTGCGCGGCCGGCGAGGCGTGCACTCCTCACGCGACGGGGCGTCGAAAGCGCGCAGCATCGGGTGCAGAAATTGTCGTTGCCAGTGCGTGTAGACGCTGCGCCTGTAGAGATTGTCGCCGTCATCCGGGAGGTACTTGCGGCGCGGGAAGTTCAGGTGCGCGTAGTAGCCTGCCGGTTGATACGGGCGAACGCTGCGGCCGCCGACGCGAGCGGCGAGGAGGCCGCTGACGACCAGAGCCTGATCGCGAATCATCTCCGCCGGCAGGCGAAAGCGCTCCTGGCGCGCGTACAGCCGGTTCTCGGGGTCGCGCTCGCGCAGCAGCGGGGGCACCCTCGACGATTGCCGGTAGGCTCGCGACTGCACGATCAGCCGGATCATGTGCTGGACGTCCCAGCCGCTCTCGATGAACTCGGCCGCGAGCCAGTCGAGCAGCTTCGGGTGGGTCGGCCATTCGCCCTGGGAGCCGGTGTCCTCGAGCACGCGTGAGAGCCCGTGGCCGAAGAACAGGTACCACAGCCGGCTGACGAAGATCCGCGGAGTCTGCGGCTGCTCGGAAGAGGTGAGCCATCGCGCCAGATCGAGCCGCGTCGGCCGTCGCCCGTCGATCGCGGGCTGGGGTAGGAACGCGGGGACCGCAGGCGAGACGATCTCGCCGCTCTCGTCCATCCAGTCGCCGCGGTTCAGGATGCGAATCGTGCGCGGCTTGACCGCCACGGTGACCATCGTCCTTCGCGTCGGGCCATCGGGATCGAGAGGCGAGCGCACTTCGATTTCCGGTGGCCGGCGCGTCGGCGACGTATTGCCGGCGCCGGGAAAGTTGCCCGTCTCCTGTACGTCCGCGAAGAACGCGGCCAGGCTATAGAAGTCGCGCATAGTGTACGGGTCGTACTTATGATCATGACACTCTGCACAACCCAGCGTCGCACCCATCCAGACCGCGCCGAGATTGCGCACTCGGTCAGCGGCATACTTCGCGAGGTACTCGCGGGCCTGCGCGCCGCCTTCGTGGGTGGTTTGCAGGAGCCGGTTGTATCCCGACGCGATTCTCTGGTCAGTCGTTGCTCCGGGGAGCAGGTCGCCGGCGAGCTGTTCGGCGGTGAAGCGGTCGAACGGCATGTTGTCGTTGAACGCCTTGATCACCCAGTCGCGGTACGGCGAGATGTGGTGCTCCTGATCGCCGTGGTAGCCGACCGTGTCCGCGTACCGCACGAGGTCGAGCCAGTGAACCGCCATGCGTTCGCCGAAGTGACGCGACGCGAGCAGGCGATCGACGAGCCGGTCGTAGGTCGCGTCGCTCGGGTCCGACGCAAACGAGTCGACATCGCCCGGCTGCGGCGGCATGCCGGTGAGATCGAACGAGATCCGCCGCACGAGCGTCGTCGCGTCGGCTTGCTCGGATGGCGATAGTCCGGCCGTCTCGATGCGCGCGAGCACGAAGCGGTCGATCTCCCCTCGCGGCCACGTCCGTGCTTCGACCGTCGGCGTCGACGGCCGGCTCGGTCGGACGAACGCCCAGTGCTCCTGGTACGCGGCCCCGGTGTCGATCCATCGCGTCAGAAGAGCGATCTCCTCGCGCGACAGCTCCTTGTCGAGCTCCGGCGGCGGCATGCGCTCGTCTGCCTCAGATGTCGTGATTCGCGCGACGAGCGAGCTCTTCGCCGCCTGTCCCGGCACGACCGCCGCCCTGCCGTCGCGCACGGCCTTGGCTGAAGACTCCTCGTCGAGACGCAGTCCTCCCTTGCGCTTGCGCGCGTCGGGGCCGTGACACGCGAAGCACTTGTCCGACAGGATCGGACGGATGTCGCGGTTGAACTCGACGGTCGGCTCACCGCCCCGAAGGGGAGCGTGAGCGCAGACCGCCGCCATCAGGCATACAGCGAGCCGGTGGAACAGCATGATCCGACCTCGAAGATCGCAGGCGACCGAACGTCAGCTACGGCCGACAGGCATTCGGGCAGCCTTCGACCAGGATACACTCGACTCCGGCCGCGGGTTGAGGTCCTCCCTGGAATAGGTACTCCAGGAACCAGATCGGGTCGGACAGGTTGACACCGCCGTCGCCGTTGACATCGAGGACCGCCGCGTTCGCCGGGTCGGAGGCCGTCCCGTCGCCGCAGGCAAGCACCGCGTGGGAGCCGCCGAAGAGGTGCCCGAGCAGCGCGATCGCGTCGGAGACGTCGGTTCGACCGTCCTGGTTCGTGTCGCCTGGCAATTGGAGCCCGCCCGCGGGGCCTCCGGACTCATCGACCCCGGGCGATCCGAGAGCGAAGAGGCTCGGCCGCCAACCTGTGCTCTGGCCCCAGACCGCGCGGTCGGCAAACGCGTCGACGATCACCAGCGAGCTGCCGGTGCCGTCGGTTTCCGGGTGCCACGCGTCGTCGTATTCGAAGTCCTGGATCGTCTCGCCGAGCGGTCCGACGAGGGTGATCCTCTCGCCGGTGTTGCTCAGCTTGCCACCGTACTGGCCGGCGACGAGTATGGCACCGAGGTCGTAGCGAGTCGCGAACGCGGCGAGGCTCTCCACGAGGACGACGACCTCGCCCGGAGCGAGTCTCGTGACCGCGCTGTCCGTGAAGTCGAACGTGATGCCGTCGACGAAGCGGACGCCTGCCATGTCGAGCGTCGTGCCGCTCGTGTTCTGGAGCTCGATGAACTCGAACTCGTCCTGCTCGAACGGGCTGCCTTCCTCGGCTGCGAGCGGATGGTACATGATCTCCGTGATCCGCAGCCCCGTGTCGACGGCGAAGATCGCCTCCTGGAGCGCGCTCCACTCGTCGCCGAACTTGGTGCGGGTTTTCACGACCGTCGTCTCGAGAAGTTGCACGCCGCCTCCCGAAACCTCGCTCACGGAGAGCTGCGGGAGAATCAGCATGTCGCTCGACGAGGCGCTCGAGTTCATGCCGTGAATCGCGAGCACGTTCAGCCCGTTGCGCAGCAGGCCGATGTGCTCCGAGACGTCGACCCTCTCGAACAACACGGCCAGGGTGTCGCTATGAGAAGCGGTCGCGTCGGAGTCCCACGTCGCGTCGTCCGGCGCGTTGCGTCGCGCGATCTCCTGGCCGTTGAGATACGCGATGTAGCCATCGTCGTACTTGACGTCCAGGTTCATCGCGTCGGGATCGCCGACGTCGTCGATGTCGAACGGGATGCGCATGTAGACCGTCGCGCTGATGCGGTCCATCACGTCGACCATGTCCGTGCCGATCAGGTCCTCGTACGCCCCTCCCGCGTTGCGCTCGTAGCCGACGCCGGTAGTCCCTGCGCGCCAATCGGCGTCGTCGAAGTCCGTGGCGATCCAATCGAGACCGAGGCTGCCGTCCGACGGCACGAGCGCGCGCGCCGGTGCACCGGGAGCTACGAGAGTCTCGCCACTGGCGAACCCGAACGTCGCCGCGTCCGGCGACACCTCACCGCCGACGAGTCGGGGGTCGGTGCCATCGAGCGTGTAGTGGATCTCTCCTTCGATCGCCGTCATCGACAGATTGAACGGCGGGTCGATGTCACCGCCATGCTGGTTGAACCGAGGCGGCGCGAGGTCCGGGTAGAGGTCACCGGCCGTGAAGCGCTCCAGCGCCAGGCGGCGCGACTCGGGGATGTAGTCGTTGATGACCTTGTCCTGCTCGACGAGCCAGTGATCCTCGCGCGTGTAGAGCTCCGCCGCGCTGTTGCTCGGATCGGGCACGTCGTCGCGGAAGTCGCCCCAACGCGCCGACTCGCCGACGATCGCGCGGTCGAGCTCTCTCGCACGTTCCATCCAGCGGTCCCGCGCGGTCTCGGTCGTCAGGACGCCGCCGTGGAAGAAGTGCTTCTGCACGCGGTCAGCGAACCAGATCCGGAACTCGGGGTTCGCCCGCAGGCGCGAGTAGAGGAACGCCGGCGAGCCGCTGTTGCTCACGTTGATCCGGTTGCGGAACACGAAGTCCATCGTGATCTCTTGGTCCCATGAGAGGAACTTGAAGCCGCCGGATGCGCCGGTGCGGTCGCGGGCCGAGTACCAGTTGTGGTGGGGCCAGTCCTCCGAGCATCCCCAGAGGTGGAGGATCATGTAGTCGATCAGGTTCTCGACGTCGAGGTAGACCGGGTAGTCGGGGTTTCGCGTGCCGTCGGGGAAGTTGCCCTGGATACGCTGATAGGCATCCACGGTGGACAGGCCGCCGCCGGCCAGGCTCATCATCTCGTTCCACGAGGTCCATTGGCCACGGAAGAGCTCGGAGAAGTCCTTGATGACGTCCCAGTCTTCCTTCTCGCCGCCCTGGTGCTCGGCGTTGAACGAATCATCGGGGCGCTCGGTCGGGTTGTAGAGACCCCAGTAGAGGCCGTTGACGTACAGGTGGACGTGGGTGCCACGGCCCGACAGCTTGCCCATGGCGAGTTGGCTGTCGCGCATGTAAACGTCGCGGATGTACTGCGAGTCCCAGCGTCGGTAGCGGCCGCCACCGTCCTTGAAATGCCACGAGTCCGTCGAGCAGCAGCGCAAGATGAGCGTGTCGAACACGTCAACGTCGGAGTCTTCGAACAGCCTGTAGCGCAGCTTTGTCGGGCCATGGCGCTCCGTGAAGACGAGCCGGAACGAGTGCTTGCCCTCGATCGTGCGTGCGCTGGAGCCGCCCTGCATGCGGATGCCGCAGTTGACCTGGAACGATGGTCGGCTGCCGTCCGCGGTGAAGTACTCAACCGAGCCGCCGCGCTCCCACCCCACTCCGCGGCTGGTCGGGTGAGTGTAGATGCCGCGGGACGATCCCATGAAATCGTCGCGAGACAGCACGATCGACATCGTCGGGATCGCCATCAGGTCCTCGCGGATCGATGGCTGGAAGGTCGGCGAGTCCGTGTCGGTGCAGACCTCCGGGTCCATCGCGTAGTCGGCGCGCAGGCCGGCCCACGTGCTCGGATAGCCGGGAATCGAGGCAGGCTGACGGATGACGTCGTCGAGGAAGATGTACGTTTGTGTGTCGACGTTGGTCGGCTCCCAGCCGGACCGGTAGGCGATGGCCCGCAGCGTCGTCGTCGTGTCGATGAGGATCGGACCGGCGTAGACGGTCCCGGTGCCGGTGGTCGGCGCGCTGCCGTCCGTCGTGTAGCGAATCGTCGCGCCGGGCGTCTCGGACGTGATCTCCACCTCGAACGGTGCGTCGTAGAAGCCGCGGTCGACGCTGAAGGTCGTGTCGGCGACGAAGTCGACGAACGCGTCCTCGTTCGGTGTTCCAGGGCTCGGGTTGCGCAGATACTGCGGCGTCAGAGCGCGTGAGCCGGACGCGACGAGGTCCGGCAAGATCAGGAAGTTGCCGTCGTCCGCCGCGCGGTTGAGGCCCTGGATCGCCAGCATGTTGTCGCCCGGGGCGAGGAGATCGACGTTGTCCGAGAGATTGAAGCTCTGCTTGCGAATCGCGTCGGCGCTGTCGCGATCGGCGGCCGCACGGGATTGCCAGTCGAGCTCTACGGGAGCGTTGCCGCTCGCGACCTCGACGCCGTTGAGCCAGGCGACGAAGCCGTCGTCGTACTGCATGCGCAGGACGAGCGAGTCGAACAGCGCCGGATCGTCGACGCCGAACGGGATCAGCGCGTAGAGCGACGTGTTGACGTTCGCGAGGTCGGATCCGACGTCGGTATCGATGTAGCGGCCGAAGATCGCGCCGCCCGGTCCGCCGCCGGCCGCGATCGTGGCGATCTCGTCCTCGCCGAGCGCCTCGTCGAACAGCAGCACGTCGTCGATGTCGCCGTCGAAGAAGCAGCACGTCGTCGCGCGCAGGACGCAGCCGATCGACGTGAGGTTCAGGTCCATCGACTGCTTCGAGTAGCTGAAGTCCGTCGCGTCGAGCTGGCCGTCGATGTAGAGCGCCGCGTTGCCGCCGGTGTCGACCCACGCGAGGTGGTGCCAGGTGCCGTCGAAGGCGATGCCTTCCGATAGGACGTGACCAGGGCTGCCGCCGCCGGGGTAGCGGATGAAGACGCTGACCTGGCCGGTCGAGCCGCGGTTCTGCGTGCCGATCGTGAACAGCGGCGTGCTGCTCGCGCTCGATCCCTCGGACCACACGCGCTTGTCGTTCTGAGGATCGCCGCGGACCCACATCGCGAGCGTGTATGCTGGTCGATCGTATGCGGGCAGGAACGTGTTCTGCGCCACATCGACGTAGTCGTTGCTGCCGTCGAAGCGCATCGCGCCTTCAGGCGTGCCGTCGTGGCCCTCGACGTACCCGGCGCCACCGAAGACCTGGCCGTCGTTCGGACCGGAGCTGTCGTTGGTGTCGCCGTCGAACAGCCACGTGCTGACGGCGGGGAGATCCGCGCCGCCCTCGCCCGTGTCGTAGCCGATGCCGGTCGTGCCACGGGTCCAGCTGGCCCCTGGTGCGAAGTCGGGGTCGACCCAGGTCATGCCGAGCGCGCCGTTCGATGGCACGAGGTAGTCGATGTCGGCGCCGCGGTCGACGAACGTCGCCGTTTCGGCGCTGAGCCCGTAGGAGATGTCCGGGCGTTGCAGCGGATACGCGGGGCTGAACTCGTGTACCGGCGTGAAGCCGTTGGAGTGGAACAGGGCCAGGTACTCGCCCTCGCCGGAGAGCTGGAAATTCGTGTGCAGCTCGTCCACGTCGGGGCGGTTCTTTCCGGACGCGAAGACGAGCACGTAGTCGCCAGGCGCGAGCACGAGCTCGTCCGCGACGGGAAACTGCCACTTGGTCGGTCGGCTGGGGTCGTCAGTCAGGTGATAGCCCGAGATGTCGACCGTCTCCGGTCCCTCGTTGAGGACCTCGACCCAATCGGAGTGGTCGCCGTCGCCGTCGCGAATCCCGTCGCGGTTGATCGCGAGGAACTCGTTGATGACCGGACCATCAGCGAATGCGGAGGCTGATGGCAGGGCGCACGCGAACAACGCCAGAAGACGCACGATGGTCGGCGCGGATCTCATTCGGTTCATGTCTCTCGGGGAGGATCTATGGCGAACACGCATCCGGGCACGTCTCGATCGGCACACACGACGTGCCGCGGACGGGAGGCGATCCACCTTGGAACAAGTACGCTAACAAGTATACTCCGTCGCTCAAGTCGACACGCGTGTCGTCGTTGACATCGATGAGGGCGATGTTGCCCGTCGCGCCGAGCGTGCCGTCGCCGCAGGGGAGCGGCTGGGCTGCGCCGCCGAAGAGCCAGCGCAGCAGCGCGATCGAGTCCGAAATGTCGACGTTCGCGTCCTGGTTCAGGTTGCCGGGGCGCTGCAGGCCGCCGTCGCCGTCCGACTCCGCCCATCCCGGGGAGCCAAGCGGGAACCGGCTCGGGTGCCAGCTCGCGCCGTCGCTCCAGGTCGAGCGATCGGCGCCGGGGTCGTCGATGACGAGCGAGGGGCCCTCGCCGTCGGTCGACGGATGCCAGAGGTCGGAATACGCGAACTCGAGAATCGTCTCGTCGAGGGAGCCGACGAGCTTCAAGGTCTCGCCCGAGTTCTCGAGCTTGCCCGAGTAGGCTCCGGCGACGAGGATCGCGCCGATATCGTAGCGCGCCGCGAACGCGGCGATGTCCTCGACGATCACGACGATCTCGCCTGGAGCCAACTCGGTCACCGCGCTCGTGGTGAAGTCGAACTCGACGCCGCGCGTGAAGCGAACGCCACGCAGGTCGATCGGCTCCGATCCGGTGTTCGTGAGCTCGATGTACTCGAACTCGTCCGGATCGAAGATGTCGCCGTCCAGCGCGACCGGGTGGTATTGGATTTCGGTGACGCGCAGGCCGGTGTCGACAGCGAAGACCGCGTCGGTCAGCGCGCTCCACTCGTCACCGACGAGAGCGCGCGCTCTGGCGCGGGTGGACTCCTCGAATACGAGATCCGGCAGCGCGCCTCCGAGCTCGGTCGCCGCGAGTTCCGGTACGATCAGCAGGTCGGACGAGCCTGCACTCGAGTTCATGCCCTGGATCGCGAGGACGTTGCGGTCCGGCGCGAGTCGCTCGAGGTGCTCGGAGACGTCGATGTCCTCGAACACGACGGCTTGCGCGTCGGTGTGCGGCGCGGTCGCCGAAGCATTCCACGCGAGGATCTCGGGGGCGTTGCGTCGCGCGATCTCTACTCCGTTGAGCCAGGCGACGAAGCCGTCGTCGTACTTCATGCGCAGAGTCAGCGCGTCGAGTTCCTCCGGCCGCTCGACGTCGAACGCGACGCGCGCGTAGAACGTCGCGTTGATGCCGTCCATCGCGTCGCTGAGATCGGTCGCGATGAGGTCTTCGTAGCCGGACGTGCGTTCGTAGCCGAGGCCGGTCGTGCCGGCGGTCCACGCGTCGTCGTTGAAGTCGGCGTTCGTCCAGTCGAGGCCTAGGCGATCGTCGGTAGGCACGTGCACGCGCGCGGAAGCGCCGGAGCCAAGCAGCGTGATGCGGTCGCTGAAGCCGTACTCCGACGCCTCGGGCGAGATCGCGCCGCCTTCGAGACGCGGGTCACTGCCGTCGAGCGTGTACCAGATCGATCCCGCGGGTGCGGACATTGTCAATCGGAAGCCCGGCTCGATGTCGCCGCCGTGGCGATTGAACTCCGGAGCTTCGACGTCGGGGTAGAGATCGAGCGCACGGAACTGCTCGAGGACGATGCCCGTGCGAACCGGGAAGTAGTCCTCGCGCAGGTAGCGTTCCTCCGCGCGCCACTCGACGTCGGGTCGATAGGGCGTGCCGCGCCGATAGTCGCCCCAGCGGGCTGATTCCGCCTGCAGCGCGAGATAGATCTCGTCGGCGCTCTCGAGCCAACGCGCGTCGATGGCCTCTGGCGTCAGCGCGCCGTCGTGAAAGAAGTGGCGGTGGACATGATCGCCGAAGAGCGTCTGGTACTCGGTGTTGACGCGAATCGCATGGTAGAACTTCGTCGGCGAGTCGGCGTCGCGGCGGTGGGGGAGCGTGCGGTTGTTGTTGACGCCGCCGAGGAACGCGTACTCGGCGTCCCAGCTGATGAACTTGAAGCCGGCGCCCGGGCGTCGCTCGCGCACCATGTAGTAATTGCCGGGCCAATCGGTGGCCGGCGCGACCATGTTGGCGATCATGTAGTCGGTCATGTTCTCGACGTCGACGTACTGGCGGAAGGCGTCCCAGCCGTCGGGTGTCGAGAGATCGGTCGCACGAAGCGCGTCGAGCTCGCGGTATGCCGTGATGTTGCCGTCGACCACCTCTTCGTGGTTCTTGATCGCGTCCCAGTTCTCCTTGTCGCCGCCCCAATAGGAGGCGCCGAACGACGCGTCCGGACGCTCGCCGAGGTCGTAGACGCCCCAGTAGATCCCGTTGATGTACAGGTGCACCCAGAAGCCGTGCGACGTCGGGTGGCCGGTGTCGCGTTGCGCGTCACGCACCCAGTGATCGCGGATGTACGTCGCGCCCTGACGTTGCGACGAGTCGACCGACACCCATGAGTCGAACGCGTTCGGCTTCACGGAGATCGTGTCGAAGCGCTCGACCGGAGAGTCCTCGAAGAGCTTGTAGCGCAGCTTCGTGGCGCCGTATTCGCCGCGGAAGATGAACCGCAAGCCGTGCTTCGGCGAGTTTCCGGGGCCACGGCTGCGGTTGCCGGTGATGCGCACGCCGGCGTCGACCTGAAAGCCGCCGCGACCGTCGGCGCGCAGCAGCTCCAACGAGGAGGCGCGCTCCCAGCCGCGGCCGGAGTTCTGCGGGTTCGAGTAGATGCCCGACGGACCGATCAGCGAGTCGAACGGCAGGACGACGGACACGCTCTGCAGCGACAGGAGCGAATCGACCATCGAGTCGGCGAAGTCCGGATCATCGACGATCGCCGGGTTCATGTCGTACGCGGCGGGTGTGCCGGACCACGTCGTCGGATAGCCCGCCGGTCGCGTCTGCCGCAGCACGTGGTCGGGGAAGATGTAGCTCTGCGTGTCGATATTCGAGGGCTCGAAGCCGTCGCGGAACGCGGCAGCGCGCAGTGTCGTCGTCGTGTCGATGCGAAGCGGGCCGGAGTAGACCTCGCCGTGCGTCGCGGTCGGCTCGCTACCGTCGATGGTGTAGCGGATGGTCGCGCCCTCCGTCGCGGTGTCGACCGCAACGTCGAACGGATCGAAGAAGAGGCCGCGATCGACGCTGAAGGTCGTGTCGGCGACCCAATCGATCGAGCCGCCGCCGTTCGGCGCGCCCGGAGTCGGCGTCGTGAAGTAGCGTGCCTCCGCGACGAGTTCGCCGGCGCCGGTCAGCTCGGCCGCGAACAGGAAGTCCGGGTCGTCGGCTGCCGCGTTGAGCGCGTGGACGGCGAGCACGTTGGCATCCGGGCGCAACAGGTCGAGGCGGTCGCTCAGGTCGATGACTTCGACCGTGAGAGCGTCGGCAGGCTCGCGCTCGAGCGTGGCGAGCGAGTTCCACGTCGAGTCCGCGGGCGCGTTGCGGCGTGCGACCTCGACACCGTTGAGGTAGGCGACGAAGCCGTCGTCGTAGCGCACGCGCAAGGTCAGCGTCGCGAGCGCGTCGAGATCGTCGGGGGCGAACGGAACGCGCAGGTACGCCCCGGAGTGCCCCGCGTCGAGCATCGTCGCTTCGAGGTCGGTGCGGATGTGGGCGCGGTAGCCGCTGCCGCCGATCCCGGTGGGGTGGGCGCCGCCGGCGAGTTCGACGATTTCTCCGGGCGTCAGCGTGCGGTTCCAGAGGCTGACGTCGTCGATCACGCCGTCGAAGTGGTGGCTGTCTGCCGCGCGGAGGATCGCGCCGATCGACGTGCGGTTGACGGGAAGATCGGGTCGCGCGTAGGAGAAGTTCGTCGTGTCGCGGACGCCGTCGATCCACAGCGTCGCGTCGCCGTCGTCGTCGACCCACGCGATGTGGTGCCACGCATCGTCGAACGCCGCGCTCGCCGAGTGCGTGTGCGAGTGAGCGGTGCTGCCACCGGCATCGCGGATGTAGATATCGACCGCGCCCGACCCTCCGGTGTTGTCCGTGCCGATGTTGAAGACCGGCCTGCTCGTCGAGGCGCTGCCCTCCGAGAACACGCGCTTGTCCGGTTGCGGCCCTCCCTTGACCCACATCGAGACGGAGAACGCCGCGTGGTCGTAGATCGGCAGATCGACGCGATGCGTGACCTCGACGTAGTCATCGACGCCGTCGAGGCGAATCGCGCCGAGGGGCTCTCCGTCGAAGCCGTCGACCCAGTTCGGCTCCGCCGCGCCGCGAAACACGCCGTCGTTGCCGTTCGCGGCGTCGTCGAGGTGCGCATCGAAGCTCCAGTAGCCGACCAGGCCCTCGGGGACGACCTGCGGCTCTTCCGAACGGTCGAAACCGACACCGAGGTGACCGTCGGTCCACTCGACGCCAGGGGCGAAGTCGCTCGCCGGCCACGCCGTGCCGAGCGTGCCGTCGGTCGGCACGAGCACGGAGGCCGACGCGTCGGCGGCGACGAACGTCTCGCTGTGTGTCGTCAGACCGTACGACGCCCCGTCGCGCTGTCGCGGATAGCTCGGCGCGTAGGCGTGCGCGATCGTCAGGCCGTCGGGCTCGACGAGAGCGAGAAACTCGCCGTCACTCGACAGCGCGAAGCTCGCATGCAGCTGCGGGCCGTGACGGTTCTTGCCCGACGCGAAGACGACGAGGTACTCGCCGGGAGCGAGCACGAGGTCGGGCGAGTCCGGAAGGCGCCACCGGCGCAGATTGCCGGCGTCGTCGCTCAGGTACCAGAGCGAGAGGTCGACCGCACCCGGACCCGGGTTGAGGATTTCGATCCAATCGGAGGCGTCGCCGTCTTCGTCGAGCAGGCGACTGCCGCTGGCGAGAAACTCGCTGATCACGGGGGCGCATGTCGCGTCGCGAGGAGCGATCCAGACCGCTAGCAGGACCGCCAGCGGGGCTGCGATGTTCGCGATGCGCCACCCGTTCTTCATTATTCCCTGATGATACTCGGCGGGCCGAAGAGGAAGGGCCCGGAAAGCGCGCCGTGGCATGCTCCCCGGGCCCTGAGGGTTCTCAGACCGAAATCATGGCATCACGGCGTGCAGGGCACGTCGCAACCCAGGGCGATGTCGGTCTCGAGGGTGGAGTTCGCACACTCGGGGAACGGCGCGGGCGGCGCGATTCCTCCGGTGAAGTTGAAGTTGAGGATATACACCGCGTCGGTCACCTGACCGGTCACGGCACCGTCGCCGTTGGCGTCGCAGGCCGCCATGCAGCCCGGAATGTCGCCGCCGGTGAAGTTGAACGCGAGCAGGAAGACCGCGTCGGTCACCTGACCGGTCACGGCGCCGTCGCCGTTGCAGTCGCCGCGGACGAACGGACCGATGCCCGGCTCGAGGACCTCGACCGTCGTCGAACACTCGCCGGCCGCGTCATCGCAGTCCGCGTCGTCGTCGACGGCCACGCTGATCGTCCAGGCACCGACGTCGAGCGTGAACACCGCCTCGTTCGACTCTTGCGGGCCGATGACCATGGGGTCATCGACGCCGTTGTCGGCGGTGAACACGTACGAGATCGCGTCGCCGTCGGCATCGGTCGCCGCCGCCGTCGCGGTGTACTCGCCCGGCAGGTCGCCTTCCGGACCGACCACGGTCAGCCCGTCGCAAGTCGTGTCGGCGCCGTCGCAGATGTAGAGCGTCGTCGAGCACTCGCCCGGCTGGTCGCAGTCGGGGTCGTCGTCGACCGACGCCGTGATCGTCCAAGAGCCGGGAGTAAGCGTCAAGCGCGCCTGATTCGACTCCTGCGGGCCAACGACCACCGGATCGTCGACGCCGTTGTCGGCCGTGATCGTGTACAGGATCGGGTCGCCCGAATCGTCGCTCGCGGTGACCGTGGCGATGAAGATGCCGGGCAGACCAGAGGTGATCGCGATCTCGCTGCACTGCGTGTCCGGGCCGTCGCAGCACTCCGCCGGGCCGTCGCCGTAGATCGCAGCGACCTCATCGGCCTCGATCGCGTAGTTGAAGATCATCACGCCATCGATTGCGCCGGTGAACTCGTGGCTCGGGTTGTTGCCGGGGTCGGCAGCAGCCCCGCGCAGGATGCCGCCGATCGTCGCAACGTCGGTCGTCAGCGTGTTGCGCGCATAGCTGAAGTCGGTCGCATCCGGGACGCCGTCGATGTAGCAAACCACCGTGCCGTTGTCGTCCGACCACACGAAGTGGTGCCACGTGTCGTCGAACACGGTCGTCGTGGAGTTGGGATGGTCGACCGCGACGCCGTTGTCGCCTCGGTAGTAGAACGAGAACTTGTCGGTCGAGCTGTCGCTGTTCCGACCGGTCCCGAGGTTGAACAGCGGGCGACCGTTGCCTACCGTGTTGCTCTCGGAGTAGAAGCGCTTGTCGTCCTGTCCCGCCGGGCCCTTGACCCACATCGCGATCGTGAAGGCGGAGCGCCCCGTGACTGGAAGACCGTTGGTTCCGAGGACGACCTGATTGCCCGAGCTGCCGTCGAGCGCGAGCGCGCCGTTCTCGGTGCAGTCCACGCCCTCTGTGAAGGTCGGCTCGCCCGTGTGCATCGTGCCGTCGTTCGCGGCCGGCTCGGAGTCGAGCAGGTCGCCGTCGAGCGCGAAGCCGGAGATCATGATCTCCGGCTCGCTCAGGACCTCGAGCTCGAGCGTGCACGAGGCGTCTTCAGCGGCGTCGCGGCACAGCATGACGTCGTCGACCGTCGCGGTGATCGTGTACATGCCGGGCGTCAGCGTGCGCGTGATCTCGTTGCCGTTCTGCGGGCCGATCTGGGTCACGGTCTCGCCGTTGTCGACCCAGAACGTGTACCACAGCGGGTCGTCGCCGCTGCCGTCGGTCGCGGTCATCGTGACCGTGTATTCGCCCTCGGTCTCGTCTTCGGGACCGACCGCGGTGAGGTCGTCGCAGTGCGTGTCGGCGTCGCCGGCGCAGTCCTCGGGCTCAGGGATGAGATCGGCGATCTCCTCGGCGCTGAGCGCGTAGTTGAACAAGCAGACGTCGTCGATCGCGCCGGTGAAGAGGCAGCACGTGCTGCCGCGGAGGATGCCGCCGATCGTCGTCGCGTTGACGCCGTGGGCGCCGGGGCGCGAGTAGTTGACGCGCTGCGGCTCGAGGACGCCGTCAATGTACATGAGTCCCTGGCCATTGTCGTCGACCCACGCGATGTGGTGCCAGGTGTCATCGAACGCCGGGCGCGAGCTCTTCGCGTGGTTGATGAGCGTCGTGTTGCCAGGGCGCATGAAGATGTCGAGCGCGCCGTTCGCACCGCTGTTGTGCGTGCCGACATTGACCAGCGGGGTGTTGTTGCCCGACGTGTTGCTCTCGGAGAAGACGCGCTTGTCGCGCTGGACCGGGCCCTTGACCCACATCGCGACGGTGTGGGCTGGGCTGTTGTAGAGCGGCAAGCCGAGCGTGTGCGTGACTTCGACGAGGTCGCCGTCGCCATCGAATTCGAGCGCGCCGAGCGGCGTGCCGTCGAAACCCTCGACGTAGGTCGGGTCGCCACTGACGACCCCGTCATTGCCCAGGCCGGACGCATCGAGAGCATCGTTGTCGAACGCGAATTTGGCGATGAGCTGCGGCTCGGGATCGACGATCAACTCGGCGGAGACCGTCGCGTCGTCCGCCTCATCGAAGCAGGCCAGATCGTCGTCGACGGTGACCGCGATCGTCCAGGTGCCGCGCGCGAGGGTGAACTCGATCGAGTTCTCGACCTGCGGGCCGTACTGCAGCTTCGAGCCGTCCGCGGCCGTGATCGTGAACGTGTAGATCACGTCGTCGCCGCCGTCGTCGGAAGCGGTCGCGGTCGCCGTGACGCCGCCGAAGCCGTCGTGGTCGACGGCGAGCTCGGAGCAGTGCGTGTCGCCTTCGTCGGGGCAGCCCGGCGTCGGGACCATCGCCTGGACCTCGTCCTCGGTGAGGGCGTGGTTGTAGATCGACACCTCGTCGATGTCGCCGGTGAAGAAGTGACTGGAGGCGGCGCGCTGGATGCCGCCGATCGAGGTGCGGTCGATCGCCCGCGGGGCGGGCCGGGTGTAGTTCATGTTCGCCGGGTCGCGAACGCCATCGACGTAGAAGTCGACCTGACCGTTGTTGTCGACCCACGCGATTTGGTGCCAGGTGCCGTCGAAGGGCCCGAAGACCGACTGCCGGGCACCGGGGCCCGGACGGAGGTAGCTGTTCATCACAGCGCCGGTGTTGCGCGTGCCGATGTTGACCAGCGGGGTGTTGTTGCTCGAGGAGGCCTCCGAGAACACGCGCTTGTCATTCTGCGCCGCGGCACCGCGGACCCACATCACGACAGAAAACGCGGGCTCGTTCGACACCGGCAGGCCAGTGCCCGTCGCCACGTTGACGATGTCGTCGGCGCCGTCGAACGCAATGGCGCCGTTCGCCGTGCCGTCGTAGCCGGCGGTCCACGTCGGCGTATCGCCTCCGGCGAACACGCCGTGGTTCGCGTTGGCCGTGCTGTCGTCCAGCGTTTCATCGAACGTGTAGTGCGCCACCAGGTCCGCTTGCGCGGCCGGGGTGACGGCAAAGAACAGCGCTACGAGCGCCAGGACTCTGGTATGCACTTTTGCCTCCCTGAGGGCATTCCTCATTTGTTGACGTCGAGCCGTACGTTGTGGATTCGTGGAAATCAAGGCAGATGGAAACCACCGCCGGGCGCCAAGCGGAACCTCCTCTTGGCACCCGGCGGGCGGTCGGAAGACTTACGGACAGGCGATCGGCGTGTCGCAACCCAGGGCGACATCGCCGGCGTCGGTGCTGCGACCGCAATTCGGGAACGGCGCCGGGATGGCGGGGCCGCCCAGGAAGTTGAAGTTCAGCGTGTAGATCGCATCGCCGACCTGGCCGA